>DAOUUU010000143.1 GCA_030667985.1 Candidatus Krumholzibacteriota bacterium
CGCATGATGGTCAGATTTCCCTTAAAGCCCTTTATAGCACCGCGTTGTCCAAGCCTCTTTTGCAATCAGTCATAAAGCACCTTCAAGCCACAACAGCACACTTGGCTACACAAAGATACCGTAGGCGAAATCCCACAACTCTTACTATTTCATGGAGTTCTCACTACCGATAGATCCACTCCGCCATAGCAAAACAAATAGTGGCATAGGCTATGCAGTTTCCGGCATTCGGCAAATAGTACATTAGAGGAAAATATCCTCAGATTACATACGCTTCGCGCAAGCAACGAGGAATTGCTGTGCATCGTAGCTTTTGTTCAAAGAGGGAGAATGCCGTGTATCAGAAGCTGAGAAAACCACTGTTTATCATATCGATATTCTGCGTCGCAGCGCTCGCATTATCGATGACCGCGACTACAGCACAGGCGCAGGTATACACGAAGATGCTGGTCTTGCTTCCTGGTGAGACCGCGTCCACGGGCACACCGTCCGGCAAGACGGGCGCGCCCGTGGCTCAAACGGTCGGTGTCCCATTCACTGTCCGGGTGCTGGCGTGCGACGACTCGTACAACCTCGTATCGTCGATTACTCACGTCGTATCACTATCCTCTACGGACGTGAGCGCAAGCTTGCCACCGAACACACAGCTCATAAACGGACGGACGGAGCTGGCGATAACAATGAATGCGGCCGGTTCCTTTATAGTGACGTCCAGCGACGAGTCGGATCCGACAATACCGGACGCGACATCTTCTTATGTGACCGTCATGGCTCTCTATGGATTTTTATTCAACGACATCGCTCAGAAGCACTCATATGCAGGCGTGCCCAGGGACTTCACGCTCACCGCAGTCGATCCGACCGGGCAAACGGTAACGGGATTCACCGGCACCGTTCGCCTGAGGGAGATGACGAGCTACGGCGAGGGTCGTATAGAGCCGGACGCCGTCACGTTGGTCAACGGCACTTGGGCGGGTCAGCTCACGATGTTCCGCGCCGACGAGTCGAGCGTCAACCGTGGAAATGTCAACATATACGCATATCTCGAATCGAGTCCGTCAAAGGACGGGACGAGCGATCCGTTGGTCGTGCACCCCGGGCCATTCGCGCGATTACAGATCATCGTTCCCGGTCAAGATCCTTATCCCGGCAGCATCACCGGCTTGTTCGGGTCGCCGGCTTCCCAGGCGGCCGGCCTGAGTTTCATCTGCGATGTATACGCTACCGACGAGTACTGGAACCTCGTCGAGAGCTCGGATGATATCCGCATCCTATCGAGCGATCCGGCCGCGAGCACACCGGTCTCAGGCAAGCTGAACGTAGGGTACGATCAACTCAGCCTCTCGCTGGGCACGGTCGGCGCCCAGACCCTCACCGTGACGGATATTTCCAACGGCTCGATCACAAGTATGACATGCGATCCGATCCAGGTGATCCCGGCCGCTCCGGATCACTTCGAGATAGACGCGATCGCCTCGCCTCAAGTCGCCGGAGTGCCCGTAGCGGTCACGATCCGAGCTACGGATTTGAACAGCAATACGATCACGGATTTCTTTGGAGACGCGCTTCTCTCCGCCAACACCGGAGCGGGCAGCATCACACCGCAGTCGATCGCTTTCACGAGCGGCGTCTGGAGCGGTGATATGATCTTCAAGGGAGCGGGCGGAGCAGTATCGTTCACATGCAGCGATTTCTCGTCTCCCCCCCATACAGGCATGAGTAACACCTTCCAGGTTTTGCCGGGCCCCTACGTGGGGTTGCAGGTGTTGCTCCCGGGTCAGACGGCGATGGGCGGCACCGAAACAGGTTACACAGGAGAACCGACGAGCCACAACGCGGGATCGAGCTTTACAGTCAGCGTGCGCGCAGTGGACGAGTTCTGGAACCGCGTGTCCGGCATTAGCGACCGCATCGCCATCAGCTCTACCGACGCTTTCGCCAATATGCCCGCGGAGACAACGCTGGTGAGCGGCGAGATCGCCTTCCCCGCCACTCTCTACAAGGGCGGATTCCAGACAATCACCGCGGCCGACGTCGATTCGACATCAAAGGCCCCGCATACATCGAGGCCTGTCGAGATACTCTTTGGTCCCTACGCCAGGATCCTCATACTGGCCCCCGGTGAAGAGATAGCTTACGGCACGGAGACGGGAAGAGCCGGAGAGGCTACGGACCAGTCGATCAATTACTCCTTCACCGTCACGGTCTATGCGACCGACACGTGGTGGAATCCTGTGACCGGTGTAGCCGAACAGATCCAGATCACATCGAGCGATCCCATGGCGGAGCTCCCGCCCGACACGTACCTGACAGATGGAGTGGCCGCGATGAGCGTCCGGCTCTCGACAGGCGGTTACCAGCAGATAACCGCAACGAACCTGTCGCAACCGGCCATGCCGGTGAGCACTACTCAGGTGCGGGCCATCACGAGCGGATTTCACCTCGAGGCCGAGGTGAATCCCAGCACGGTCCAGGCGGGCGAACCATTCACACTGACCGTCAAGGTGACAAACGACGCGGGCAGCGTCATACAAGAGATAAACTCACTCATAGATATCGAGGTCCTCAATGCATCGACTCAGGATCCCGGCCGGGGCACGCTGCTCACAACCCAGTTCCAGCTGCTCCAGGGACAGCGGTCGATCACCGAGACATATACATACGCAGAGTCGATCATCCTTATCGCGACAGACGATCAGGGCAACGATCCGGCCGCGACAGACGTGCTCGTCGTCACGCCGGGCGTACCAACGAAGATCGATCTCGCGAGCAACCCATCATGGGTCGGCGGAAACAAACACGCCGCGGTTAACGCAACGGTTATGGATGAATTCGACAACGGCGTCCCTGGCCAGGAACTGGATTTCGAGCTGATCTCGGGCGAGGGAGTGCTTACTCCACTCGACACTTTGACCGATGACAATGGCATCGCGCAGGCAGATTTTCTGAGCTCGCGAGTGCCGGGAATCAGCGTGATTCAGGCGACATCGGGCGCGCTCATCGCGTCACTCGAGATCGAGACATCGCTCGTCGACCCTAACGCGCCGGGCGGAAGCATCACGAACTATCCCAATCCGTTCCACCCTGGCGAGACGGAAACGACAATCGCTTACAAGCTGAGCGACAACGCGAATGTGACCCTTCGAATATACACGATCAGCGGCTCCCTTGTTTTCCGTGAGAATTTCAGCCGCGGAGAACAGGGCGGCATAGTTGGATTGAACGAATACCATTGGGACGGCCGCAACGGCAAAGGCGACTTCGTAGCAAGCGGAGGCTATCTCGTCGTCGTCGAAGCGGAAGGAAACGGAGAAACACTTCACGTCATGCGCCGCAGGGTAGCGGTAGTACGATGAATAGGAGAGGACCAATGAAACGCATCCGAATGAGAAAGCACGACCTGTTCGCCGTAACTTCGGCCCTGTGCCTCGTTCTGGTCATAGCCTGCGCAAACGCAGCACTGGCCGAAGAGCAGGACGGCGGAGCGCCTGGGGACTGGCTTTCCAGGTACTCTTCTGCCCGGACTATAGGTATCGGTGGAGCATTCGTCGCCGCAGCGGACGAGCCGCTCGGAGCCCTCTGGAATCCGGCCTGCCTGACCCAGATCTATCAGAACGCGATCTATCTCGAATCAGCCAGGCTTTTCGAGGGAACCTCCATCAACGGGTTGAGCTTCGCATCCCCGGAGAGGGGACTCCTGCCTGGATTCGGATTCACGCTGCTCTCGTTGAGTTCAGGTGAATTCGAGCGTACAAACGAGCTGAACGATGTCATCGGAAGTTTCAAGGAAGGCGACATGGCTTTCCTGCTCACCGCCTCTAAGAGCCTGTCGCCTCGTCTATCGGTCGGCGCGAATATCAAGATGGTCCGCCAGAGTATAGACGAATTCAAAGGCTCTGGTGTCGGCGGCGATGTCGGCCTGCTTTTCGACGTCCTGCCCACACTACGGCTAGGTGTGTCGATGCTCAACATCGGCGGCCCGAACATAACGCTCCGGGAAATTGAGGAACAGTTTCCATCCGAGTTCCGCGGAGGATTCTCCCTACGCGTCCTGTCTGGACGGGGACTGATCACTACCGAGCTCGCCCACCACGATTGGTATGGAACGAGACTCCACGGTGGAACAGAGTTCTGGGTCCATCATAGCATGGCGCTACGAGTCGGATACAACGATACGTACCTCACTGGAGGCGCCAGTTTCCGCCTCGCCAACGGGATGCAGTTCGACTACGGCGCGAACGACCATATATTGGGAATGACTCACCGTTTCGGTATTTCGTACCGGTTCGGAGGCTTTTTCGCGAGCTCGGAGGCAATACCACCCGCCTTCTCACCGCTCGGAACACAGTCGGTAACGAAAATTCACCTGAAATCCAAGACAAAGGCTGAGACCTCTAACTGGAAGCTCCATATCGTCGATAAATCCAGCCATGTGGTGCGCCGCTTCAGCGGAAAGGGCGCTCCGCCAGCACATGTCATGTGGGACGGAAAGGACGAGACGGGTCTTCCGCTACCGGACGGAGCCTACAAGTACCGGCTCGTGGTAATGGATTCCGAAGGGCGGGAACTTGTCGGACCGGAGCGCTTAATCGAGATCATGACATCCGGCCCTCAGGGTGAAGTGCCCATCATAATTTCCGATTAGGAATAGACAGGATTTGCGAGGAGTGATCTGAATGAGTTCATGCAACAATAACCGTTTGACGAGCTTCATCGCGCTCTGTGCGATCGTTGTCCTCCTCACTTTCCCGATCAGCGCGGAAGAGACAAAAGAAGAAACGAAGAAAGCACCCGGTCCCGGCACACTCGCCGAGATCGGCCAGGCTCTCGATCAGGCCCGTCTATTAATGGATCCCGAGCGTCGCAGCGCTGCCGAGAACGCGGCGCGAAGGCTAGAAGCATTGCTCGAGTCGGACATTCCCAAGGACAAGCGATGTGCCGTCCACTTTCTCTCGGGTGAAATCCGATTTACGCTCGGGGAATACGGAAAGGCCGCTGAAGACTTCAAGAATGCCGGCAAGCGCGACGAGGAGAAAATATACCGTGATGAGGCCGAGGCGGCTTACATCATGGCGATGGAGGCCGTTGGAAAAGACGAAGAGGCAGCCAAGGAATGGATTAAGTGGCAAAAGAAGTACGAGAACAGTCCATTCCTGCAGGAAGTGCTCGTAGCCAGCACATGGAACGCGCTGCGCCGAGGACTTCCCTCAGAGGCCAAAAGGATACTCGCAGATC
>DAOUUU010000167.1 GCA_030667985.1 Candidatus Krumholzibacteriota bacterium
ACTGCGCCTCATAGTCCCCGCGGCAGGCGCCTACTCGGTCAGTCCCGCTTTCGCCGAGGGGACGCTTCACCAGATCGCGGGGATGATAGTCTTCTTCGCAGGATTCCTGATCCTGGTCCTTTGTCTGGGGCTGCTGAAGTGGATAAGATGAGAACAACAAAATTCACTCTACTGCTCGTCATCGTTATAGCGCTCATAGTCTATACCTTTATGATGCGCTACCGTGAGATCGAACAGCCGCTCCCCCCCGACCTGAGCCTGATGCCCGAAAACATCTCCGATTACAGAGGCTCGGACAACTTTCTCGAACCGGCATCACTCGCGGTACTCGGAGCCGACGGCACCCTATTCCGCACATTCCTGAGGGATGGGTCGCCCCCTATATGGCTCTTTCTCGGATACTTCGGCGCCCAACAGGAGCATTCGCAGATCCATTCGCCGAAGAACTGCTACCCCGGTTCAGGCTGGAACATATTGCAGGAGGGGATCATTACCGTTACAATCCCGGACGGTGAGATCAGGGCAAAGAAGCTACTCATCTCCGACGGGGTTCAGAGGCGGATCGTCATCTACTGGTTCAGCACTCCGACCGGCCCCGTGGCTGACGAGTTTGCCCTCAAGTGGTACCAGGCCAGGCGGTCGCTGTCAGGAAAGCCGCAGGTTTCGACCTTCGTAAGATTTTCGACAGTCATACCCAAGGAGACCGGCACAGATGATGCGGAATCCATGATCATCGAATTCATCGAATCGGCCGCTCCGTTTATCAAACAGGTGCTGCCGGGATAAAAGGAGAATCCGGACTAATAATGGAAACAACTCCGCGAAGAGTATCGGCTGACATCAAAGGAAAAGGATTTGCGGCGGGAGTGCGAGCCGCCTTCCGGGCCCTGTACGAAGCGATCCAGATCCTCCAGAACAGCAAGGTCATCCTGCCGCTTCTCGCCTATTTCGTGATCAAGATCCTGCTCATAATCTCTTTCATCGAGTCGGGCACTGGCGGCCTGCATGCATTCTGGTCCTATCTTCTCCCGGGCGGACAGGCCGACGGGCTGGAACACTACCCCCACCACGTGATGCTGCTTCCCCTCGCGATGCAGAGACTCGACATAGCACTCGATCTCTTTCTGCATATAATAGCTCAAGGCATGACGGTACTTCTCGTCGCGGCGGTCTATTCCGGCAAATCCGCCAGCGTCGTCTCCAGCTTCCACGGAACGATGAAACGATATGGGCATCTGGTCGTCGTAATGATCGTCGCCCTCGCGGCGATCTTCATCGTCGCGAATATCCCCTACCTTATTCCGATTTCCCCGGAATCTCTGCCTCACCGCCATATTCCTACAGCAGCCGGCATTCTTTTTGGACTTATCATTCAGGCGTTCTTTATCTTCGCCGTTCCTATCGTGCTTCTCTCAACGCGGCCGGCATTCGGCGCGCTGCTCGATAATTTTCGCTTCGCTTTTCGCAACTACACGGCGTCACTTACACTGGCACTTGTTACTTTCATCGTGTCACTGCCCACGTTTCTGCTCGGATTCAAATCACAGGTGATCGCTCTCAGGCTTTTTCCCGAGCTACTGATATATATCCAGATAACAACAGAGTTGCTGCAATTTATCTCCACCTATCTTCTCGTCGGCGGTGTCACGGTGCTCTTCTTGAGAGAAACCGGACGGCCCGGCGCCGATAGCTGACCGGCTTGATGGAGGAATGTAGATGAAAAAAATATTTTTTCTAGCTTTGATTCTCCTTTTACAGGGATGTGGGAACAGCGACGAATCGCCCCGCTACCAGGCGGAAAAGGCGCTCTTCAAAGCGCGGAAGATGCGGGAGGACCTCGCGGGCGGAACCATAAAGGATCCCTTTCTCGACCGCGCGATCGAGAGTTTCGGTGACATAGTCAAGGACTACCGAGACGATATGCTCGAAATAGAAGGACTCGAGGAAATCGTCGTTTCAGCGCAGATGGATCTCGCCGAGCTCGAGTTCCGGACCGGGAGATACGAAGCATCACGAAAGGATTTCGAGGAGGCGATCACGCTCGCAGAGGGCGTGCCGCCCGCCAGAGCGAATGCGATCTATTCCTGCGGGGTCATAAGCGAGGAGATGCGGGAACCGCAGAGGGCGATCGAGTACTATGAACGGTTTGTGAGGGAATATTTCGCCGAGGAGAACTTCACGCAGACAGCCTCATGGAACAATCAGTATCTCATAATCCCCCTTACAATCCGCAAGCTCTACTCGGGACTTGGGAATAAAGACAAGGCATCTCTATGGCTCGATCAGGCGGAAATACTATACACCATGCTGGTCGATGCCACCGATAGAGAGATCGTCCGCAAAGGCGCACGGTTCAATCTGCTCACCGCCTACCTGGAGGGCAAGAAGTGGCGGAGAGCGATCGAGCACATCGAGGAATTGAAGCGTATCTACGCCGACGGCCCTGACACTCCGGGTCTTCTTTTTATAGTAGCAATGATCACGGACAACGGATTCGGGAAACCCGACGAAGCGATAGATCAATACAAGAGCATACAGGAAATGTATCCCGATTCCAGGGAGGCTCCGAGGGCGCTCCTCGCTGCCGCCGATATACATAAGAGGGAAAATCGGTATGATGAAGCACTGGCGCTCTACCGCACGGTCACAGGAAACTATAGGGACTCAGGAGCCGAGACTGTGCAGGCAGAGTGGCAAATAGCCGGCATTCTCGAGGCCAGAGGTGATTGGAACGAAGCGTCACTCAAGTACAAGGAAATATACCAGAATTTTTCGAGGACCGAGCAGGGGCTCAAGGCCCCGCTCGCCATCATCAAGAACTACCGCGAGAAGAACGAGCAGGACGCAGCCCGCGCCGCCTACGAACAGGCGCTGGACCACTACGAGCGCCTCATATCGAGCCAGGTCCCCGCTCTCGTCAAGATCATGGCTGAAAGCCACATAGTGACAGCGCACAGCGAGATGGGAAATTGGGAAGAGGCGGCGGACAGGTTGCTTGTTCTACCAGGCAGGTATCCCACCTACCCGGGATTCTGGGGCAATTATCTGATTGCGGCCTCGATATACGAAAAGGAGCTGGGGGCTCC
>DAOUUU010000040.1 GCA_030667985.1 Candidatus Krumholzibacteriota bacterium
AACGTTGTTGTTTTTAGAAGTGGATTCAGCAAGGAGAATCTAGATCATGAGAAAGCTATTCATTGTCATGTTGGCCTGTATCATTCTGTTCCCTTCGTTGGCGGAGGCCGCCGAATGGTACGAGAAGATCAAACTGAAAGGTGATTTCCGTTTTCGTCACGAGATGATCCAGAAGGAGGAGAAGGAAGACAGGAGCCGCTGGCGCCTTCGCTTCCGCCTCGGCATTGATGCAACTGTGACCGAATCATGGTCGGTCAGTTCCCGTTTGGCGACAGGCTCGGATGATCCCGTTTCGACCAACCAGTCCTTGGGCGGCGGGTTCTACACGAAGGACTTCAGGCTCGACCGCGCCTATGTGGATTTTCATCCCGTATCAGTCAAGGGATTGAACATCATAGCCGGCAAGATGGGCGTCCCGTTCTGGAAGGTCGAAAAGACAGAGCTCATTTGGGACGGGGACCTGAGCCCCGGGGGTATCGCCCTGAAATACAAAAACAAACCCTCGGACGCTGTAGATATCTTCTTGGCCGCCGGGTCATTCTATGTCAGAGAGCGCAAGGAAGATAAGGATGCGATTCTCTATGGCGGCCAGGCCGGCATCAAGATAAAGACCGGTGACAATATCAAGTTGGCGGTCGGCGCAGGATATTACGATTACGAAAATGTGAAGGACTATCCCGGCCCCTTCCTTAGCGCTGATTTCTTTGGCAACAGCTACTACGATCTGGACGGCACCGATGTCTTTCTCTACGACTACAACATCGCGGAGTTGCTCGGTGAGTTCGTCCTGAAGATGGAAAAGCTGACCGTCATCGTCTACGGCAACTACGTCAATAACACCGATCCAGATACGCTCAACACCGGTTACCTGGTTGGCGGTACGGTAAAGCACGGCAAGGATAAGGGCAATTTCAAGCTCTACGGCAACTACCGTAATGTAGAGAAAGACGCGGTCATCGGCATCTTCACCGATTCCGACTTCATCGGCGGCGGAACGGACGGAAAGGGTTTCGAGTTCGGCGCTTCCTACGGCATCGCCAAAAAGGTCGATCTCGCCCTGACCTATTTTCTCAGCAAGATCGGAGAGGATGAGGTCGATTACAAGCGTCTGCAGGTCGATCTCAAGATGAAGTTCTAGACGGAGACGGGATGACCTTAACAATAAACTAATAAAACCTTAACAAAAGCCTAATAGAGGAGACGTATCATCAAATGGAAGAAACGGATCCTTTGGGAAGGAGGGACTTGAACATGTTCAAATTCAAGTCGACTATAGCGACGACCATAGGACTCATGCTCATCCTGAGCTTTGCCTGGTCGGGAGCTTTCGCGGAGAGTTACAGGATCATCATCGACGGCTCGACCACGGTCGGTCCGATTGCCAAGGCGTTCGCCGAGTACTACATGGCGAAACACCCGGACGTCAGCGTCACAGTTAGCGAGTCGGGTAGCGGCAACGGCGCCAAGAGTCTCATCAACGGTGTCTGTGACATCGCCGATATGTCCAGGTTCATGAAGAACAAGGAGTTCGCCGCGGCGGTCGAGAAGGGCATCATGCCGGTAGCTCATGTCGTCGCGATGGACGGTATCGCGATCATTGTCCACCCGAGCAACCCGATCAAGAGCCTGACTGTACAGCAGGTCAGGGATATCTACATGGGCAAGATCAAGAACTGGAAAGAGCTCGGCGGTCCGAACGTCGAGATCGTCATGATCAGCCGTGACACGAACAGCGGCACCTATGAGACCTTCGAGAAGCTCGTCATGAGCAAGAAAAAGATACATGAGAAATCCGAGTATGTAGGTAGCAACGGCGCCATCCGCCAGCGTGTGCAGAGCACCAAGGCCGCGATGGGCTATGTCGGTCTGGGATTCGTAGACCGGAGCGTCAAGGCGCTCGAGATAGACGGCGTTATGCCGGAGGCCTCGACTATAGTTTCCGGTGTCTACCCGATCGCGCGGCCGCTCTTCATGTTCACGAACGGCTATCCCAAACTCGGGAGCCATATCTTCTCTTTTATTACGCTCTATCTGACTCCGAAGGGTCAGGAGATCGTCGAAGAGATCGGATTCATTCCTGTAACGAGGTACTAGGGACGTTCTGTCGAGTCGGGAATGATACGTGGTTGGGAATTATATGCCTGATGTGATCAAGACGGCCGATTCTGAAAGACTTCGAGACGGACTACTGATGAGTAAGGGTGCCCTGCGTATGCAGAGCGTGGGCGCCCTTGCCGGCCGTTCAATCCTCATCGCTATCGCTTCAAGCTCGCTCATCGCGATTCTCTTCATCTTTTATTTCATTATCCGCGATGCGCTTCCCTTCTTTCAAATCGAAGGGATCAGGGAGTTTCTCACCAGCACTCGCTGGTACCCGTCGAGGGAGGAGGCGGAGTTCGGCGCGCTCGCGATATTCTTTGGCAGCGCTCTGGTCACGCTCGGAGCAGTCGTCGTCGCCGTGCCTATGGGCGTGCTCGCGGCTCTCTGCTTGAGCGATATACTGCCCTTTTCGATACGGCAGGTCGTCAAGCCGGTGATAGAGATGTTGGCGGCGATACCGTCCGTCGTATATGGCTTCTTCGCTCTCGTCGTTTTTGCGCCGCTTATGCAGGAGAGAGGCGGAAGTATGCTTGCCGCGGGCGCATGGATCATATTCGCGCCGCTCGCAGTCCTGGCGACCGCGGTTCTGAGTGATCTGCTCTCGTCACGTTTAGACGGCAAGGCGCGGTTGGTGTCGCAGATCGTTTCGGTCGCCCTGGTCGGGGGGTTGTTTCTGGCCGGATTGCTCAGGATGCATGGATTTCTTGTCGGACTTACCATCGTGAGCGGCACAAACGCCCTGAACGTCTCTATCATTCTGGGCATCATGGCCCTTCCCACCATCGTGAGCGTTTCCGAGGATGCCCTCAACGCGGTCGGACGCGATCTTCGCGAGGGAAGCTATGCACTCGGTGCGACCAGGGCCGAGACCCTGCTTCGCGTCGTCGTCCCGGCGGCTCGAAGCGGCATCATGGCGGCTGTCATCCTCGGCGTCATGAGGGCTATAGGCGAGACGATGGTTGTCTGGATGGCCTCGGGGAACGCGGCGAGAATCCCCGGACCCTGGTTCAATTTCCTCGAGCCGATCAGGACGCTGACGGCGACCATAGCGGGTGATATGGGCGAGGCGGATCATGTCACCGGCTCGGCTCGCTACCATGTACTCTTCGTTATGGCGCTTTGCCTGCTCATGTTCGCGTTTATCTCGAACCTCGCAAGCGAGATCATACTCCGCCGCGCGAGAAAGCGGGGTAGTGTCTAGTATGGAGCTTCGGACACGCAAGATGCTGGACGGTTCCTTCAGCACGGTCGGTGTCATAGCGATAGTGTTGATGTTCATCTCGCTCGTGATCCTTCTCGGTCCCATATTCGCGAGGGGATTCGGCGCGTTCGTCTTCAAAGGCACTGTTGAGTATCGAAAGCTGATGCTGGATAAGTTCGGCCGCGGAGACCGCGAACGGATCATCGCGGAGGTCGCCGGAGCCGCAAAGACGCGAGAACCCGTCTACGAGCTCATGGAGCAGTTCAGGGTCGAGCTAAAGGAGAAGGACTACGACTACAGGAGCCGGTACGGGCAGCCCTTCAAGGAACTCGAGGAGCTCGTGGAGGATCTCTTTGGGCCTGCGCCTGGTTCCAGCATGCCGGTGCTTGTGCGAGGCCAGTACGGACAGACGCGCTGGGACCGGGCAAACGTGAAGCTGGGAAACATCCTCTTCATCGAGGAGTACGATTACTCGGATTCGTCCAAGATGGGAGAGCTCGTTCTCGTACCGCGGGCCGACCTGTTCGCGGGGACATCGCTCGAGCCTCTGTTCAGGCTGCTCGAAAGTGATATCGAGAAGATGATGAGGCCCAGAACAACAGTCTATTGGAGATTTCTGTTCGACGGCTCCTACGACTCACACTTCTTCGGCGGTATCTGGCCCGAGCTGCTCGGCACCTTCTACCTCGCCATAGGCGCCATGCTGTTCGCCGTTCCGCTCGGTGTTATAACTGCCATATATCTAGCCGAATATGCGGGCGACAGTCGATTCGTGAGTCTGCTCAGGACCTGTATCAGTTCGCTGGCCGGCGTGCCGAGCATCGTGTTCGGCCTCTTCGGCCTCGCCTTTTTTATAAACGCGATTCACGTCTCTCCATCGAAGAGCGTTCTTGCGGGGTCTTTCACCCTGGCGCTGCTCGTATTGCCGACCGTCATTCGTGCGAGCGAAGAGGCGATCAAAGCAGTTCCGAGGTCCTACAAGGAGGGGGCGATGAGCCTCGGTGCAGGGAAGTGGCGGACGGTCGTCACCGTCATACTACCGGCGGCCTTGCCCGGGATCCTGACGAGCATCATCATCAGCCTCGGCCGTGCGGCCGGGGAGACGGCCCCTATCATATTCACCGCCGCTGTGAGCGTTGGAAAGCCGCTCGCTCTCTGGGAGACCATGTCCCAGCCGACCCCAGCTCTCCCATGGAATATATACAATCTCGCCACCGAGCATGAAGCGGTCGACGAGATCAGACATGTCCAGTACGGGATGGTCGTTACTCTGATTGTGCTGGTGCTGCTGCTCAATATCACCGCGATAGTCCTGAGGGCGAGGATCTCGAAGAAACTGAGAGGTTGATTTATCACTTTATGAATATCATGCTGGAAGAGGAGCGGATTGTTGTGAACAACGATATCGGCGAATTGCGAAAGCCGGAGATACGGGGGCCCGACAGATCGCCAGATCGGACTGGCAGTATCATCACGGCCAAGGATTTTTCGGTCTATTACTGGAAGAAGGCGGCCGTCAGCGAGGTCTCGTTCGATATCCCTGCGAGACAGGTGACGGCGATCATAGGACCGAGCGGTTGCGGTAAGAGCACCTTTCTGCGCGCAATCAACAGGATGAACGATTTGATCCCAGGCTGCACGACGAGCGGACTTCTCTCGCTCGGTGGCCAGGATCTCTACTCTTCCAAGGTCGATGTCGTATCACTGCGAAAAATGGTGGGGATGGTTTTCCAGAAGCCCAATCCTTTTCCGAAGAGCATATTCGATAATGTTGCGTACGGTCCCAGGATTCATGGTGCAAGGGACCGTGGCGCGCTCTCGAACATCGTGCGCCGCAGCCTCGAGCGCGCCGCCCTCTGGGACGAAGTAAAGGGAAGGCTGAGCGACAACGCTCTGGGACTCTCGGGAGGGCAGCAGCAGCGGCTCTGCATCGCGCGCGCGATAGCTGTCGAGCCGAAGATATTGCTCATGGACGAGCCCGCGTCAGCTCTCGATCCACAATCGACCTCCCGTATCGAGGATCTGATCGGTGAGCTGAGGAGGGAGTACACCATCGTGATAGTGACGCACAATATGCAGCAAGCGGCCCGGGTCTCCGACATGACGGCCTTTTTCTACGAGGGAGATCTTATAGAATTCGGAGAGACGACTCAGATATTCACGAATCCCACGGAGAAGCGCACGGAGGATTACATAACCGGAAGGTTTGGATAAACAGGAAGGTATGTTGTGTCGAAACACTTGCACAGAGAGATCGAGAATCTGAAGAAGAGGATCCTGTCGCTCGGAGCGAAGGTCGAGGAGAATGTCTATAATGCGGTGCGTTCGTTGGAAGAACGTAACAGGGATCTAGCAGAAGGTGTCTTGGAGAGCGATACAGATGTCGACCGGATGGAGGTTGATGTCGAGGAGGAGTGCCTGAAGGTACTCGCTCTCTACCAGCCTGTCGCTAGTGATCTTCGCTTTATCATAGCCATTCTCAAGATCAACAGTGACCTGGAGCGGGTGGGCGATCTCGCGGTCAATATAGCCGAACGCTCGCTCTTCCTCGCCACCAGGGAGAAACTCGATATCCCATTCGATTTCACCAAGATGATGGACAAGACGAGGGATATGCTGAGAATGAGCCTCGACGCGCTCGTGAACCGCGACGCGAAGCTCGCGCACAGCGTCATACTCGCCGACGACGAGGTCGATTCATATAACCGGGAGATGTACGCGCTCGTGCAGAAAGCGATTTGCGAGAAACCCGAGCGGCTGGAGAGCCTGATCCACCTGCTTTCCTGCTCGAGGCATCTCGAGAGGATAGCCGATCACGCGACCAACATCGCCGAGGATGTCATCTACATGGTCGATGGTGAGATCGTCCGGCACAACGCCGAGGATTATTCTTCAGATTGACCTGTTACTCGTCCAGAACGAAGATGACCCTCATCGTCACGCGGTACTCCGTGATCTTGTTTGCCTCGACATGTGCCGTGTGCTTGATCACCTCGAAACCGGTGATGTTGTGAAGCGTCTTCGTGGCTCGCTGAAAGCCCTCCATGGCCGCCTCCATCCATCCCTTGGTGGACGAGGCGACGATCTCGGTGACACGCGCTGTTGCCATCGTAGTCCTCCTTTCAATGCGAACAAAGGTCGGCGCTTTGTGGTGTGTCTCTCGTTGGGTGGTGCTGTACACGCCTTTTCGTGAGAAATCCTTCAGGGACGATGATACACGAGTGTGCCGTGCACGGCAAGGTATTGTGGAGGATTTCTATAAGTCTTCCTGCAGAGCCTTTCGTCTCTATTTGAATATGCGTGCCGGTATTACTCAGCCTTCGGTCAACGCAGGAGGATCAGCTTTCCGGTGCTCGCGTATCCTCCGGCACATAATCTCACGAAGTAGACCCCCGAGGCGGTCTCGCGGCCGTTGTCACATTTCCCGTTCCAGACTGATTCGTGCCGGCCCGCCTCGAAAATCTTATGCTCGAGTCTTCGGACGAGGCGCCCTGCGCAATCGTAGATCGCAATATCTACAAAACCTGGCTCGGTAATGTAAAAGGGGATCGTCGTCACCGGATTGAAAGGATTGGGGTAGTTCTGACCGAGAGAGGCAACGGCGGGAACGCTACTATCGGTCTGGATCGGCAGACTGAAGGTGATGTCGAACGGCGGGAGTCCTACATCGATAGGGTCCTCGGTGGTTTCGAGCCCCGTCACGGCATTGTATATCCTTATGCCCGGGTTTGTCGCCGTCCGGTCACAGAGAAAAAGCTCGCCGCCGGGCGATATCTCGATATCGCTCAGGACGTAGCCGTCCGGAGTGTAGAGCGTGTCGGTCAGCTCCCCGGTCGAGGGGTCGAAACGGACGAGCAGATTGTTGAAGCTCGCGTCGGTGACGACCGCATAGCCGGTCGTTGCCGAGAAGACCGCGACATCGTTGATATCCCCTCCCGCCTCCGCCTCGGTCAGCATGAAACCTGTGGAACAGAGTGTTGCCGGATCGATTGTTTCGACGCCGCAATCAATCATCCCCCACCATCCGACGCATGTGACATAGAGCAGCCCCGTATATGGATCGAAGTGGATATCGTTGTATGGATCGGTACCTGAGAGCTCGATCGCCTGAACGCCCGGCGTGCCCGGATCGCAGTCGAGAAGGGTGTCGGCCTTCGTGTCGATGACTGCAAGGTAGCTCGGCGGAACGGGAAGCCAGTAGTTGTCTCGATCGAGCCGCTGGATCGAGACGAAGAGCCTGTCCCCGACCAGTATCATGCAGTCCATCTCAGGGATCCCGTCCCCGTCGGCGAATGATGACAGGTCCACGGAACCTGTGTTCGCCCCTGATTGCGGATTTACGATCAAGAGCTCCGTCTCGTTGCACATCGAGACATAGGCCTTCGTCCTGCTGGCGAACGCGATGTCGTGAGGATCGCTTCCGTTTCCGACCGAGAACTGCCTGGCCGTCGCGAATCCGTCGCCCGGGTCGAGGACCTGAATGTTATCTCCGCCCATACGGTTCACAACGTAGATCAACCCCTCGAAGTACCGGGAGACGGCATCGCTGTGGATACCAGCCACATCGGCAGAGACGGAATGCGGTCCGTCCAGGTAGATCACCGACGAGGAGCCGGTGGAGTAATCGGTCGTCGTAACGAAGGCGAATTCATAAGCTGAGAGGGGGACCGGGAACAGAGAGACGGAACCGAAAAGGACCAGTACAAGAGCGATTACCTTGCTGTATTTCACGTTTTATTCTCCTCACATGGTGATGCTTACAGTCGAGTAAAGACTTCTTCCCGGAAGCGGGAAGCCGTTGACGTCGCTGATCTGATTATTCCCAAGGTTTCTCCCTTCGAGCGAAATGGTGAATCCGCGGCGGGGGAGCGAGAATTCGAGAAGGAGATTGTGTATCTCCCTCGCCGGCACTTTAATCATGTTTGCCTGGTCGAGGTAGTTCGCTCCTATATAGTCGAGCTCGTATTCGATCCTCCAGTGTGTCCGAACGATCTCGATCCTTCCCAGGGCCTGGTGGACCGGTTGGGCGGCGAGCCGGTTACCGTTGTAGTAGGGGATCGGCCCGGTATCCCGGTGGTCGAGATAGGTGTAGGAGCCGCTCAGGCGAATGGATCGGGGCAACGAGAACGAGAAGGAGCTCTCCAGCCCCTTTATCGAAGCTGAGCCGATGTTGACCGGTGCCGATGTGTACTGCGAGTTGGGAAAGAATAATATTAGGTTTTCTGCAGCGTTATCGATGTATACGAGCTCTGCATATGGTTGCCGCATGAAGTAGAGGCGCTTGCCTTTTAATATTACCCCGATGTCCCTGTTCGTCCCGCGTTCCGGCTCGAGATCCGGATTGCCCGTGACAGAGCCTAGATCGCCGAAGAGCTCTAGAAAGGTCGGAAGCCGGTAATAGCGCCCCCAGTTTCCCTTTATGCAGAGCCAGTCGATCACGTGGTACCTGAAGCCCGCATGGGGCGTGCCTTCATATCCTTTGACCTTTCCCTGCGGGGTAGGGGGAAGCCAGGGGAAGGGTGGCTCGTCGTAGAAATCATTCTCGTGCCACTCGAAACGGCCTCCCACCGTCATGACGAACCTCTCGCCGGCGGGCTGGATATCGCTCGAGACCGAGAGCGTCTGCACGGAACGCATGCGATCGGGACCCTCCGAGGGCTCGGGGAGAAGCGAGACCTGGTGAAACCGTTCCTTCCGGCCCTCGAAGAAAAGCTCGAATGAGGCGGAGATCTTCGCAGGATCGATTCCCACACGGCCATTGGCCCCGTAGACCGTCATACGGTTGTCGGTCTTCTGCCTCAGGGCTGTTATGTCGCCGTCCGGATCGCTGAACCTGTCGGCTGTCAGGGAGTGATATGCTGTAAATCCAGTTCGAAACGCCTGTTCGAGGAACGGTTTCGGATCGAGTTTGAGATAGGTTATGTGGGTCGCCCGCTCCGATCTGGCCGTGAGGGACTGATTCGAGCCGAGGCCGGGAACGCCTCCTTCCCTGAGCAGAGCGTTATGACTGAGGCTTACACGATCGAAGGCGGGAAGATCTGATTCGATCCGCCCGAGTAGATTCCAGAGGGAGAAATCGTTGTTGAGCCTCGTGGTGATCTGATCGTCGAGCGGGTTCAGCGGTGTGTTGCGGTCGTCGGTGAAGGAGAAGTCGCCGTTGCTCTTGAGGTAGCTGACATGGCCCCGGAGCCTCACGCGTGCCGCCCCTGAACTCAGGGAGAGCAGATATCTGCCCGTGCCGAATGATCCCGCCGCCGCGCTCATTGTCAGCTCCGGTCCCGTGCGGTCCGAGTCTTCGCCGGCGAACGAGACGAGGTTGATCGCGCCACCTATGGCGGAAGAGCCGAGGTGGGGCGGGCTGAATCCGCGATATATCTCGATACGGTTCACGTCGCCGAGCGGGAGGTCGCCGAGGTTCACGGCCCCCAGGTAGGCGTTGTTGAGGGGGACTCCGTCGAGATAGAAATGCACCTGGCTCGATGATGATCCCCTGATCGAGACCGTTGCGAAGCTGCCCAGGCCGCCATACTGGAGCACGCGCACTCCGGCTAGCCTGGATAGGAGGGTCGCCGCGTCGTCGATACGTGTGTGCGCCCTGTCGAGCTCGATGGCCGCGACGAAACCGGACCGGTCGAAGAGCCTGTCGGAAGAGTGCAAGCGGTCGGCCTCGACGAGGATCTCGGGAGCCCAGAAGACCGTGTCGGCGAACGAGATGCCTTCAGCCTGGGCCCGTTCGGCCGAAGGGCGCGTATCCCCACCCGGTTGTTTGTTCTCCTTGTCGTGAGCGAGAGCGCACGGAGAGGCCGATAATGCTATGGCTGTTATCAACAGGGCAAGCCGTCCTGCGGCGGATCTCATGAGCAGGCTCCCAGCGTTCGAATATAGTATCCGGCTGGTTCCTGAAAACCGATTGCTCGGGGCGGGAGGATCAGGGCGAAGCGCCAACAAAATACCTCCGGCCTAATCAAAGAGGCTCGGAGGGTAGTATCGACTCATCCCTTCCTCTCGTTCCTCGAAGAGGTCCAGGGAACCGTTGCTCCAGGCAGGTCTCCTGACTTATGGCTCCAGCACCTCCGCCCCCTTCCCAACGCTCATGGCGCCAGTGGTTACGGGCGGGAGGCTCGCCAATCACAGTGGCGGGTCCGTGAGGGATTCTCACCCTCTTCCCTGCGCTCAAAGAATGAGCACCTGAAGCTATGTAAAGTAACGAGCCGGATTCTACACCGGCCCGTTCAAGCGGTCAATAAAATTCTGCGGCAGTTATTCGTGATGGAAGAAAGGGGCGCAAGCGCACCCCTTGGTCCCGTTCTCGTTTCTATCAGCCTTCCGTCTTATCTTCGGCGGCCTTCTTGAGCTTGTCGTTCGCCATGATCGCGATCTCGACGCGCCGGTTGGCCTGGCGTCCATCGGTGGTCTCGTTGTCTGAGATCGGCTGCGATTCGCCGTAACCCATCATGGTGAATCTAGTTGCTATGACCTGCTGTCCGGTCAGGTGGTTGCCGACCGACTGGGACCTCTTGCGGGAGAGCTCGAGGTTGTACTCCTCCGTGCCGGTCGCGTCGGTATGACCCTCGATCAGGATATCGGTATCCTCGTACTTGTTGAGGATGACGGCGAGCTTGTCAAGATTCGTCTGCGCTTCGGATCTCAGGGCCGCTTTGTCCACGTCGAACAAGATACCCGAATCGAAGGTTATCTTGATGCCCTCTCCGATCCGTTCGACCGTTGCTCCCTCGAGATCGCGTTCGATCTCCTCGGCCTGCTTGTCCATGTAGTTGCCGATATATGCGCCGGCGGCGCCTCCGACCACAGCGCCTATGATCGCGCCGGCGGCGGTGTTGCCGGCCTGCTTGCCGATAACGGCTCCTACCGCAGCGCCGGCCGCAGTACCGATCGCGGCTCCCTGCTGGCTCTTGCTCCAGCTGCTGCAGCCGAGCATACCGGTGAGCATCGCGCCGATGAGCGCGAGAATGATCACTCTTTTCATTGTTCCACCTTTCTTTACTGTTGATTCCATTCTTTGGATCTCGGTGATCTTTTCGGCAGGTATACTACTACAATCGGTCCTCGGAGGGAAGATTTTATTAATTCTTGACAATATGGGTCGTTTTAGTAGACTTCCGATTGAGATATGTACGCGACTTATCGGTTATTTCATAAAAATTTTCAGGGGAGGTGATTGAATATGAAGAAAGGCGCATTGCTCGTGGCCCTGTGTCTGATTCTTCTCTTTACCGTCTCGGTCGCCGAGGAGCATAAGAAGGAGGGCGAAATGCCCGAGGCCAAGAAGGAACTCAAGGCGGCCTACAAGCGCGGCATGGAGCTGTTCAAGGATGCGAGCCTGGGCACCACCCAAATGAGCTGCAACACCTGCCACATGGAGGGGGGGACGAAGCCGGGCAAGATGGGTGATATGGAGATCAAGCCTTTCCACAAGGTCGGAGCCCACTACCCGAAATATTTCATGATGGGAAAGAAGGTCATGACGCTCGACCAGGTCGTCAACTTCTGTATCACGACTCCGATGAAGGGCGAGGCATTGAAGTGGGACGACCAGAGATTGACCGATCTCGCGACCTATATCACTCATGTGAAGCCTGGAGAGGAAAAGATAGAGCATAAGAAAGAGAAAAAGCCGGAATAGGGCCGAGATTTTAATTCTGAAATCCCGTGCCTTGTGCCGGAAAAGCGCCTTCATGGCATCGTGAGGGCGTCTTTTAATTCAAATCATAGTGCATTTCAAGAAGCCACAACAGGGGAGGAATATGTGTAAGCTGGTCAAGAAGGGGAGCTGGCTGGTTCGCGAGGGTTTTACGATAGAGCAGGTCGTTACCGGATTCGAGCTACCGGTCAATATCGCCTTTGTATCCAGGCCTAAGAAGGAGAAGGGATCGCCGCTCTTCTACGTAACGGAGCTCTACGGCAGCATCAAGGTCGTTACGAAGGAGTATGAGGTCAAGACATTCGCCGACGGGCTCTTGAACTACGAGCCCGATTTCAAGATGCCGGGCACCGGCGAGTCCGGGGTCATAGGTCTCGCCGTCGACAAAAAGGGAGACGTCTACGCCTCGATGCTCTACATGGAGGGGGGCAAGTTCAAGAACAAGGTGGTCAAGTATACCTCGTGGGATGGAATGACGATGGACAAGGAAGAGGTGTTGATCGACGGTATCCCATCGATCAACGCTGCTCACCAGGTGCAGGCGCTCACGATCCGGGAAGACAAGCTCTTTGTCAATGTAGGCGACGGGATGATCGATCCTGATGTCGCTCAGGACGATGCGGATCTCAGGGGCAAGATATTGAGAATGAACCTGGATGGTTCTATCCCCGGGGACAATCCCGATCCCAAGAGCTACGTCTATGCGAAGGGGCTCAGGAATCCCTTCGGCGCCGCGTGGAACAGGGAGACGGACAGCCTCTACATCTCCGACAACGGCCCGGCGGTCGACGACCGCATAGCGAGGATCTTGCCCGGAGAGGATTATGGCTGGCCGCAGTCGATGAGAAAAAACTCGATTTTCGTCTGGTGGTACACAGAGGCTCCCACGGCGATGGATTTCGCGGGGAGCCAGTTCGGCGCCGATTACAAGAATCATCTGTTCGTAGCGTTATTCGGATCGGCATATGCCGAGGGCGAAGTGCGCAAGGGAAAGAAGATTGTCGAGATGGTCGTCGATGAAAAGGACAACGTTACCTACCTTGCCGATTTCGTGCGGTACGCGGGCGAGGGGCCGGCGAGCTGCTGCGGCTTGGCGTTCGGCCCGGGCGGCATGTACTTTACCGACCTGCACGGCGAGGTGGGATTCAAGAAGGATCCAAAAGCAAAGGGAAATATCTGGAAGGTCAAGAAGGAGAAGTGAGTCATGGTGCAAGTACCCGATACACCGGAAAATGAGGGCCAGTGCATTTGCAGCGGCTGCCCAACATACAACGAGTGTATGAGGGAGCGGACCCAGGTCTTGTTCTGCGCGAGGGACAAGAGCGAGTGTGAGATTGAAAAGAACGGTTGCATGTGCGGAGCCTGCCCGCTCGCTTCCGAGTTCAGGCTGGACAAGATGTACTACTGCACAACCGGATCCGAGTTGTAATACGGTTCGGTGGCAGAGGGGCCGGTTCCTGATAGCAAGCCCCGCGAAACGGTCTCGAACCGCAAGGAGGGATGAGAGTATGTCGTTTTATGCCAAGTCGATCGTGTCACTGATATTCCTCGCAGCCGGTATCGTCGCCGTGCTAAGCATGCTGACGTTGATGGGAAAAGCGGATAAAAAGATGAGCGGGCCCGCTCTGAGAAGGATTCATCGCACGGCGGGTATCATCTTTTTCATTCTCACGCTCGTCATCAGCTTCGTATGCATAAGGTATGTCGCGGCCTTCGGCGGCCGGCTTGCTGTGCGGCCCGTCTTTCACGCGGTCCTTGCTCTCGCCCTCTTCATCGTGCTCCTGCTCAAGATCACAATAGTGCGTTTCTATAGGGAATTCCTCCGTATCGTGCCTACGCTCGGGATGACGGTCTTTGTCCTCGCCTTTCTTGTCGTCGGGACCTCGGCAGGGTACTATTTCCTGAAGGCTGGCCCGGCCATTGGTCAGGAGCCGCCGGTTACAGAAGAGGCTCGAGAGGAGGAAGCGGAGCCGCTGGAAGCGCCCGCGGGCAGCGTGGATCTCGGCTCGGCGCTGTTCGAGCAGAATTGCTCTTTCTGCCATTATTCAGACAAGACTGATTCCAAGCTCGGACCCGGCCTTAAGGGAGTCATGAAGACCGAGAAACTCCCCGCGAGCGGCCGTTCCCCGAATGCCGAAAATATAGCGAAACAGCTTAAAGAACCTGTCGGCACGATGCCCTCCTTCACATCGCTCACGGAGAAGCAGGTCTTGGACCTTATCGCTTTCTTGGAAACGTTATAAGTGTTGGCGGCTATTCCGTTATCGTTGCGGCTCGTTTCCGGTTCCCTGTCCGGTCCACATCGAAGAAATCGAGCAGATCGTTTCGTATATAGAGAAATTGAAAGTAGTCGTTTAGATCGGAACAGTTGTATATCTCGATCAATGTGTAATTGTCGAACCTTACATCAGATATGATCCATATGGGTTCGGCCCCATGTTTAATCGCTCTGTCGCTGTAGCTCGTGAAGACAAGCGCGCCGGGACGAACCGAGTAGAAGTAATCGACTAGCTCATAGATCTGCTCCGTCTCGTCAATTACGGTCTCTTGCTCGTTCTTTTCGGCGATCTCTCCTTTCGCTTTCTCTCTAATGTGGCGCCGCCGTACGGTTTCCCACTTGATCGGGAAATTTCTCGATAGGAATTCGTCGTTCAAGCGTCCGAAATCCAGTGTTTTCAACTTCGAGTAATAGGGGATAGCCCCGGCGTCCGAATGGACTACGAGCCATTCATCGGGAGGCATGTGGGAGCGCAGGTATTTCCCGATCTCGATATGGCATTTCTTTAACACTGAATAGGTTGATGAAGCCTGGTTCTGGATTTCCACTCTGCGCCTTCTGTCGGAATTGAATGATACCTGGGTCGATACGATAATGATTGTGATTACTATCAATCTGATGTTCAATTTCGACCCGAGCAGTATCCCGCCCACGGCGAGAAGAATCAATACGTATATAGGAACGAAGAAGCGAAACGAGTAGTTCATGACGAGGTCGGATGGCAGATAGAGATAGAGAGAAATGACCGAGAATATCAGCAGGGCGGCAATCAAGAGTTTTCGCTTGCGAGCATGATCGAGCCCTATGAATATCAAGCCCAGAAAGGCGGGAAGCTTGACGTAGTTTCGTGAAAGCTCTTCCAGTGATGCGATGTTTCCACGCGTGGGCCAGGCGCTCGATGCCTTCGCGTAGAATGTGTTTGGGAGGAGCTGGCCGTAGTATATCCAGCGCCATAAAAAATAGACGATACAGGGTGCCAGGTACGCGATGAACGTGATCCGCGAGATGGGCCGGTAAAAAGCGAGCAGGAGCGCCGACAGCAGGACACCCTCGGGTCTCGTGAAGCTGAGCAGCAAAAGCGAGAACACAAAGAGGTAGTCGCGGTGGAGAGTATATGCATACACGGCAAAGAGGATCGAGGTGACGAACATCGTCGTTTCGAGTCCGCTCCAGACATGACTGAACATAAAGTGTGATGTAAAGTAGAGGATCAGTGTAGTGGCGCTGGCAATATTGAATCCTCGCAGGATGAGCAGGATCAATAGCCCTCCAAGGAAATAGAAGAAGATACCGATTGCGTGCGACGCCGCGATCGGGGAGATGCCGAGTTTGACCGCCCCTGAAATCAGTGTGACGAAAGCGATGCCCGTATAGCCCTCCACGGGATCCTCGCCCGGATTCCAGTTCAGCTCGCCGTGCTCGGCGAGGTTCTCGGCGTATCTGTAGAGTATGAAAGCGTCGTCTACTACCCAGCGGGGAAATTGAGAGGTTTTCAATGCCCCGTATGTGAACGCCGCCGCGCAGATTGCGATAAACAGTATTGTGATAAGGATGGTTTTTGTGTTTGTTGGCAGTTTCATTGAATGGGCGCGAATTTCTGAATCCTGGAGTTTCTGGAATCGATTATGAATATGCTACCGGCATGACCGACCGCTACAGCCTCGGGCCTGTCGAACTCTCCCTCGCCGGTGCCGCCGCTTCCGAGGAGTGTAACAAAGGCGCCCGTCGATGTAAACTTTTGAAGGCGGTCGTTGCCGTAATCGACGACATAGACGTTTCCCGCCCCGTCCATCGTCACGGCGATCGGACAGTAGAACTCTCCTTCGGCGGTTCCGTAGGAGCCCCATGAATCCAGGAAGATACCGTCGTTCGAGAATTTCTGAACCCGGTTGTTCCGGCATTCGGTCACATAAACGTTGCTGTATGGATCAGCGGCGATTCCCCTCGGTGTGTCGAACTGACCCGGGCCGCTCCCGTATACTCCCCATTCGGTGATGTAGGTTCCGTCCGGGCTGAATTTCTGCACCCTGTGGTTCCCCGTGTCGACGACATAGATGCTTCCGTCAGGACCTGCGGCAATGCCGGTCGGCGATTCGAACTCTCCCTGACCGCTACCGAGGTTTCCCCACTCGGTGACGAAGGTCGTATCTGGCGTAAACTTCTGTATCCGATTGTTGCCGCTGTCGGTGACATAGATGTTGCCGGCGTCGTCGATAGCGATATCTGCCGGCATCAAGAATTGCCCATCCCCGGGGCCTTCTCTACCCCATTTGGTGATGAAGGTACTGTCCGGCGCGAATTTCTGTATTCGGCTGTTCCTGCTGTCAGTCACGTAGAGATTTCCCTCGGCGTCGATCGCTGCGCCGCGGGGATAGGAGAACTCGCCCGATCCGGAACCCTCGTTTCCCCAGAGCAGCTCGAAGATGTAGGAATCGGTCCTGTAGGGCCCCGTTCGTATCGTCGTACTGTAGCGTGTGCCTGCTGGGCTGTATATTTCCGGTCCCGCACCGAGACATTCAGGCTGCAGGAGACAGGAGTCGGAATATTCGCCGTGGATCGACCAATCCCAGACCGGCGGCGACTCCGTATGCGCGGTGAATCCGGTCTCTGCCGAATTTGTGGTGAAAGCGGCGGTCCCACCGAAGAGCTCGACGGAGAGTCTTGGCATGACAACGAGTCGAAAGCCGTTCGTCTCGGCGTAATCGATGCAGCGCAGGGCGCCGGCCGACAGGGATGGTTCGACAGCCCCAATATCGGACCAGGTGCCGGCCGAGTAATCGGCCCCGGCGGTAATCTCGTATTCACCGGCGAAGGAGGTGACGCATTCACCAGCATAGGAGCCGGAAAATTCCCAGGCGAGTAAGAGCTCGAGTTCAAGAGCGGCAGTTATCGGTACGATGCCCATACGGTGGACGACCGTTCTCCGTACGGTCGCTATGTGCATTTCTCCGTCCATTACGAATTCCGCCGGGATGTGGACACCGACATCGAAACGGTACGACAGAGTGCCCTCGGTCACGCAGCGGAACATCTCGACGGCATGTCCGGCGAATCCGAGGTCGATGGCGATGTCGGGGTTAAACTCGACATAGCCATCCTCGATCCTGATCGACGCCGCTTCTCCTTCGATTTCACCCTCATACAGTGTAAGTCCCGAAAGATCAACTCCTCCGCTTGCGAGCACGGCGCACGGCGCGAGCTCGATGGCGTTCTTGGGGCCGGCGAGTTCGCCCGAGCCGAAGCCGATCGAAGACAGGATCTCCGTGCCGCCCGAGATGACAGCATCGGTAAGCCAAGCGTCTGTCGTCTGGATGATTATCCGCTGTGGGGTCGTCTCGATTCCTGTGACGAGACGCACATATCCTTTCCCCTGGGAGCCGATCAGGATGTCGCCGGCTTCTATTGGGGGAAGGCCGTTCACGATGGAGAACACATAGGTCGAATCCTCGATCTGTTCGAGTGTGATCGGGCTGTCATTATCGATGATAATCACGTTCCGTTCCAATCGCACCCATGAAGATAATGCTGAAGGGGCGGCCGGGTTCTCATCGTTGCATCCGGAGACTGCGATACCGGCGATAAGGGTTATCACGGCCGAGACGATGTATCCTCTATACCTTCTTTTCATCATCTTCCGTCGATCCCCCATTCCTTGAATACGACCTGCACGATGCTGTCCACTGCTGCCCGCTCGAAGAACCAGAGAGGAAAACCGAAGTGAAGGCTCGGCGCCGCGATTGCAAGGCCGGATGCCGTCTGTGGGACGACATCCTCGTGTGTCGTTACCCAGAGAGCGACTGCGCAGTCGTTGAGAACCGAGTATTCGCTCTTTGCCTTCATGCGGTAGATCGGATGGAAACAGAGTTGAGAGGTTTCGCCCTTTAGCGCCATCCAGTATTCGGGATCGTAGACCTCGACATACGTGAATCCACCCACTATGCCTGTCGAATCGGGATCGAAGAACCTGCCAGGC
>DAOUUU010000050.1 GCA_030667985.1 Candidatus Krumholzibacteriota bacterium
ATCAGCGAGGATGGGGGAGCGAACTGGAACGAACTAATCGGTGTCTGCACGAGCGATGAGGATGCCGTGGCCGTCACCGGGCATGGAGCGGACCGCTTCTGGATCGCGGGCGGCAACGCTGTGAGGATGCTCGATATCGGCCCGCCTAGCTCCTGCACGGTCGTCGAGATGGCCGATACGATCACAGGCACGAACATCTCCTTTTTTCACGAGGGTGTGGATTCGCCCGACCAGAGGATCATTCTCTCGGCGCATTACGACAGCTACTCGTCGACCGATCCCGAGGTGTGCGCTCCTGGCGCCGACGACAACGCGACCGGGGTGGCGGCCGTCCTCGAGTCGGCCAGAGCGCTGTACGGCGAACGCACCGGCAAGACGGTCGAGTTCATCCTCTTCGACGGCGAGGAGCTCGGCCTAAGGGGCAGCCGCTATTTCGCCGCCAATCTGGATACCAATGTTTCCTACGAAGCGGTTATCAATCTGGACATGCTTGGTTATGACTACGGGACTGACAGGTCTCTCGTGATCGCCGGGAGGGAGGATTCTTACGAGGATTCGACACTGGCGGCGATGATAGTCGAGACGACAGCCGCGCTCGGGATCGAGCTCTATCCCTATTTCGTGCCGGGGGCGTCTCTGGCGAGCGATCATATGGCCTTCTGGCCGATGGGTTTTCCCAGTATCTTGATGATAGAGGGGAATAGAGGCGAGTTGTCCCCACACTATCATTCATGCGGAGATGTTGCGGGCTTCATCGATTACGGCCTTCACTTCGAGTCGACCAAGGCGGCTCTCGCCGCGGTGGCGAGGCTCTCGGGCTATACTGCCACACCGGAGAGCGAGATGGCCCTTCTACGGCAGAACTGGCCCAATCCTTTCTCGGATCGGACGAGGATCCCCTTCTATGTTCCGGCGGTGACGAGGGTCAATCTCAGTCTCTATGATGTGGCGGGGCGCGAGGTCGCGCGGCTCCTCGACGATGTGCGGTTCGAGGGTGCACACGAGTATGAATGGGACGGGCGCGACGAGTCGGGCAGGAAGCTTACAACGGGCGTCTATTTCCTGCGTATGAGGACCGATCGGTACGAGGCGGTCCGCAAGGTCGTCGTCATCCGCTGATCCGTTTCCTACGGTTCCCGGTCAATCCGCCTTCATTATCTCGAGATCCCCGAATACCTGCGAGATGCTCAGCGTCAGACGCTCCGAGGCGGTGTCATAATCGGGGCTCCTGTACCTGGCCCCGTGGAATTTGGTCCCCCCCGGCGTGGTCACGCTGCCGAAGGCCCTGGTCGCGCGCACCTCGACGGCGACATGGGAGGGGACGCGTATGGCGATATCCCCGAAGACCGACTCGAGCTCCAGTCTGCCGGGGCTCGTGATCGATTCCACTCCGACCAGGTCGAGGTGGATGTCACCTAACACCACCTTGGCCTTTCCGCCTGAGAAATCGGGGCTCGAGATTGTCATCCGTATATCACCGAGAACCGTTGAACTATGGATCTCCCGAGAGTCCACGGTGAGTGTCTGGTCGCCGAATAGCTGTTGGGCCCTTCCCTGACCATGTTCCCTGCGGCTGGAGCGGATCATTGAATAGCCCCACCAGATCAGCAGAAGCGGCCAGAAGTGCCCCATGACCCACAAGAAATCCATCATCCCGTAGTTGTGCAGCAGGAATACGACCCCGATGACGATCAGTATGATGCCCCATTTGAGGCTGCCGCTGTTTGCTTTCATCAGTCACACTCGCTTTCTCGTTCGTCACGCGTATCGCCGTGCCGCCGTCCCCGGTAGAGCAGAAGCACGCCGATCGCTATCAGGACCACCGGCCATATGAACCGTATATCCCGGTCGTAGTTCTGGAACAGGAATACTGCGGCGAGGATCGTCAGGATCCCGGCCGGAACGAGCAGACTCCTGTCGCGGGGGCCGAAGATGAACATCGCGTAGAATCCGAACGCGGGAGCGAGGAGGAAGAAGGGCCATAGGATGCTTATCGTGTCCCAGCCGTGAGTCGAAGTGTAGTGGAAGAGGAGCCCGAGCGTGAGGAGCACGCAACCGGGCATGAGGCGCCCCACCTGCGAGCGGTCGAAGAAATACCCGATCCAGAACGAGATTCCAAGAAAGATCAGTACATAGGTCCATACCAGTTCCCCGTGTATACTGAAGACATCTAAATTAGCCAGGAGAAAGAATATCCCCAGGGCGATCAGGATCAGGCCTGGGATCGGGGAGCCCCGTTTCTGCTCATGCATCGATCAACCTCCATGTTAATAGCCGATTGCGTAATTTACATGTCCAGTCCCTACACGCAGCCGGGCCGGGCGGGAGAATCGTAGATTTCCCGTTCACTGTCGCGGATACCTCATTGGAGTCTTACAGAAGCTGTGGACGGTGACAAGAATAAAACAGTGCCTGCATAATCGATTTGTCGTGGCGCGATGAATGCGGAATTGCTATAATGGCGTTTCCGATATTCCCCTAGATCGAACGGGGATTCCGCTGTTCCTCGATTTGTTATGCGTCAAGCGGCAGGAGTGATGCGTGTCCTTTGTTCGTAATGTTTCGATAACCTTCGTGACAAAGATAGTTATACTGATCGTCGCTCTGGTGACGAGCATCGTCATAGCAAGGACGATCGGCCCGGAGGGGAAGGGGCTGTTCGCCCTCATAATCCTCGTCTCTTCCCTTGTATTCTACACGATGCATCTCAGCATCGGCTCAGGGTCGGGTTATTTTCTCGGCCGTAGAGGTGCATCTCTCGAACAGCTCGCCGGCAGCTGGCTTAGTCTCTCTGTTATAATCGGGTCCGCGGCGCTCGGCGTATCTCTCCTGCTGGCACCTCACCTCGTACCTCGATTTCTGCCCGATGTACCGGTACGTCTTGTCGTCATAGCGCTTTTCAGCGTTCCATTCTCTATCATCTCGGGCAACCTGAATACGCTCTTCAAGGCGACGGGCGATTTTCGCCGCTACAACATCCTCATGAGCTCTCAGCCGGTCTCGCTGCTCGTTTCACTTCTGATACTTTTGTTCGTCTATCCGGGATCGAAGATCGAGGCTGTGGTCATAGCTTTTCTCATCTCCAGAGTCTTCTCGGGCTGCCTCGCGATCATCCTGACGGCAGGCATTACAAGACTGAGATTTCATTGGATCAGGGGGTTGATAAGAAAAGCGATCGCCTTCGGCGTTCAGGCTCATTTTGCGACCTTTTTCGCGTTCCTCTCCCTGAGGATAGATCTCGTGCTGATCAATTTCTTCATGTGGCCTGAATTTGTCGGCTACTATTCGGTCTCGGTGGTGCTCGTCGAGAAGATCTGGTTCGTGCCCGAGGTCCTCTCGGTCGTGCTTTACCCGAGGGTTGCTCACGGGAGCGAGGAGGAGGCGAACCGCTTGACTTCGATCGTGGGCCGGCTGACCTTTCTGCTTACCGTGCTGGGCTGCGTGGGTGTTCTGCTGTTCGGAGGTTTTCTCATACAGTTATTCTATGGCGAGCGGTTTTTACCCTCCGTCGCTCCGCTATTTCTCCTTCTGCCGGGTGTCATAACTTCGAGTCTCTCGAGGGTCGTTTCCAGCGACCTTCTCGCGCGCGGATATCCCAGAGTCATCCTGTTCGGCGGTCTTGCCGCGCTTATCGTCAATATTCTGCTTAATCTTCTCTTTATACCCCGGTACGGGATCAGCGGTGCCGCCGTCGCGACCTCGATATCCTATTCTCTCAACTTTGTCATCCTCGCGACCGCCTTCGTGCGTCTGACCGGAGTATCGCTCTGCTCGTTTCTCGTTCCCCGTATCGCGGACATACGCCTGGTATCGAGACGCATACGCACGTTGTCATCAGAAAAATAGCCTGGTTCGAGGATTGGGCCTGGGCCGAAGCCGGTCTTACCGCATGAGGATCATCTTTTTGGTTATTTCTTTGCCGCCGGTACGCAGGCGGTAGAAGTAGATGCCGCTAGCGGCGTGCCTGCCGTTCTCGTTCGTGCCGTGCCAGACGGATGTATAGCTTCCGGCCTGGTAGTTGCTCTTCTCGAGTGTCTTGACGAGCGCTCCCCTGATGTCGAACACCTGCAGGAGCACCGGCCCTTCCTTGTCGACACCGAACGAGATGGTGGTGCTCGGGTTGAACGGGTTGGGGAAGTTCTGTTCGAGGAAGAGAGCGAGGGGTACTTCCTCGCAGCCGGTCGGCGATGTCCACTTGTCGCACAGGATCCAGTGGCCAGGATCCATCTCGACGTCCAGGACTTCCTTGTCCAGATAGAGCTGGAATTCGTTGTGGGCCGCGTCTACCCAGAGGAGGGTGTCGATAGTGCCAGATCCCTGGAGCGAGATACTGAAGTCTACAGGCATCGTGTAAAGGTCGGGCTGCACCTGGTCCACTACGATCGTAAGGACCTCCTGGTCCGCGAGGGTGTATCTGTGCCATTCCCAGCTGTACTGGAGGCGGTCCACCCGTGTGAGCCATGGGTCGAAGAACCAGTCGAGCGGTCCGCCGTAGTATCCCTCGCAGAAGCCGGTGAAGTCGTCCGTTCCTATGCTGGAGTAGGCGAAGTCTGGGTTGGCAGTGTAATCTTGCAGCATCGTGAAGAAGGTGCCGTCGCCCAGGATGTGTCTTAGCATGTGTAATACCCAGGCGGCCTTGTCGTAGACGACGTTGTTAAAGTAGTACCAGGGATTTTCCTCGTCGGGCGAACGGAGGATGGGCCCTGTCCAGTAGCCCGGATTATCCTTGTTCTCCATGTCATTATGCAGCGCCGTCGCGCCACCGAGGTGCTCGAACCAGAGAGCCTCGCTGTAGCTGGCGAATCCTTCGTTGAGCCAGATATGCGTCCAGTCCTCGCAGGTTATCAGGTCTCCGAACCACTGGTGGGCGAGCTCGTGGACGTAGATCCAGTCGTAGGTGTGGGTCCCGGTGACGAGCTGGTATCCGTAGCTCGTCAATGTCTGGTGCTCCATGCCGCCGCCGAATGTGCACATCGCTATGCCGTACTTCTCGTCGATAAACGGGTAGGGTCCGAAGATGGAGGAGAAGAACTCGAGGCAGGGTACGGCGATATCGAAATCGATAACGGCCTGGCTGGCCTTGCTCGGGAAGACGTAGTGGACGACAGGCATCGTCTCCTGGGGGGCGTAGACGTAGTAGTCGTTGAGCTCGACATAGTCGCTGGCGGCGATCGAGAGAAGATATGTCGGCATCGGGTAATTCTCCTCCCAGTGGTATTTCCTGTATGGCAGGCCCCACTGGGTGTCCGCGGTGTATCCGAGATAATCGCCGTTGGAGGCTGCGAACATGCCGGGATTTACGGAAAAGTAGATATCGAATGTTGCCTTGTCGTCCGGGTAGTCCTTGCATGGCCACCAGGTCCGTGCCGACCAGGGTTCGCTGAGCGAGTAGTAGACCGGTCTGCTGTCGTATGAGGTGAAGAACATACCGTCGTACTGTACGAGCGTCGGGTCGCCGCTGTATTCGATCTCGATCTCGATCTGCTCTCCCTCGTCGAGTCCAGGCGTAAGGGTGATAGTGATCAGATCGAACCAGTGATCCCAGGATAGTGAGCCTCCGCCGACAATGGTGACGCTGGAGACGGACAGGACGTCGTCGAGGTCGATATGGACCGTGGTAAAGTCGGCTACGAGGCTCTCGAGCAGGATGGTCACCGTTCCAGCCACGGTCGCGGGCGATCCCCTGAAGGCGATGTCGACCGTATAGTGGAGTACATCGAAGTGCCCCTGCTCGGGGGTCGGATCGGGAGCCAGTAGCGGTTGGTCGGGAAGAGAGCCTCTCTTTGGAATATTCCGTAAGCGGAGGAGGTCTCCGTGGATAGTCTCGTAGCGTGTTTGCGCCGCTACTGTAGCGGACAGCAGGATAGCTGTCAGGACAAGTATGAGTGTCGTTTTCTTTATCAAGGCAATCCCTTCTGTTACATGTAGTTACCCAGTAATTATACACGATTTGAGTCGTTTTGTCACGAATTATTAGTTGTCTCTGGTTGATGTGGTTGATACAACTCATTGAAAAGAATATATATGTAGGCTGAACTCTTCAGGGTGGAATATGGCAGGGAACAGATTCAAGATAAGCTCGACACTGAAGAAGCTGATCGTCAATACGGGATGGCTTCTCGTTCTGCGCATATTACGGCTTCTCTTCGCCTTCTTCGTCGGGATCTGGGTCGCCCGCTACATGGGCCCCGAGCGGTACGGGACCTTCAGCTATGCCCTCGCGTTCGTAGTGCTGTTCGGACCGCTTGCGCGACTGGGCCTCGACGGCGTCGTCGTCCGGGAGGTCATCAATGATCCGGAGCGAAAGGACGAGATCCTCGGTACGACATTCTTTCTCAGGCTCGCCGGGTCTATAGTCTGTTTCCTCGCCGTTCTTGCGGCTATCAACCTGATTCGGCCAGGAGACCGCCTGTCGCTGACCCTCGTCGGTATCGTCGCCTTCGGAATCGTCTTCACCGCTTTCCATGCCATTGATATATGGTTTCAGTCGCGTATCGAGATCAAGTACACAGTCTACGCCAAGAGTGTCGGTCTGATTGTCGCCAACCTTGGTAAGATCTTTCTGATAATCGCCGGTGCCGGGCTCGTCGCCTTCGCTTGGGTCTCGGCGCTCGAGGTTGTCGTTGGAGCCCTCGGTCTGGTAATCGTGTACCGTTACCGGGGCTATTTCATAAAGGACTGGAGTTTCAGCCTGAGGAGGGCTCGATCCCTTCTGGCCATCTCATGGCCGATGGTGCTCTCGGGGGCGCTTGCCATGATCTATCTCAGGATCGACCAGGTCATGCTGAGAGAGATGGTGAGCGATGAGGCTGTGGGAATCTACTCGACCGCCGTCCGGATCTCTGAGATCTGGTATTTCATTCCGATCGCCGTTGTTACATCGGTCTTTCCCGAATTGGTCAAGAGCAAGGGTCTAGGGGAGGCGATCTACAGGAAGCGTCTTCAGAGCCTGTACGATTTTCTCGCCTGGGCGGCCATGCCGGTCGTCCTTTTTCTGGCCTTATTTGCGGGGAGGGTCATAGTCTTTCTCTACGGCGAACCGTTTGCGGGCGGAGGGGTGATCCTCTCTATACTCGTCTGGTCGAGTCCCTTTATCTTCATGCGCGAGGCGTACGGCAGGTGGCTCGTCAACGAGGAGATGACAAAGTTTTTTATCATTGCCCACGGTTCCGGGGCGTTTCTCAACGTAGCCCTGAATCTTTTTCTCATTCCGATGTATCAAGGCACTGGGGCGGCGGTCGCCACTGTCGTATCCTATGCTGTGGGGGGTTACCTGGCCTGTTTTCTCCATCCGCGGACCCGCTCGGCCGGTGTGATGATGACAAGGGCCCTCGTCGCTCCGGTTTTCTGGCTGCAGAGGTTTATTACCGGGAATAGGGAGCGTTGATATCATAGATCTGATAGTATCGGGCTGAATAGGCCGATACCGGTTTTTTCATCCAGGCCTTTTGGAGCGGTAGTGTCGGAAGCAAAAGAAAGGGCATTTCCATACTACAAGGCGGCCCTGCTAGTTCTGCTGGCAAGTGCCGTCATACGGATCATCTACCTGTTGCAGCTGCACGGATCCGATTTTTGGGAGCTCCTTTCCCTCGATGCCCGTTTCTACACCGAGCTCGCGCACCGGATCGCCTCGGGCGGCGGATTGCCGGGCGGCGTCATTACGTTCAATCCTCTCTACCCCTTCTTCCTGGCGCCGATATTCCGTCTGTTCGGGGACGCACTGCTCGCCGCCAGGCTCATCCAGTCCCTGCTCGGGCTTGCTATGCTTTGGCTCTTCTATGGAGCGGGAAGGCTCCTGTCGCCGAGAGGGGGCGGCGGCCTCACCGGTCTTGTCGCCATGGTGCTGGCAGCGCTCTATGCGCAATTCCTTCTGTTCGAGGGGAGTCTCCTGGCGACGGCCCTGGTCACCTTTATTTCGGCCGCGTCGATTTCGGCCGCCCTCCGTCTCGAGGGTGTAATCGGCAGGGGGGGAGGCCTTTCGATTCTCGGCCGTAGGATTCCGCTCTGGACGGGAACGGCAGGCCTGGGAACTCTGCTCGGGGCCGGGGCGCTCGGAAGGCCGAATTTCTTTCTCCCGCTCATAGTGATATTTCCGGTCTGGTTTCTTGTCAGGTACCGCCTCTGGCGCTGCGCGGCGGCTTGCCTGATCGGCTCGCTTCTATTGCTGGCTCCGGTCCTTGTCCATAACACTGCTCGGTCGGGGCAATTCGTTCCCATCTCCGCCCACGGAGGGATCAACCTCTATATCGGAAACGGCCCTGCGGCCGACGGCACGTTCAAGACTCCAGAGGGCGTGAGACCTCACATGGAGGGTATCGTTCAGGATTCGAGGATCATAGCGGAGCGGAGGATGGGAAAGGAGATGTCGCACGCCGAAGCATCCAGCTACTGGACGGGCGAGACGATCGATGTCATCAAGGCGGATCCCTCGAGATGGCTACTGCTCCTTGGCCGCAAGCTGAGGCTCATGTGGAACGGATCGGAGATCTCTGACGTGATTGACGCCCGATTCTACATGGATAGCTGTCCAGTGCTCGGATTGCTCTTTCTGCCATTTTCGGTTATATCGGCGCTATCTATCGTCGGGTTGATCCTAGTTATCAGGGACTCCGAGCGGAGGGCAGCCGTGCTCCTCTTCGCGGGGGCGGGTATTGTCTCTATCCTGCCATTCTTCGTCAATACGAGGTACAGGATGCCGGTTCTCCCCGTACTCATAATCTCCGCGGCATATTTCATCTCCTGGGCCGCGAGATCCGTCTCGGCGGGCCGGTGGAAGGGATTACTCCTCGCCGTCGCGGTCGCCGCCCTGCTCTTTTCCCAGACCGCGAAACCTATGGTGATTGTCAACCCGAGCGCGGGATACACGTTCCTCGGCAATTTCCACATGGAACAGAAGCAGGAGGAAAAGGCCGAAGAGGCCTTTAGCGAGGCATACCGCCTCGATCCCGACCGGGTGGAGACCGTGATCAATTACGCGCGGATTCTCAAATTGAGGGGCGGAAAGGAGCGATCGAGGAATCTCTATTCCCGGGCGTTCGAGCGATGGCCCGATTTTCCCATGCTGGCGGTCGAGTACGCCTCCATTCTCGACTCGACGGGCGAGCGGGAGATGGCGAAGAAGGCCTTTCGGTACGCCGTATCACTGGAGAGGAAGCGCGACAGTGTTGTGGCGTGCAAGCTCCTTTCGAGGATCGCCCTCTCCGAGGGCAGCGTCGACGAGGCGATCTATTGGATACAAAAGGCGCTCGAGATACTGCCGGGTGACAAGGATCTTCTCGAGATGCTCCAGTGGATAGAGGGGCGCCGCTAAGAGCCCAGATTGCTCTTGAGGATTCGTTTTTTCGGTGATAGATTCGGTAGTCTGATATCAGGATGCGCCGGTATCCGGACGGATCGGCACTCGATCGCGATGAGGGTCTATGGTTTCTCTTATTACTGTCATCCTCAAGTATAAAAAGCTGGTCATAACCGTCAGCGTGGCGGCGTTTGTCGTGTCGGCCCTGGTGAGCCTGATCATACCGCCGCGTTTCGTCTCCACGGCCACCTTGCTTCCGATCGGTGTCGAAAGGGATATCTCCGGGCTGAGGGATTTCTTCTCCTCGTTCGGGGAGCTGGGGGAAGTCTCCGCTTCGTTTATCCGCGCACAAAAGAACCTAGTCATCGATCATTTGATCAGGAGCCGCCGTATGAGCAACCTGATGGCGGAGCAGTTCGATCTCGGCGAGATATATGGTGAGCGGGACGACGAGGCAATAAGAGAGAAGCTCCAGGAGAAGACCGGTATCTCGATCAGGGCAGAGGGTGTGATTATCCTGAGCGTGGAGGACAGAAGTCCGGAACGGGCCAAGAGAATGGTCGATGGTTATCTGGCCAATCTGGACAGTATCCTTGTTCACCTGGTGATAGAGACCTCTGAGAACAGACTCGAGTTTCTCGAAGAAGAGATCATAAGGCGCAAGGTACGTCTTGCCGAGTCCGATTCGGTGATGAAGGAGTTTCAGACGGAGCACGGCGTGTACGAGATCGAGCAGCAGGCCCGATCGGTGCTCGAAGCGGCGGCCGTACTGAGCACACGCCTCAGCATACTCGATGTCGAGAAGAGCCTTCTCGAGATGACTATGAAGCCTGGAAATTCCGAGCTGGAGAGAGTCCGGCTCGAGTGGAAGTTCGTAAGGGATCAACTGCTCGGGATCAAGGAGGGGGTGCCGGATGAGCAGCAGCTCTTCCCGCCCCTCGACGAGTTTCCAGATCTCTCGTACCGGTACGCCCGTCTGATGATCGAAAAGAGGATTCAGGAGTTTGTGCTTGCCTACCTGCAGCTCCAACACATGGACGCGATGATAACCACGAATCAGAGATTGAGCTCGATCAAGATCATCGATCCGCCCTATGTCCCGGAAATGCGCGCCTGGCCGAAACGGAAGCAGATAGTCGTTGTCTCGACGCTCGCCGCATTTGCCTGGATCTGCCTTATCCTGGTTGTGCGCGAACAGTGGAGGAAGGGCGCCATCCGTTTCGATCCTTATCCTGAGAAGCCGGATATTCCAGATGGAGACGGAGCCGGGGAGGAAGGGTAGCGACCATGGAGATCGTCGGCCGGCCCTTGAATCGGAAGAGACTAATAGTTTTGGTTCTTGTCCTGGGGGCAGGCGTTGCGGCGATGATGTTGGTCATCCCGGCTAGCCTCAGGAAACTCCTCATCCTCGGTATCATCGTATCGCCCGCTTTCCTTTATCTCTTCACCAAGCCCAGGGTCCTTTTCTACATCCTCACTTTCTTCATATTTTCTAAAATATATTTGTACTACGGTTTCTCATTGTTCGAGATCACCTATATCTTTGCCTTTGCATCCTGGGCCGTGTGGGCTCTCGAAAGAAGACGGCTCGTCGTGCATGATCCTGTCTTTGTGAGCTTCGTGGCGGCCTTTTGTATCTTGATGTTCGTATCGCTTGTCGCGGCCCGCTATATAGACAGTTCGATCTACAGACTCAAGCAATTTGCCCAGTTGATGGCGTTTCTATTCTTGACGATGCAGTTTGTCCGGGACCGGAGGGAATTCAGGATCTTCCTCGTCGTCGTGGGATTGGCGATAGTCACAAACAATTTTCTTCCCATGGTCATAATGCCTCCGGAGGATTTCACGTCCATATCTATCATCGCCTCGCAGGGCGTGATCCGTTACGAAGGACTCGTTTTCGAGCCGAACCAGATCGCGATCCTCCAGAATTTCGTCATACCCATCTTTCTCTTCTTCATGTTTGTCTATCGAAGGCCGCGCATCGTGAGGCCGGTCGCACTACTGGCGATAATGGGGAGTGTGGCGATAATCGTCTTATCTTTCTCGCGCGGCGGATTTCTGAGCTTTGTTTTTCTTATTCTCGTTCTTTTCTATATAGAGAGGCGAAACCGGATAATGCTTGGAATCGGGGTTGTGCTGATATTGGCGGGATTGCTTCTCGTGCCGCCCTCCTACTATGTCAGGGTCGGATCGATCTTTGACGCATTGTCGGATTCCGGCGATGATTATCCGGTTTACACGCGGCTTCAAACGATGAAGAGCGCCATTAAGCTCGGCATCAAGAATCCTGTATTCGGGGTGGGCCTGGAGAACTTCAAATCCAGAACAGCGATCTTTACGACATTCAGGCTGTCAGTGCACAATGCCTTCCTGCAGGTCTTCGTGGAGATGGGCATTCTGGCGCTCGGTCTCTTCATAGCCGTCATAAGCTACAACATACGGTTGATACGAGACCTGATGAGACAGGAAGATGCGGAGACCGCCAGGCTAGGGAAGTTCTTGATGATCCAGCAGCTCGTGGTGTTGTTCAATGCTATGTTCATACCGGCCGCGTACGATTTTATCTTGTGGTACACGCTCGCGCTGCCCTCACTCGCGCACTGCGCCTACCGTCCTTCACCGCCCGACTCATGTCGCGTTCCGCTGCCCGGTTCCTACAGCACTCCACCGCCCACCGGCAGATGGAGCGGGTCTATCAATACCATTGCTCGGTGAAAGAAGGCGCTCGATGAGCAGGCGAACGTTCTTCATTTTGATCCTCGTTCTTTTCTGTCTCGCGAATGTGACGAGGTGGGGATACCGTGCGGGGCTTTCGCATCCGAGGTTCGTCGCCGAAGGCGCCGCGCATTTCAGGTACACGCGCATGATCGCAAGCGGCGAGGCCCTTCCCTCCGTTGATATCGACGCGCAGTATCCCGAGGGTCTGAGGGTCTTCCGTGAGACGACACCGGGAATGGAGTATGTATACGGCCTCGTCTTCAGACTCCTGCCCCTATCAGATCTCGCCGCGTTCATCAGGTTCTTCACCGCCTTTCTCTTCTCGCTCGCGATCTTTCCCATAGCTCTGCTTTCCGGAGAACTCTGGAGGAGCAGGAAGGCGGGAATCGTCTCGGCCCTGCTCTTCGCCGTCGCCCTGCCTTTGGTAGGCCGTTCGAGTGGATTCGAGTTCATCAGGGAGAACCTGGCCTTTCCGCTGATAATCTATCATCTCTATTTCTTTGTGATGGCGTGCAGCGGCCGTCGCCGGTTCGATGCCGTTCTCGCCGCCCTCTTTCTCTTCGCTGCTGCCGCCACATGGCAGGGAACGCAGTTTTACCTCATCCCGCTTTTTCTTTTGCTGCTCACAAGGCGAGTGTTTATCAGGGTGGAGCGGGCGGAAAGGAGCGCGGTCCTGATGCTTGTCGCGGCGGTGATGGCCGCCGGGGCGGCTCTTCCCTTCCTGAGGGAGGGGAGATTCCTGCTCTCTCTGCCCGCCGGGCTCGCCTATGCCTGGATCGCCTGTGACGCGATCACACGCATCTGGGAGTTACGCGAGGCGAAGGGTCTATCAAGGACCGGAAGCGGCGGGGAGGGTGCAAACTCTCCAGGCGCGCCCGCCGCTCTCAAGGCCGCGGCCGCTCTACTCGTCATGGCTGTTATTCTCCTGCCCGTCGCCGCTGGCGGACATTTTGCGACATATTCACACTTCTTCAGGATGATCATCTACAAGTTCCGGTACGCGCACAAACCATTAGACCCGGCTCTACTGCCCTTCGATGTGCGCGCCTTCTGGGTCGGCCCCTTCCAGAGCCCCGACCTGCGCAATATCTTTGTATTCGCACTTCCCCTGATGGCGCTTCTTCCCGGCCCGCTGCTCCGCCTTGTAAAACGGGCGCGCGAAGGTGATTTTCCCGCCGTCCTGGTGGCCTTATTTCTTGTAGTCTCCTTTATTCTCTATGCATTGATGATGCGGCTTCTGCCCTTCTTCGGGATCTTCGCCGTTCTTGCGGCGGGAGGGATCGCGGCGGCGAGCGGAGCCAGAGGCCCATCCCGCCCGACGGTAACCAAAAGCCCATCCCGCCCGACCGTAACCAAAGGTCCATTCCGGCCCGGCCGTTCTTTCATCCTCCTCGTCGTCGTAGTCGCGATCTCGCTGCTGCAGGATTTCGCATGGGAGAGACCCGCCGATATCTGGCGGAGGGTCTCGAGGCTGGTCAGGGTCCCCTACAGGGAGAAGTTTGTCATCTTTCCCATGGGGGGTGACGTAGAGGGGAATCTGCTCCGTTGGATCGAGCGCAACACGGCGGAGAGCGCTGTCATAATGTCCAGTCATTATCTCTCGCCACAGATTCTCAGCTATACGGGCAGGCCGACCAATCTGAACGATTTCTTCGAATCGCCGGGACTCAGAAGGAAGGCGGAGCGGTTTCTGATGCTTTTGTATTCGAGCGAGGAGAGGCTTTTTCGTTTCTGCCGCGAGCAGCGGAGCGATTATCTGCTAGTGAGCGTTACGGCCGGATGCGATCCAACCGACGATTCGCCCCTCTATCAGGCGGGACTGCAGGAGATGCCGCCCGGATGTGCCGCCTATGGGCTCATCTTCGAACCGGACCGTTTAAACCTTTTCGAACTCGTGTACGAGAATGAGATGTACAGGCTTTTCAGGGTCGGAAAGACGGGGGCTGTGCGCAGGTGGCCTCGATCGCCCCTCTTCTATGACAGCGAGCTGCTCTGGAAGCAGGAGGGCGACATACGGGCCTTTTACTACACGGCCATGCGCCTCTACGCCTTGACATCGAGGGGGATGGGGCTAGCCCGGCAGGGGCGGAGGGATGAGGCGGAGCGTGTGTTCTCCGAAGTGCTTCGAACACATTACTTCTACCCGGCATGGGAGGCCTTCATGAACATCGGGGGGCGTCGCCGGAGCGCGCTGGAGAGTGAATCGATAGCCGAATTCGCCTACAGGTACGATCCCAACAGGGCCGATATCTGTCTCGAGCTCGCACGAGCCCGTATCGCGCTGAAGAAGTTGGAGGAGGCCCGCGAGCCTCTCGAACGGTGCTCGGGGTTGAGGATGTCGAATAGGCAGCGTGAAGAAGTTGAGGGATTGCTGGAGCGGATCGATCAGAAGCGGTAGCCGACCGAGGCGAGTGTTCTCCTGCCGAACGCGTCCTCCGGATCGAAAACGAATGCGAGTGCGACCTCGACCGATGTGAGCACCGAGCCCACACCGAAGCTGGGAATCATCCGCTCTCCTCCGTAGTAGCGTGTATCGATACCGCCGCTCACGTAGAGCATCTCGTCAAGGATTTGCACCTCGGCGCCGGCGAGGATCCTGTCGAGGATTCCATTTCTGAATATTATATCCGATTCGATCGAGATCCTGTCGAAGAGGCCGATGTAGGCGAGGCCTATCGAGAGAAGAGGATCGAGGCTCTCGTCGACGTTTGGGTATTTGACGGTGCTGAAGAGATCCCTGCCAACCACGGCGAACCAGAGATTCTCGGTCAATACGGCCGTCCAGCCTATGTCGAAGGCCATGCCCCAGGCGCCGGCATCCTCGATATCGGTCCAGCTCTTCATCGTCCTCAGACTGAACCCCAGGCTGTTGTAGTGATTCGGGGCGAACGCGAACGAGAGGCCGAGGGATCCCTCGTTCCAGCCCGAGCCCTGGGCAAGCTCGAGGCCGAGGTGCGTGGCCGTCACCGCGACACCGACACGTCTCATTACCGGTTTGTCGTCGTCTCGCGTCCGCACGTCGAGGAGCCCCGTTCCGGCGGAGAGTACCGTGTACCAGTTATCGAGGCCGGGCACAGGTTTGGTCGATCCGACGGTGACCTGCGGTGAGAAGAGAAAGCAGATGTTGGCCGGATTCCAGTAGGCGCTCCGGTCGTCCCTGATCAGAAGTGTCGCGGCTCCTCCGAGCCCCGCGCCCCGTGCGCTCCAGCCCATCGGAAGAAATGTTCCGCCTCGCGAGCTCTCACCGGCCAGAAGCGGAGATGCGGCGACCGAGAGCGCTATAACTGCCGTAAAAACAAGTTTTATAAAAGCCTTTTTTCTCGCCGCACTGTTCATTACCGGACCACCGCGATGAAACTCTTATCGACCGTCGTGCCCGTGTCGTGCCGTATCGCGATAACGACCAGGTACGCGCCGTTGCGGACCCCGTCGCCGTTATCGTTCGTGAGGTCCCATTCTATCTGGAACAGGTCGGAGGGGCCGTAGCCCTGGAGCCGTGCGACCCTCTCACCCGTCACCGTGAATATCGTTATCTCGACGCCCAGGGCGTCTGTGGTGGTGAGGATCTCGAACGTGTCGGGTCCCCGGAAGGCCTCTGGAAAGTAGAGGCCGGCCGCATTGTTGAAGACGACCCGGACGAGGTTGGAGGGCTCGCTCCAGTTCCCAGCCTGATCGGAGGCGATCGCCCAGAATTCGTTCGATCCCAGAAGGGTATCGAAAACAAAGCCGAAATTGTCTACGAGAAGCGCCTTGGTTCTGGAGATCGTGTCGCTCCCCGCCGCTCTGAAGGCCCTGACCGTGTCCGCGCCCAGCGCTATTCCCCCGACGCTCGCCTAGGGGATGTGAACGGGTGATACCGGCTGGTTCATGACGGGAGGGTTGGGAGGTGTGAGATCGACGCTGAAGGTCATCCGTTCCGACTCCTCTTGCCCGAGCAGATCGGCGCATAGCACCTCGAGTGTGCAGCTTCGCTCGACATAGACGCCGTCTATCATCGTCGAATCCCTGAGGTCGAAGCTCCAGTAGAGTGTATCTCCCTGCCATGTGAGATCGGCCGGAACGAAGGGCTCGCCGCTATTCCATGCTAGCATGGGTTCTTCGATCCCGTTCCTGTCATAGCATGATCCTGTTTGAATGAGCGGCACGTTGTTGACCATTGTCGGCACAGGATCGATGATGACCAGTTCGGGGCCTTTCGCATCGACATTTATGAAGCCCTTGTCGCTGCTCGAATTGCCCGCATTGTCGCTCGCCCTGAGGTCGACCGAGTAGAGGCCGTCCACGGCCGGCGCCTCGGTCGACCAGACGACCGAATGAAGGCCGTCGGTGGTGATATCGTGAGGTATCGATTCGGTGAGGCCGAGCGGTGCGGTAACAGTGACGGTGAGTGAATCACTAGGCTGAAGGCCGAGGATGTTGAAATAGACGAGCACGTTCTCCGGCGTCCCCCCGATACCGGGCGTGTAGACTCCCGGCTCGATGCGGTCGAGTGTGACGACGGGCGTGGTGAGGTCTATGACGACGTTTTTAACGTATGTCTCCGTCGTGTCACCGTCTGTCACGAAGAAGACCAGACGGTAGTCGCCCTCCGGGAGCAGGAAGCCGAGTGAATTGGTGCCGTCCCAGACCGTAGTGTAGAGTCCCGCGGCGGGATCGGTTTCACTGAGCA
>DAOUUU010000051.1 GCA_030667985.1 Candidatus Krumholzibacteriota bacterium
AACCTCTACAAGTAATTTCCTAGGAATCGGACAGTATCTTATCAAGGGAGGCCCTCAGTCCGCCGAGATCGGGCAGAACGAGGTCGGCACCGGAGAAATCGAATCCCCTCGTAAGTTCCGTTTCGATGACGATCACGTCCATGCCCGCTTCCTTGGCGGCCCTGACGCCCTTCTCCGCGTCCTCTATGGCCAGGCAGTCGGATGGAGGGATCTCGATGAGTGAACAGGCCTTGAGAAAGGTCTCTGGATGAGGCTTTGTCCTCTGGATGCCGTCCTTGCCGACGACGGCGTTGAAGTAATTCTCGATCCTGTTCTTTGCGATGATCGTGCGGATGTCGCGTTCGTATGATCCGGAAGCGATGGCGAGCGTGTAGCCGGCGCGGCGAAAGGCCTCGACTATTTCTTTCGCGTCGGGGAACATCGTGATATTCGTCCGGCAGAACTCGGAGTAGATCGGGTCTTTCTCGCTCCGGATATCGTCCGGGTCCATCGGCAGGGCGTACCGCGCGATCTCCCCCTCGGCCCCTCCGCCCTTCGATGTCCACTCCAGCCAGTATTCATCCCTGTCAAGGGTGTGACCACGTTTCGAGAATACGATGTTGTACGCTTCGAAGTGGTAGGGTTCCGAGTCGACTAGTATGTTGTCGAAATCGAAGATGACAGCCTTCTTGTTCTCGAGCAGTTCTGAAAGTGTTCGTTTCCTGTCCAACTTGATCCTCCGTGATCTGTTAAAAGAATCAATGCGGGCTAGTCCAGCTCCGGTCGAACGTAAGCTGAGGTTTCCATGGCCGGCCGAGCACATCCTCATCCAGATCCCATGGCGAGAGAAACCTGAAGAGGCGGTACATCAGGTAGCATTCCAGGGCAAAGGGCATGAAGCCGAGATATCCGAGCACCGGCATCTCGAATATCTTCACATCGGGAAGGTAGGGCACGTGGTACTGCCATTTGGTGCCGGCCCAGTAATTCCAGAACTCCCAGAGAATGCCGCATACAGCGCCAGAGATGATCAGCGAGACGAAGAGGCTGTAGTCTCCCCGGCGGAACATCCCGGCGAACGAGCCGGTGGAAAGGCGGTCGTTGAGCCCTTCGAACCAGAGGAGCACGCTGATCCATGGGAGGGGGCAGAGGTAGGGTGACGGAAATATAAGTGTCAGGACAAAGAGAAGGAAGCCGACGATAAGGAAGGTTCTCTCCGTTCCGGCGCCGATGTTTATGTTTTTCCTGCCCCTGAGGCGCGGACCGATGAAGCTTTCTATGAACTCGGCTGTTACGAAGATTGCGGGAAAGATGGTTGCATAGGACCATGCATAGCCGAGCCAGCGAGCCGCCGTGTTTTCCGGAAGGCTGTGGTAGGACCAGTTCTCAAGAAGCAGATTGACCCCTTCAAAGACATACCAGCAGAGGATCGAGAGGGGGAGCGAGATGAGAAATTCCCTACGCCGGGAGGAAAGCGCCGAGACGCCTTTTCTGGCCGCGACGGCGGCATCGACGAGCAGGATGTATCCTGTCCAGACCAGAGGCGTGAAAAACGCCCTGGCTACCGGGTGACCCCTGACGAGCAGGATCTCGGAGACTGCGATGATCACGGCGCCGAGATACCCATAGATGGGAAAACGTCTTGTATTGCCGATCATGCCGTCCCCTGGGGATAAAGTCGTTGACGATTCCATTTTCAAAACGTAACCTACATTTTCCACACTATCATTTCCAGGTGTTGAATGAAAGCGGAAGTAGATAAACCATACGGGCCTCGGCACAGGTTCGGTCTCTTTCTCGGTCCGATCCTGTTTGTTGCTGTTCTGGTTACGCTCGAAGGCTGTCTCGGCAGAGAGGCTTGCCGCGTTGCGGCCGTGGCGGTGCTGATGGCGACATGGTGGATATGCGAGAGCATCCCGCTCGCTGCCACATCTCTTATTCCGCTAGCTGCGTTTCCACTGATGAAAATCGTCCCGGCTCGGGAGGTCGCCGCAAGCTACGCTTCCCCGGAGATATATCTCTTCATGGGAGGATTCTTTATCGCGGTCGCGATGCAGCGGTGGGATCTCCACCGCCGAATAGCCCTGTGGATAGTACACATAGTCGGAGTCAAGGGGGACAGGATCATTCTCGGATTCATGGTGTCGACCGCATTTCTATCGATGTGGATCTCGAACACTGCGGCGACCATGATGATGCTGCCGATAGGAGTGGCTGTAATAATGACTCTCGAGGCGCACGCCCGGTCCAGCGAGACGTTCGGCTCCTTCAGGATTGTACTGATGCTCTCGATAGCATACGCCGCGAACATCGGCGGGATCGGAACGTTGATCGGCACTCCGCCGAATATCGTCTTTGCTGCCCAGGTCAGGTCTCTCTTTCCAGAGGCGGGCGAGATTAGTTTCGTTCGTTGGATGTCAGTGGGACTGCCTCTCGTGATCGTCTTCATACCGCTTACATGGATCTTCCTGACAAAGATCGTGTTCCGCGGAGCTCATATAGACATAGGCACTGGAGGGAGCGAGGTGATCTCCGAGCAGAGGAGCAAGCTGGGCAGGATCACGACGGGCGAGAAACGGACCCTGATCGTATTCGTGCTCACAGTCCTCGCCTGGATAACGAGGGGTGATATACGTCTCGGGAGTGTGACACTGTACGGCTGGGCGTCTGTCATGTCGCTCGGTGAATATATCCACGATTCGACCATTGCCATCGCGGCGGCGATCGCGCTCTTTGTCCTGCCGGTCGATTGGAAACGTGGGATATTCGTGCTTAACTGGAAGGCGGCACGCGAGATACCCTGGGGGATACTGATACTCTTCGGGGGCGGTATCGCGCTCGGCAGGGGATTCTCGCAGAGCGGTCTCGCAGCCCGGATAGCCGGCGGGATGGATCTCGCCTCGGCGGCGCCGCTCGTACTGATCGTCATCTTGATAGCGCTGTTAGTCACATTCCTGACTGAGGTTACGTCAAATACGGCCATTGCGACGATATTTCTACCCATACTCGCCGCAACTGCGGTGGGGCTAGGGCTGCACCCATTTCTGATGATGATCCCGGCGACTATATCCGCCTCATGCGCCTTTATGCTTCCGGTCGCCACGCCGCCCAACGCAATCGTCTTCTCGAGCGGATTCGTACCAATGACGGGCATGGTTAGGGCGGGGATTTTCATGAACCTCATAGGGGTTGTACTCGTCACGCTCGTTTTGTATCTTCTTGTTATTCCTATCTTTGGCATTTCCTTGACCCAGCTTCCCGCCTGGGTAGGGTAGCGTGGGAGAGGAGCGATGGATCAACAGGTAGTAAAGGTAACGGAACTGAATCCCCTTCTCGAGATGGAGATACACAAGCTCCTCGAGTTGGTCGAGATGTCGATTCCCGATCTACGGAAATGCGAGCTCTATGTGCGGCTGGATACCGTTGGCAGGGTTCTGGGCGTCGCCTGCGCCAGGCAGTTCGACAACGATTGCCTGCTCACGCTGGTCGCCGTCGATCCCAAAATGCAGAGGCATGGCGTCGGCAGTATGCTGGTCAATCACGTTCTGAGCCATTGCGCTGGAGAGTGTGATAGTGTATACCTTGTTACTGAAGAGGAAGAATTTTTCGCGCGTTTCGGATTTACGTTTATTAATCTCGATCGGCTGCCTGAAGAGATCTTGCAGTGCGCCGTTAGTGAAGGATTTATCCGGCCGGGTGTAGTGCCGATGCAGCTCGTTATACCTGGCAACTGGTCGAGAGTTTGATAAAGAGGCTAAAAGAATCCAGGATCACAGGGATATATAGATGAACGAAGTCGTAAACACCCATTACATCATCGTCGCAAGCACCGATCGCGGTTCGGTGAGGAAGAAAAACGAAGATTACTTCGGTGTCTTCGAGCCGGAGTCGGACGAGGTCACCGGCGAGCTGGGTATTTTGCTAGTAGTCTCCGATGGTATGGGCGGTCATTTTTCGGGTGCCGATGCGAGCCGCACCTCGGTAGATGTGATTGGTGATGTCTACTTCGAAATGGAGGAGGGGAATCCTCTCGATCGGCTCAAGAGCGCATTCTATAAGGCTAACAAGGAAATCTTCGAGTTGGTCGGACACGGGGTGAATGGAATGGCGGGGACGACATGCACGGCGGCGGTTCTGTTTCCCGAGTTCATTCATGTCGCGCATGCAGGTGATTCACGGGCCTACCTCATCCGGAAGGGTGAAATAGAACAGCTTACCATCGATCACAGCGTCGTCGGCGAGATGATGCGAAAGGGGATGCTGACGAAGGAAGAGGCGAGGAACCATCCCCATCGAAACGTCATAACACGCGCGATGGGTCTCCAGAAAGAAGTACAGGTTGACCTTACCGAGTCGGTTGATGTGTGGCCCGGTGATGCGATAGTACTCTGCTCGGACGGACTCTTTTCGATGATAAGTGAGGAGGAGATAGCCGAGGTCATCAGCACTATGCCTCCCACGGAAGCGGCGAAAAAACTGATCGAGAGAGCCAAGGATGAGGGCGGCAAGGACAATATCACAATCGTCATCGCCGTCAAGAAGGATAGCTAGAAGATCACATTCAACCCGGCTCCGAACATGATCTCACCGTTTACATTCATCTCCACCAGGATCTGAAAATCTTCCTGCAGCGGTATCATGACACCGGCTCTGAGCATGGCTTCTGTGTAGAATGATTTCTCCCAGGCCTGGCAACCCCAACCGTATTCGGCGTCGCAATCCTGTATCTTCCAGGTCCTGCGAGTGAAGAGAGCGTAGAGTCCCATGTAGGGCTCGAACCTGTTTCCCCCTGACGTCTCCACTCTGCCGCTCACGATGATACCGGGCGCCAGGAAGATCCTTCTCCGGTCGCTCGATTCCAGTATGCCGGCCCCTGCATCGATAGCGATATCGATTGGCGCAGAGGATGTAACGGAGGGGATGTGAAACTTGAAATCGACGCCGAAACCGAGAAAGCTTTTTTCCTCATACCTGTCGAAAGCGAGCTGTAGCCCCAAGTCAACATTCTTTGACAGCAGGAAACGGGACAGGACACCTGCTCTCGTGACATCGTTCCCGGCGATCATGAAGAGACCGCCCTCGCCCTCGGTGGATATCGCAGCCGTTGTCATCGTTACCATCGTCTGGGCACTGAGGCTACAAGGAACGGCCAGGATGACGAGCAGTGAAAAGATGACGGCGGATCTCATCTGGCGAGTCCTCTCATTTAAAAACGATTCTTTTTTGTACCGCTGAGCGAGCCATTATAGAAAGATTAATCAAACAGTTTACAGTATTTGATTCCGAACCGCCAGAAGAAGTTGGAATTCATCTGCTGATCATGTGTTAATAAATTATTAACATGTTGTTATATTTATAGTTAGAGGCGATGGAAAAATGGGGTGCGGCTGTGGCAAAGGAGCAAGGATTTTTTTTGAATTTACTATTGACACCCCATATCTAGTATGCAATATTCATCGACGCCCCAACATATTGGATTTATCCGAATACGGGCTAGATCGCACTTCAAGATAATCTAAATGATTGTGAGATGGGAGGTTAGCATGAGCTCGACCCGAAAAAAACCCCATTTGACCGATAATTCCCTGCGCGTGCTCGAGAAACGCTATCTGAGGAAGGATATCGAGGGAAACGTCAATGAAACACCGGAGGAGATGTTCAGGCGGGTCGCGGCGAATGTGGCTTCCGCCGAACGCCGGTTCGGGAGCAGCGAACAGAGCGAGCACTGGGATACTGAATTCAACAGTATGATGACCGCCCTAGATTTTCTGCCCAACTCACCGACGCTGATGAACGCGGGCGCCGAACTTCAGCAGCTCAGCGCGTGCTTCGTTCTTCCTATCAACGATTCGATGGAGAGCATATTCGAGACGATCAAGAACACTGCCCTGATCCACAAGAGCGGGGGCGGGACGGGATTCTCCTTCTCGCGTATACGGCCCAGGAACGATGTCGTCAAGACGACCAAGGGCATCTCTAGCGGTCCGATAAGCTTTATGACGGTTTTTGACGCGGCGACCGAGACGGTCAAGCAGGGGGGCACGAGGCGCGGAGCCAACATGGCGATCCTTCGCGTCGACCATCCCGATATACTCGATTTCATCACCTCCAAGCGCGACAACAAGAAACTGAACAACTTCAACATATCGGTCGGTGTCACAGAGGAGTTCATGAAGGCGGTCAAGGACGACCGAGAGTACGCTCTGATCAATCCACACGGCGGAGAGGTGGTCGACCGGATCAGCGCGCGCAAAGTATTCGAGATGATCGTCGAGCTCGCCTGGAGAAATGGGGAACCGGGAATCATTTTCCTCGACCGGATAAACCGTGATAATCCGACGCTGCACGTCGGTCGGATCGAGAGCACGAATCCGTGCGGCGAGCAGCCGTTGCTTCCCTACGAATCGTGTAATCTCGGATCGATCAACCTCTCGCACATGACCGACAGCAAGGACGGCAAGGCTAAGATCGATTTTCAAAAGCTTGGGGTTATGGTCGAGAAGGCGGTCCGTTTTCTCGACGATGTTATAGACGTGAACCGGTACCCCTTGACGGAGATCCGTGAGATGACGCTCGGTAACCGGAAGATCGGCCTCGGAGTAATGGGCTTCGCCGATATGCTCGTCGCCCTGGAGATCCCATACGACTCGAAGGAGGCCCTCGAGGTTGCCGAAGAGGTGATGGGCTTTATACAGCGCGAGGGGCGGAAAGCAAGCGTCGCACTGGCGAACGAGCGGGGAACGTTTCCCTACTTCAAGGGCAGCGTCTTCGACAAGGAGGGCGAGCCTAAGATGCGGAACGCCACGGTGACGACGATCGCGCCGACCGGTACGCTCAGCATCATCGCCGGCTGCTCGAGCGGTGTCGAGCCTCTATTCGCCGTCGCGTTCGTGCGCAACGTAATGGATGACGACGAGCTGCTGGAGGTCAATCCGCTCTTCAAGGAGATCGCCGAACGCGAGGGTTTCTACAGCGATGAGCTCATGAAGACGGTCGCCGAGGAGGGCTCGGTGCAGGGTATCGAGGCGATCCCCGATAAATGGCGGCGCATCTTCGTAACGGCCCATGATATCACTCCCGACTGGCACATCCGTATCCAGGCGGCGTTTCAGAAATACACGGACAACGCAGTCTCTAAAACGGTCAACTTCGCAAAGACGGCGACCAAGGAAGATGTCGAGCAGGTCTACATCCAGGCCTATGAACTCGACTGCAAGGGCGTCACGATCTACCGTGACGGAAGCAGGGAAGAGCAGGTCCTGAACATCGGCAAGGTCAACCGAGCCAAGGAAGAGGGATCGGCCGAAGCGATCGATTCGCTGCTCACGCCTCGCGCGCGGCCGTCGGTCACTATCGGAAGCACGAGGAAGATGACTACAGGCTGCGGCAACCTCTATGTCACGATCAACGAGGATGAACACGGCCCATTTGAGCTATTTACCCAGATGGGCAAGGCGGGAGGCTGCAGCGCCTCGCAGGCCGAGGCGATCAGCCGTCTCATATCCCTCTCCATGAGGGCCGGCATCGATCCCAAGACGATCATCAAACAACTCCGCGGTGTCCGCTGTCCGAACCCGGGATGGGAGAAGGGCGGTATGATACTTTCCTGCAGCGACGCGATAGCCAAGGCGCTCGAGAGGTATTTGCTCGAGAAGAAGACGCCTGTGGGCAAGAAGGTCGCTGTCATGTCGGCCGGATACCTGGAGAAGGTGCCCGGTTTTTGCCCCGACTGCGGCGGAGCCCTCGATCATGAGGGCGGATGCGTCATCTGCCGCCAGTGCGGGTATTCCAAGTGCGGCTGACGAGGTTCCTATGAGCGGGAAAATCGATCTTGTGGGTGGTCTCGTGCTCGCCCCTGTACCGGTCGTGCTGGTGGCGTGCGCACATGAGGAGCTCGGCACGAATCTCCTCACGATCGCATGGTGCGGCGTCGACTGCTCGAAGCCCCCGATAATCCATGTCTCGATTCGCCCCGACCGTTTCAGCTACCGCATGATCAAGGAGAGCGGCTCTTTCACCGTGAACCTGCCGACCATCGATATGGTGGACAAGGTCGATCTATGCGGGACCGTCTCGGGCGCCGATGGAGATAAATTCGAGCGTGCGGGACTGACCGCCGTTCCCGCGAAACTCGTAAAGGCGCCGCTCGTGGCCGAGTGCCCCGTAAATATCGAATGCGAGCTCGTAAAGATAGAGCCGCTCGGCATCCACGATATGTTCCTCGGGGAGATCGTCGCGCGCCACATCGACGAGTCCGTCTCGGACGGCGGACGCGCGGATTGGTCCAGGATCCCCCTCATCAGCTACATCGACGGCGAGTACTGGTCACTCGGTGAACGCATCGGCACCTACGGCTGCTCGAAAAAGGACATCTAGAAACAACTGTCCGCCCCCATATTTCCGCACTCTTCATGCCGAAGATGTGTTTTGAATTTCGTCATGTATTTTGTTATCATTTAAATATACCTAGGGACCCTGTTTCACGAGCGTGGAGGTGAAATCATGATAAAAAGAAGTATTCTCGTTATGCTTTGTATCGTCGTCTGTTCCTTCATCTCATGTGATAAGGAGGCCATTGGTCCCGCCGGGATAGATGACATTTCAGGGAGCAACGAGAACCGCGTGAGTATCAATCAGGGGATCTGGGGCGATGTCCTGTTCTGGGAAGGGAATTTCATGCCCATGCCCTATCCTGACGTTTTCTCGGGAACGATATCGCCGGTCATTCGTACGATCTTTATTCACGAAGCAACAAGAGAAGATCAGGTCACATGGAGCTATGTGGAGATCGAACCGTGCTGCGGCGCGAATTTCATCTCCGAGATATCCACCGATCTCGTGGCGGCCACGCAATCGGACGATCGAGGCTTTTTCGAGATCGAGCTCCCGGCCGGACGGTACAGTATATTCGTCAGGGAGCACGGCTACCTGTACGCGAATATGTTCGACGGGCGGGTATACATATTTCCCGTGGAAGTGCGCGAAGGCGAGGTGACGGGCATCCAGTTCGATATCACCTACAAGGCCTATTTTTAATACGATTTTACTTTCCGATTTCATATATTATTTATAGAACCGTTCCCCATGCACATAGTCTTGGGGGTGAATCGATCATGTCATTTCGGATCTTCGTTCTAACACTCCTCATTTTATCAGTTTCCACCGTTTCCAGCGCTGAAACCTTCTGGCGCGGGCGCCCGCATCCCGAATGCGATTCCTTCTGGATAACCGAGTTCGGCGCAGGTTGGAGGCAGAACAGCATCTCGAACGAGTTTCGCAAGGGAGAGGTGTCCGGCCACCAGATAAGGTACGAGCTAGGCCATATGTTCAACCTCGACAGCCGGTTCGCCGTGGGGGGCACACTCTCCATGACAGGCTTCCAGGAGGGGCATTTCGGATTGAACGGTCGTGTCCGTTTCTGGAAGGACAGGAACTGGTCTGTGGACCTTGCTCCCGGGATGACATTCTACAGCAAGGCAAACAATGATGAGTACAGCCTGCAATACCCCTCGTTCACGGGCCGGTTCATAGTAAACTACGCCGATTTCGTAGGAGTCTACGTGGGACTCGAACAGATACGCATATATGGCGAGAAGAGCGACCTGGATCTCTACCTCGGCGTTCATGCCGCGTCCTACCCGGGTGCGACTCTGGGAGCCTTGTTCCTTATCCTTGGTATCGTTTATGTTGCAGCAGCCAGCGGCTATGGAGTAATCGATTAAAGGGTGAGATATATCACATCTACCACCTGAAACGACAAGACAAGACGTCATGATTATGGTATAATTAAGTAATTCTTCACTTCAGAGGGGTTTGAATGAGCATCATCAGGGCGACAGTGTCCCTGCACGTCTGTATAATCGTAGCACTGGCCATGGTTTCGTGCGCCGAGAGCGGCGATGACCGTTCGGGCCCGCTCACACAAAAGAGGACCCTCGACCAGACAAGCCGGTTATCGTCCAACTGGAATTCCAGCCCAACTGACGTGACAGTGCAGAAGCAGCTCAACTCTCTCGGCTATGACCCGGGCACGATAGACGGCGTCATGGGACCGAAGACGAGGGCCGCGTTCAAACGGTTTCAGCAGGACCGCGAACTCTTCCCGAGCGGGAAGATCGGCCCCGCAACGACTGCCTATCTTATGCCCGCCTCCGTGGGGCTGGTAAGCACATTCCTCTCGCGGACCGAAATCAGGAACGGCTATTTCTCCAATTCCTCAGATTTCTCTTACTCGGGATACATCTCGTCCTTAAATGGCGACGCCGGCCAGTACGATCGGCTCTCCTCGTATCCCTACTACACCAACTCCAATGGTTTCCGACGCAGCCTCACGACCGAGCCCCTGGAACATTCCGGAAGGCCTTGACGTAAATCCCCGATTTGTCGAGAATTGTATTCGCGCACGACCGCAACTATCGTATAATCAACTGGATGAAATTCCGTTCTGCGGGCCGGTGAGAGCCCGGAATCGATCGATTGACGTTTCCATGGGGGGGCATGAAGCTTCAAAGGGAACTGAGCCTCGTCGATGTCTTCTGCATCGCGTCCGGCGCGATGATCAGCTCAGGGCTGTTCATCCTGCCGGGACTCGCCTTTGCGCATGCCGGTCCAGCCGTACTCCTATCCTACATCCTCGCGGGATTTTTGGCCATGACGGGTATGCTGAGCCAGGCTGAGCTCGTTTCTGCCATGCCCAAGGCGGGAGGGACATATTTCTATGTGACTCGCAGCATGGGACCGGCGATCGGCACGGTCGACGGATTCATCACCTGGTTTTCACTTTCACTCAAGAGCGCATTCGCCCTGGTCGGTATGGCGGCATTCGCCTCGCTGCTCGTAGCGTGGAACATGACCTTGATCGCGCTCCTGTTCTGCGTCATCTTCGTCGTGTTAAATATTCTCGGCGTGAAGGAGGCGGGTCGCGTACAGGTCTTTCTCGTCTTCGGCCTGCTTGCGATCCTCGTCTTTTACGTAATCCGGGGGGTACCGTGCATCCAGGTCGGTCGTCTCGAACCGTTCGCCCCTTATGGGTTCGGCGCGGTGTTTTCCACCGCGGGATTCGTATTCGTCTCATTCGGCGGTCTTCTGAAGGTGGCGAGCATCGCCGAGGAGGTCAAGGACCCGGGGCGCGTCGTTCCGCTCGGAATGATACTCTCGCTCGTGATCGTGACGGTCGTCTATATGTTCGTTGTGTTCGTGACGGTCGGAGTTCTCGATGCCGGAGCTCTCAGCGGTTCGCTGATGCCTATATCGGACGGCGCCGGCGCGTTCATGGGGAAATGGGGGAGGATCATCCTGAGTATCGCTGCCGCCCTCGCTTTCATATCAACGGCGAACGCCGGTATCATGGCAGCGTCTCGATATCTCTTTGCTTCTAGCAGGGACGGGCTTATTCCGGCCGTCTTCGGAAGAATAAGCCCACGGTTCAGGACGCCCTATGCCGCGATCTTTGCGACGGGCCTATTTATGGCCGCCGCTCTCTTCATGAAGTTAGAATTTCTTGTCAAGGCGGCATCCAGCGTACTAATCATGACATACCTGTTTTCCTGTCTGTCCGTTATCGTCCTTCGCGAGAGCAGGCTTCAGAACTATCAACCCAGATTCCGCGGGCCTCTCTACCCGTTTGTACAGATAGCAGGTATCATCGGATTCGGTTTTCTCCTGTTCGAGATGGGACGGGAAGTCCTGCTCATAAACGCGATCCTTGTCGTAGTGGGGCTTTTCATCTACTGGTTCTACGGCCGTATCATGACCAACAGAGAGTATGCCCTTCTGCACCTGATCGAGAGGATCACGGCGAAGGAGCTCACCACCTATTCGCTCGAGAGCGAGCTCAAGGAGATCATCAGGGAACGTGACGATATAGTGAAGGACAGGTTCGATCATCTCGTCGAGGATGCAACTGTTCTCGACATGGACAAGCACATATCGGCGGCAGAATTCTTCGAGATCGTATCTGAATCCCTGGCCGGCAGGCTGAAGCTCGAACCCTCCCAACTCGTTCAAAAACTTGAGGAGCGGGAGCGAGAAAGCACGACCGTGCTCAGTTTTTTTCTCGCCATACCGCATATCGTTGTTGATGGAGAGCACTCGTTCGATATACTTATGGCGCGTTGCCAGGGGGGGATAGCCTTCAGCGAGGAGCATACCAGTATCCAGGCGGTGTTTGTGCTCGCCGGTTCAAAGGATGAGAGGAACTTTCATCTGAGAGCGCTTGCCGCTATCGCTCAGATCGTGCAGGATCCGGATTTCGAGCGGAAATGGCTGCACGCAAAGGGCACGAAGGAGCTCCGCGATATTATACTCCTCGGCGAGAGACGCCGATAGAAGCGAAATGTTGTATGAAACCGGGCCGGCTCACCGGCCCGGCATGAAAGGAGTGAAATCTGTGGATTGGAAGATGATAGTAGTTTTTGTGTTGATTGTTTTGTTCGTCGTGATTACGGTGCAGAACACAGAAGTTGTCTCGTTCACTTTGCTTTTCTGGCAGATCACGATGTCCCGTATCGTATGGCTCCTGATAACATTCGTTGTCGGAGTAGCCGCAGGCTACATTCTGAGCATGATCCGGTGCCGGTCATCGAATTCATCTGAAGAGGAGTTGTAGATGCCCGTAATACACGTGAATGTGTGGGAAGGTTTCGGACCCGAGCGCTCAAAGATCGTTATCCACCATGTGACCAAGATCTTCGAGGACCTGAATGTTCCGCGTGATGCGGTAGAGGTGATCATACACGAGGTGCCCAAATCGCACTGGGGCGTCGGAGGCGTGCCGGAGTCCGACAAGTAGGACCAGGAGAGTTACGAGCCACGATCCGGAAACCGCGGTGAGACTGCACCGGGAAAGGAGCAAAGATGGTATGTCCGGAGTGTTACAGCGATGATTCCAGGGTGACACCTATTCTCGATCCGGAGAAATGCCTCAAGACACACCGGCAGTATGTCTGTTCTAGTTGCGGAAGGTGCATATGCGCTGAAGTCGACAGAAACAACAAGTTCCGAGCTCGGTTTCCGTTCAAGACACTCGAGATCGCGAAGCTATATGTACGTGCGGCGGAAGCGATATATGGGGGATCTTGCGAGATCTACGAGATTAAATACAAGAACGGACGGATATTCTTCCGGATCTTCAAGAGCAGGCAGGATCTTCATGAGCACCTCGACAGAAATCCGGATCAGATGTGCGAGAAAAAGGTTCCGCTATTTAAATCATCAAAGTTCTCGTCGGCAAAGGGCAGCCAGATGAGGAACCTCACGCCGCAAGAGGTCAACATCTATCTCGAGGAAAAATTCTCGAAACAGAGTCTGTGAAACACCGATCCATGCAGCCCGTATACTCAGGTATGAGGGATTGGACTATCTGTTTCACAGAGAGGAGTGGAGCGTGAACGTCGTAAGGAAAAACGTTCCGGTGCCGGCCTGTTTGTATCTGCTCATCCTGACGATCATTTTCGGAGCCTCATCGGTCCGCGGCGATTCGGTCGAATTCGGTTCAGATAGGTGGGTGTTCCGTAATGCCCGCGTCGTCGAGCACCTGGACCGTGAGTGCCTCATGGGATTCGCGTATCTCGAGGATGTTGAGCTAGCAGACGGCGTCGTCGAGGTGGATGTGGCGATGACCGGAGCCCGATCCTATCCCGGTATCGTGTTCCGTGTCCAATCAGAGCAGAATTACGAGAGGTTGTATTTGCGGCCACACAGGGCCGGGCTCTATCCGGACGCCATTCAATATACACCGGTCATCAACGGGATCGCTGGCTGGCAGCTCTACAATGGCGATGGATTCACCGCCGCCGCCGAATTTCCTGAGAACGAATGGATGCATCTCAGGCTCGAGTTCTCGGGTTCACAGGCTAGGCTGTTCATAGGTGGAGCCGCTGAGCCTGCTCTCGTGATAACCGGGCTCAAGCACGGTGCGAGCCTGGGTTCGGTCGGGTTACACGGTCCGGCTGACGGCACGGCCTACTTCTCGAACTTTTCCTATACCGCCAGGGATGATCTGGAGTTCTATGCGCCACCGCCGGTCGATGAACCGCCAGGCATAATGAAGGAATGGGAGCTGAGCGAATCATTCAGGATGGGCGAAGTGGATCTAGAGAATTATCCCGGTTCCGAATGGCTCGATCGCCTGTCGTGGCGGACGGCCGAGAGCGAACCGTCGGGCCTCGTCGATGTTGCGCGGTATCATCGGCGGAGCGGCAGGGAGCCCGATGTCGTCTTTGCGAGGAAGATCATCGATTCCGATAAAGAGCGTATACTGAAATTCGGCTTCGGTTACAGCGACTATGTGAACGTATTCTGCAACGGACGCTTGATCTTTACAGGCGGCAGCGCCTACAGGCAGAGGGATCCCTCCTTTCTCGGGATCGTCGGCCTGTTTGATATGGTCCATCTGCCGTTCGAAAAAGGTCCTAATGAACTGCTCCTTATGGTTGTGGAGTCGTTTGGCGGTTGGGGTTTCATGGGACAGGACCAGGATGCGGTCTTCTATGGTCCGTCGATAGAGGAGATCGGAAGGACTAAAAAGGAGTTTCTGTTCCCCGAGACCGCCATCTATGACGCGAAGCGGAAGGTTTACTATATCTCCAACTACGATGCGTACCATTTCTCCTACACCGGAGGGGCCCAATACCTATCCAAGCTGTCCCCCGAGGGAGAAGTGATCGAGATGAAATGGGCCATGGGTCTGAGCAATCCGACCGGTATGGCTTGGTTAAAAGACAGGCTCATCGTAGTGGAGCGTGCCGGGATCGCTGAAGTCGACGTTGAAACGGGAGAGGTTGTCTCGCGCACCACGATTCCCGGCGCTCGTTTTCTCAACGATATAGCCGTCGATGGAAACGGCGCAATATACGTGACCGATTCGAGCAGGCATGTGATCGTCAGGATCAAAGATGGGTCGGTCGAGGAGTGGTTGTCCGGCGATGCGATCGCCCAGCCGAACGGACTCCATATCATCGGAGGCAGGCTGTTCGTAGGAACGAACAGTGATGTGAACGTCAAGGCGGTCGATCTCGGGACAAAGGAGATAGAGGCGCTCGTGAGGTTCGATCGGGGTATCATAGACGGTATCGAGGATGACGGCGACGGCAATCTGCTCGTCTCGCTGGCCGGAGGAAGGCTCTTTGCCGTGACTCCATCTGGTGTGCAGATCAAGCTTCTCGATACGACGCCGCCCGGTATCTCCTGTGCAAATTTTTCCTACGTGTCGGATCTGGGCCTTCTCGTTGTGCCGACTCTGAACGACAATCGGGTGATGTTTTACAGATTGGGTGAATAAGTCATTTTTTGAATAAGAGTCTTGTGGGAAACCTGGTCTCAAGAGGGAAGGCGCGCGGCGGCCCTATGGCCAATCGCTTGCATTTGAAAACCTCGGTTCTGTGCCTCGGAGCGGCCATTCTTTTCTGTTGCGCCGCATTCTCCAAAGAGATTCATCAAGTTACACAACCGGAGAACTCGGGCCGGTCAACGGCGCTTCTCGAGACCGTAATACTCTCCGATTCTCTCGATGCATATTTCCCGCTGGCCCTGGAGATCGCGGATCGGGAGGGGGTGCGGTTGGAGCTGGGGATCGAGGGGGCGATCGATTGCGATCCGGTCTTTCTGCTTTATGTGATCTCACCAGGTGCGCTCTCGGAGCAGGTTCTGACAGAACTCGGTATAGCGATGCGGGAACGCGGATCGCCCGTGTCCGTCGGTTTTATTACGGGCTCAACGATGGAATCTGCAAGGCGGCTCTACCTGAGGAAATATTCCTATTCGGGCCGGCATACCGCAATTGACGCCCCGGGGGAAAAAATCACGCAGTACAGGGGAGACTCGGCTGCCGTTGTGCCTCTCGACTCGACTAATCTGCAGCAGACCCTGCAGAATACCAGCTATCTCTGCTACTCCGGACATGGAGGCGGCACATACTGGCGCCTGAGCGAAGAAATGATCTTTGCATTCGATGATCTCGGGCCGATCCCGCCTCTCGTCGTGGCGAGCGGAGCGTGTCAGACATTCAGGCCGTGGGACGGCGCATCGATCGCCATGGCCTTCACCGACCGGGGCGCCGCTGCCTACGCGGGATTTCTCTTCAGCCCGGCTCCATACTACCATTTCGGTTTTCCAGAAGGATTCCCACTCCGGTTCACACACCCGGATTTCCCCATCGGCATCGTCATGGCCCTTCAGAACCGGGGAAGCGAAACAAGCTACGCGCGATTCCCCTTCTACTTTATGCTCGGCGATCCACGGATCTGTTTTCAGCATGACGAGCCCCACTTGCTGATCGAGGATCGAACATCGGGGGATGAACGGTTGCTTCGATTTGCCGGCGCCCCGAAGGGGTTTATTCCGGTACGGATCGAGGGTGGCGCCGCCTATTCCTTCATCGAAATAGAGGGAGTCGCCGCTGCGGGCCGTAGCGATCCGTTCTATAACAGCAGACTCCAGTTTCTCGATCTGGGCAAAGACAGATATATTCTATTCGATCACGCGGGCGGGGATTTCACGATCCGACTGAGGGACACGGAGCCGTTTTTCTGGGCTGCGAGTGATGCATTGATCGATGCGCTCGATCACGC
>DAOUUU010000151.1 GCA_030667985.1 Candidatus Krumholzibacteriota bacterium
CGGTAACAGGGTCATAGGAGAGACAATTACCTTCGGTGTCTTGTCGGGCGGGGGATATATAGATACCGATCTCGGAACTGGTGGCCAACAGACGACATCTTCGACGGATGCCCTGGGGAGGGCGGAGTGTGAATTCTGGCGCCTCGGTACAACGAGCGGATTGGATTCAGATGAAGTCGAAGCGACGATACCTTCCGGCGGAACGACTTCCGCCAGCTTTATAGCGACTACAGATCACGATGAGATAGACTCGATAGTCCTTACACCTCTCGATAAAAGCGTCACGGTGAGCACGAGCGAGCGTGTGACGGCGACGCTGACAGACCAGTACGGAAACCTCGTTGTCGGGGAGTATGTCCAGATCTTCATATCGGATGCGTCCGACGGCACATTGAGCAATGATCCATCCAGCCCGACCAATCCGCTAGGTCCCACGGCCAGGGGCGGTACGAGCGACAGCACCGGAACGATATCTGTTCTCTACGACGCTCCGGCCGAGGCCGGCCTGATAGATGTGCTCGACGCGAGTCATGCCGATCTCCCGGCATCGGGCGTCGCGGATGTGACCTATACATCGAGCGCCACAGGGGCCACGGACCTCAGCGTCACGATCCAGAGCGGTGCGACATCCCGTGCGGGAGAGACCTTCTCCTTTCTCGTAGAGGCGGTCGACGGCTACGGAAACGTCGATCCGACCAATACGAGCAACATTATTCTCGATTCGGATCCTTCTGGAGAATTCTCGTTCAGTGAGTCCGATTGGGGCGCGACCGTCACGACGGCCGATCTCGTGGGTGGAAACATTACCCTTTTCGGACGCGGGGAGAATTCAGGTTCTTGGGATATTGATGTTACCGACGCGGCGGCGCTGCTTTCTCCAGCACTCTTTTCGATCGATATCACAGCGAATGACACTGTACATCACTATGTCGTCGAGGCGCCCGCTTCAGCGACGGCTGGTTCGGATTTCGAGGTTCAGGCCGACGCCTTCGATCGTTTCAATAACCTGGTGAAGACTGCGAATTACGGAATCGATCTGCGCGCGGTTCAGGCCGCGGACCCGCTTCAGGCGGCGAGCGATGTGCTGAGCAAGACAACGGGAAACATCGTAAACGGCCAATACAGCGAATCTTCGATGCGGTACAACACCGCCGAGGATATCAGGATAGAGATCACAGACGCTTCGTCGCCGGTCATCGGATACAGCAATGCTGTTACGGTGAATCACGCGCCGGCCTATCAGCTTGTCGAGATAACCGGGGAAATTACCGGTGTCGCTGCTGGAGATTCGGTCACCCTGCAGGCCCGTGTATCAGATATTTTCGGCAACCCTGTAATAGGGCAACAGGTCTCCTTCAGTGTTCAGCAGGGAGGCGGTGGACTCGCGGCGACACAGAGGATCACGAACGATGAGGGTGAAGTCACCATGCGCTACGCAACGGGGACGGTGGCCGGCTACAATCTCGTGCGGGCCGCCATACTCGATGCCGATCCGGAGGGTCTCGAGACGCAGTACTTCGAGATCACGACCGTCCCGAGGACCGATATTGCCTACGTGCTCCTCTATCTCGAGGGCACATCTTTCCAGGCGGGTCAATCCTTCAGTGTCGATATCGAGGCCTACGACGAGTATGACAACCTGCTTGTGACCGACTCATCGACGGAGCTCGTTCCGGTCGCCGAACAGCCTTCGATGACATTCATTCCTGGTACGGTCACCCTGACGGCTGGCGAGGCCTCCTTCACGGCGACCGACATATTGATGGGACAGAACCGTATCGCGATTGTCTCCCTCGGAGGAGATACTCTATCTGCCTGGTCGCCATACATCACGATCGATCACGCGGCGGCATACAGGATCATTTATGTGGCGGGGGATACGACGGGAGTTATAGCGGGCGATCAAACCGAGCTCAAGGCCCGCGTTAGGGATTTCTACGATAATAATGTCAATGGGGAGATCGTGCGCTTCCAGATCACCAGTAATCTGGGAGGGGCGCCTGCGCTCATAGACAGCATCGGCGATCCGGCCGACGGCATTCTGACCACCGACAGCGAGGGCATCGCCGTATGCAGCCTCCAGACCGACATAAACTCCGGTATAAATAGTGTCCAGGCCACAATAGACGATGGAAATCCTCCTTCGGAAGAGCTGGTGGCATTCTCCGTCGAGACGATGGCTGGAAATATCTCCTACTACGATGTGGTTCCCGACGATCTCATGAAGAATGCTGGAGAGACCTTCGATGTTACGATCACCGCATACGATCCATTCGATAACGTGGCGTTCGGAGACGATACGACCGAGGTTCAGCTCGCAAGCGACGGTGCCGCTGAATTCAGTCTCAATCTGATCACATTGAGCAACGGATCGGCCGTAGTCAGCGTGAGCGATACGGTAGCCCAGCGGCTCGTCGTATCGGCGGAGACGTTAGGGGGAGGCGCGCTGAGCTACAGCGACACGGTCACCGTGCTACCGGATATTCCAGATGGTACGATCGGTATTGCGTTGGTCGATCCGCCCACGATCACCGCAACGGGAACCAGCATATCGACCATTACTACAGAACCGATCACCGATCGATACGGCAATGTCGTCTCAAAGGGGACAATGATCACCATATCCGCACTCCTTGGCAATGTATTCAGCGAGGACCAGGATTCCTTTACGCCCGGTGATCAGAGGGAAACCGGCATCAACGGCAAGATCAGTGTCTTCATAATGTCCGACACCAGCCCGGGGACGGATACGATCACCTTCGAGAGCGTCGAGGGAAGCGCGACTGGTGCGGCGGAGCTGACCTATGCTCCTCGGCCCAACTGCGGCTATGGCGGATTTCTGGATCCGCGCTTCGTTGTGCCGGACAGTACGGTCCAGTTCCGCTGCTCTGTCGAGAATACGAGTCCGACCACGCTCGTTCTGTTTACGACGAGTACGATCTCATTCTCGGACAGCCTGGGAGATACTTACTCGGCGGGGCTTCCCGCGCCGGTCATACTAAACGGTTTGAGCACAGTCACACTCGAGTTCGAAGCGGCGAATGTTCCCGGCGACATGCTGGGAGGCACCTACACGCCATCGGTATTTATAGATGGACTTGATGCCTATAATTCCAGCTACTCGGTGCACTTCAACGCGGGCTCCAACTCGGTAACGGTTTCGAGTATAAAGATTGTGAGTATCACTCCCTACCGCACGATCGTGAGCAGGGGGGATACTGTCGATGTCGAGGTGCGGCTCCAGAACGGCAGCGGAAATTACGTGATCATCGAGGATATCGATTTCAGTTTCAGTCACAGTAACAGTGTTTTGGCCGGCGGGTGGGAGCCTCCTCTGCCAGATTCTCTCCACCCGGCATCGGAACACTCCTATATCGGCGGGGTCTACATACTCCCGCAGTCGCCGCTCGGCACAGATACAATCGATGCATCTGTGACGGCCCAGGCAAACGGCACGGAGTTCAGGGATTTCTCGGCCGATGACGCGGTCGGCATCTGGTTCATACAATCCGCGGCGAGCTTCGCCTATGAAGCAGGTTCGCTGGATCCTGCAGCCGTTTCGCAGCTGCAGAGCCATGCATTCTCACTATTACTACACAACGACGGCGAGGCGGTAGTCACGCTCGACGGCGCTCAAACGACACTCTCGTTCACCGACGGAACCAACACATTCAATGTGCCGCTCGGCTCGAACCTGGCGCTCTCCGGAGAGGCGGCAACCGGCATGACCTTCACTGAAGCGGTCATTCCGGCGGCGATGGTCCCGGGCTCCTACCCCGTCGAGATCCATCTCGAAGGGTCCGAGAATGGCGGCGCATTCGACACGACATTCACGCTCAGCGACCAGGTGACTATAACATCACCCGCCCAGGTCGCGTATATGCCAGGGACGCTCGAGCCGAAGACAGTCAGCAAACGCAGCACGGTCGCCTTTGAGCTCGATATCGATAATACGGGCGGCGCGACCGTCCAGTGTAACGCCGATTCGACCTGGATCTCATTCAGTGACGGCAGCGCTTCGTACAGGGCGATACTGGACCGTAACCAGGGCACTTCGATCGGCCCAGGCGCCAATACGCTCTATTTCGTTTCGGAGACTATCCCTGAGGATATGGCTACAGGTTCTTACATGTCCGGCGTGCGTATCTACGGAACGGAAAACGGCTTGCCCTTCGAGGAGAGTGTCTTCCCGAGCGATGGCATCGATGTGCAGGAGCCGTCACAGCTCGCGATAAACAGCATTACGGTCACACCGCTTCCAACCGTCACGGCGGATCAGGGGCGCGAATGGTACGCCTCGATGAATGTCCAGAACTACGGCGAAGCCTCCGTCCAGTTGGACAGCCTGGAGATGAGGCTCTTCAACGGTGCCTCAAACGTGACCGGCGAGGTTCATATAACACAGATCAATTTCTTGCCTGGAACCATACTGGCCGGTGGGGAGGTTACGAACCTCCTCATGGAATTCATGGATAATGCGGGAAGCTCGATGACGACGGGCACAGTAATAATCGACGCCAATGTCTGGGGTCTTGACCTGAACAGCGAAGAGATCCTCACCGCTACGACAGAGAAGGGTGGTAAGGGGAGCTACCTAGTTCAGACGCCGGCCGATCTTGTCGTTCTCGATGTGATACCCACCGTTGATCGTGCAACTGTGCTCCAGACAAA
>DAOUUU010000156.1 GCA_030667985.1 Candidatus Krumholzibacteriota bacterium
ACAAGAATGCCTCCAGTCTCTCCACCGGTCACCTTCTTCCGAATGAAGGTGAAATCGTCCTCGCGGCCGAAAAACATCTTTCTGTCTTCGATGGGCTTCCCAACTATATACGGGTTGGGGATGGGCTGAAAGGAACCCGAATCATCAATCATACGTTTTATCCTCGGTCAAATGGAATTTGCTTGCACACCAGCTTCCGTGTTCAGTCTCTAAATTTTTCATTTACTGAGTCGGTGGATCGGGCGGGCCAGGCAGCGGCTGTGGCCCTGCCGTCGAGGTCTCAGAGGGCCACACCATATAGGCCAGAAACGCGCCGATTACCGCTACCGGAGCGAGGTTTAACGCCCACCATTTAGCTCCTCGCTCTGGGGACATCGACACATCCAGGTTCAGTCTCTCGTCGGGAAAGACATTGATCGTTCTCGAGTAATCGTGATACCCGGACTTGGTCACTTCGAGCGTGTAGGTACCTACCCTGATAAGCGATAGCTCGAGAGGAGTCTCACCCTTGAAGGCCTTGATCGAATTCTGGACGAGAAACACATTGCACTCTTCCGGCTGCTGGATAGTCAACGATCCGAACATCTCTTTTCGCAGTGTGTTGTAAATGTCATCAACCGACGGCGGTATATCTGGAGTTTCCACACTAAGGTCGGGGTATCGATTGAGAGCTTCCCGGGCCTTCTCTATAGCGGTGCCCGCTTCACCCTTCTTGTGATAAGTAAATACGAGGTGGTTATAGGCGTACCTCAGCACCGTATCGGATGATGCGTAATCCCTTATTATCTTGTCGAGGATCTTGATAGCATCATTGAACTCACCCCTCGCCCTGAGGATGTTCACCTGCTCCATCCTCTCCGATATATCCTCGTCCACCTCTTCCTGCGAGGCGAATGATGTACCGGCAACCATCATGAGCATTGATAAGGACAAGCAGATCGAGAGAATTTTTCTGATTGAATGACCTGAAATGAGTATAGCGGACATAGCGGGCCTCCCGGCTTAGATGCAAGGTGCAGTCGCATGAAGATGTCGTTAAGTGAGCCGGGATACATCATATCTTATTTAATGGATTATTTCCAACAATATTATGGTAGGTAGTGGCATTGATCAAAGCCGTATGATCAATGTTGTCTGCCTTATAGGTGGTTTTTTACAGCGTAGATAGTTTATTACAGCTCGGAGATCGTCTCATTGAGCCGTATATTGCGCTTTTCGTATTCCTTTAGGAGATTCTCGTAGCAGGGTTCCTCCCGGCCGATGTATTCAGGCGGGCAGATGCCCTTTCGGCTGAATAGCCCACTTGCCACCTGGCGTGCCACGATGGAGCAGGTATAGCCTGTTGTTCGGGCCATAGACGTAGTCTGCGTCTCCGTATCGTATTTATCGAGAAGGTAGTAGGAATAGCGTACCTTCTTGCCATCCTTCTCGCCTTCGAGAATGACCTTCATCACCGTGAATTCCTCCTCACCATCCCCCAACTTCCACAAATCGAAGATCAGTTTCGAAGTGACCTCGATCGGCCGGATCCGCTGTCCATTCACCTCGACAAGCTCATCCGAGAAGAATCCGCTCTCACGAAAGATCCTCATCAGCTCGGCGTGACCCGGGTACCGGAGAGTCTTCTCTATCATGAATGGAGCATCGAGTGTCTTTCCGAGTGTGTGAAGCCCGTCGGTGTTAAAGGCCTCGAGCTCGCCAACTCCTGGGAAATCTATCAGCTCGATCTCGGATAGCGCGGGCTTTACAACCTCCTTGCCCTTTTCAATGAACCGCGCCGGTCTCGTATACTCGGCCAGAACATCTATCGGAGAAAAGACCGCCTTGTACTCGTAGGGCCACTCTCTCTTAACGGGCAGTCCACCGACATAGCATACGTATTTGTCAGTACGGTCAAGGTTCCGATGAATCCGTCCCGCTATTATGTTGCATAGCCCTGGCGCAACACCGCAGTCGACAACCGCCGTGACATTCTTCTCCTTTGCCAGCTCGTCGAGCTGGAAGGGGTCCTCTCCGAAAAATGATATGTCGACGATATTCTTGCCCGCTTCGATGACCTTACGTAGCGTCTCAAATCCCATGAAGCCGGGAACGGCGCTAACGACCAGGTCGCAATTGGCGGTGACCGACTCGACGGCCCCATACTCCTTCAAATCGATCTGGATACTATCGATGGACGATGAGGCTGTCAGCTTGGTCAAAAGCCCCACATCCAGGTCTACAGCGGTAACCAGCAGATTGGAATCTGCGGCAAGGTCCTTCGCTATAGCCCCACCTACAAGGCCTGCTCCAAGAACTACGATGTCCATTAATTCCTCCAATATGAATAATTAATTGATTATTAGTTTGGGATAAGGATCATTCGGCCTTTATCTGCGTATAGGGCTCGTCGTCTTCCTTGTCCTCCGCCAGGTTAGCGAACTTTGCAAGCTCGAAGCCGATATCTCTGGCAGCTTGTTCCATCTCTGTTCCATAGTCCTTGTAATCCCCGCTCACGTGGCAAAGGATATCAAGGGTTTCTGCATCGACGAGCTTTAGATAGAACAAACGCACGGCAGGTTCGGTAGGATCGTATTGGTCACGTACGAAGAACACATTGCCGATCAACAGTGCCTCGAGACCATAGTTTTCACGCATGTGGCGTATCGTTTCGAGGCTCACGACGAATGTTTTCTTGTCGTTTATACCTAGATTGTCGTCATCGAGCACTTCTAGCGGGAGATTTTTCAATTTAAAACCGTAGTTAGAAAGCTCGCTCGAAACAAGACCGGTGAATATCTCGCTGTGTGTAGTAACGACGAGTCTCGCTTCGGCAGCAGGCACTATATATATCTTATCCTCTTCCCGGTGGATCTTGATCGTTTCTGCAATATACTTACCACGTGCTATTGTTGGCGCATTGGCGAGAATCGGGTATACAGCTATTGTTTTCGGAATCTCTTCGACGCCCGCGGATGGAGTCATCGTAATGCGCGGCTTGATCGTGCAACCCGACAGCAGCGCTATCAATGCGAAACACGAGATAATTCCCCTGATCTTCATCTCGGCCCACCTCTCATTGGATTACCGCACGTAGTTGATCTTGATCGATTTCGAAAATCCTCCAGCTTTGATCCTGCAAAAATAGATACCGCTCGTGACCTGGTTACCCTTCCGGTCTGTTCCTCGCCAGATAGTCTGGTACTGTCCCGGTTCTCGATCACGGTGCGAGAGAATATCAACAAGCCTGCCTGCCGTATCGTAAATACGTATATCGACGACACCCTTCTGCGCCACCGAGTAGGCGATGGTCGTAGTACCGTTGAACGGATTCGGGAAGTTCTGGTCGAGACGGTCTACATATCGTGGTGTTTCCTCCTCCACACCAGTCGCGGCCGATTCTATCGAAAAGAGCCCGTTGCTCTGGTCAAAGTTTGTGTTCATTCCCGGATCGTAGGCTACAATCATGATCCTGCAGGATTCGCTGCTCACATGCGGCACGGTCCACTGGTACAACGAGTCGTTCGGCTCCCCGCTGGTGATAAGCTCGTAGTCCACGCCAGCGTTATAAGAACAGTAGACCGAGAGCGAATCAACGCATGCATTGTCAATTGCGACCCATGATATATCGACTATATCGCCGCCCATGAAGGATTCTCCACCGTCAGGATAGCGGAGGTCCACCCAGGGAACTGCTATATCGTCCATGATGCCATAAGCTTTGTCCGTAAAATCCATACCGGTGACTTCGCCGTCCTTGTAGGCGAAGACCGAGATTCTGACAGCTGTCCGGATCACTGGAGGTACGATCCATGTGTACGAATCATCAGCTGCGGTACCGGCAAATAGCAGCTCGTCGTCGAACATTCCGTCGTCCGAACCGAGGAACACCTTTACCGAATCTGGAGTCTCCCTGTCGATCGTCCATGTGACTTCCACCTGCTGATCGAAGTAGAAATTATCACCGCTGTCCGGAGTGTCGAGGTGAACGAACGTCCGGGACGGATCGTATATGATCTGCGAGGAGTATTTACCGACGTTGCATGCTCCATACTTGATCTTGAAGTATCCTTGATTACCAAAACCCAGGCCCCAGCTGTTCTTGCAGATCCATGCGCCC
>DAOUUU010000055.1 GCA_030667985.1 Candidatus Krumholzibacteriota bacterium
GTCTGTCATATTATCGCCGTACATTCGAGAGAGGGGGAGGGTTCATACAGGAGTCCGGAGGCGGTCATACTGCACCATGCCGATTTTATCGCATTCGAAACGGTAAAAGCGATACAGGCCGCTCCGCCGAAAAAGTGATATGGTACTACGACGACGTCATTTCATCACATTCCTTCTGGTTTTTCTCATAACAGGCGCCGCTCTTGCCTACAATACATCTACCGCCGATCAGGGTCGGCATCTTTTCATCGACGAACCGGATCATTCTTTTTTCAAATGCAGCGACCGTCTGCGCGGTAGGGTCGAATCGGAATCCGTGAAGAGTCCGATATCTGTTTGGATCTTCTTCGCCGATCGGGGCCCGGAGCACCTCGGATTGCTGGAATCCCCGGTTATCATCTCTGAGCGCGCCGTCAGGCGGCGGCGTCTGCGGGCCGTAGCCGATACAGATAAGTTCGATCATCCGGTATCGAAGGCCTATATCGATATTATCCGTTCGAAGGTCGTACGGGTGCGTCATATCTCCCGCTATCTCAATGCAGTCAGCGCAGAGGTCGAGGCCTCCCGGATCCCAGCGATAGGTGCCCTGAATTTCGTGAAGGGAATCGATTGTGTGGCTGTGTATCGGAAGACAGACGAATTCGAGGCCGATTCGCCGGATCCCATCGGCCTGTCCGACGATCCAGTCGCCGGAACATACGGGGGAAGCTTCGACCAGCTGAACCAGATCAGGTCGACCGATCTGCTAGAGCTCGGGTACAATGGATCGGGCGATGTCACAGCTGGTGATCCTCTCCTCATATGTGTGTTGGATACCGGATTCAGGCTGGATCACGAAGCATTCGATCATTTGAGTGTGGTCGCGCAGTACGATTTTATCCAGTACGATTCAGTGACCAGCAACGAGGAGGGAGATCACGCGGAGCAGGATAAGCACGGCACGATCGTTCTCGGTGCCCTCGCAGGTTACAGTCCTGGCGAACTGATAGGCCCTGCCTGGGGCGCAGAATTTCTGCTCGCCAAGACCGAGATCAAGGAAGTGGAGATCCAGATAGAGGAGGATAAATGGGTCGCCGGACTCGAGTGGGCCGATAGCGCCGGAGCCGATATTGTCTCGAGCTCTCTCGGCTATATAGATTGGTACACGCCGGACATGCTCGACGGCGACACCCCCCGCTGCACGAGGATGGCAGATATCGCAGCAGGTCATGGAGTGTTGATCGTTACAGCGATGGGCAACGAGGGTATATCCGGGGATACGACACTCATCGCGCCGGCCGACGCCGATAGCATTATCGCTGTGGGTGCTGTTGACAGAGACGGAGTGAGGGCGTATTTCAGCTCTCGCGGCCCGACGGCCGATGGAAGGACCAAGCCCGAGCTAATGGCGCTCGGGAGGGGTGTCTATACGGTGGATTGGGGAACGTCGGCCGGGTACACGAGGGGAGATGGGACATCGCTCTCGACACCACTCATCGCCGGGCTGTGCGCTCAACTCCTCGAGATCGATCCGGGCATGGGCCCGATCGATATCCGCCAATCGCTCCGGGAAACCTCTTCGCAGAGTGATGCGCCCGATAACTATTACGGATACGGTATCCCCGACGGCCTCAAGGCTGCTGGGCTCGATGGGCCGGAACGCCCCGCATCGGTAGTTCTGGATGGAGCCTACCCGAATCCATTCAAGAGCCGCACCTGGTTCGACATGTTCATTCCGGAAAACGAGCCGCTGACCGTTCGCATATACGACTGCCGGGGTGTTCTGGTTAGAAATCTCATATCGAACAGGATCCTTCCGTGGGGAGGGAACCTCTCCTGGGATGGGACGAACGACGCCGGCAGGCGGGTCGCGGCCGGATTCTATTTCATGCACTTCAAATCGCCGCGTTACGAGAGGACCGTCAAGGTTCTGCGGGTCCCATGATACGATTTGCCGCGGTACTTCCTCATTTCCACAGAACAATCATCCGGTCGACTCCTCAGGCCCCTTGCCTGTTGGGGATAAATGGCTTGCCAATGCTGTAATTGTAAGTTATACATGATGGTACGGAACTCGCGGAAGAGACGGCGAGTCGTATAAGGTGTTGACATGCAGTTGCTTAGGAGGTTGCTGTGGCGGCCAAGTATGTCTATTACTTCGGTGGCGGAAAGGCTGACGGTAGATCGGAGATGCAGGATCTTCTAGGCGGCAAAGGCGCCAATCTTGCCGAAATGACCAATATCCAATTACCCGTTCCGGCCGGTTTCACGATTTCGACCGATGTCTGCACGCAATTCTACCAAAATGATGGCCATTATCCGGAATCCCTCGAGCGGGAGGTCGAAAAGGCAGTCGAAAAGATCGAAAAGGCGATGGGAAGAAAGTTCGGGGACACAAAGGATCCGCTATTGCTATCGATAAGATCTGGAGCAAGAGTCAGCATGCCCGGCATGATGGATACAGTGCTAAATCTGGGCTTGAACTGGGAAACGGTTATAGGACTTGCCTCGAAATCGGGAGACGATCGCTTTGCCTTTGATTGCTATCGCCGTTTTGTGCAGATGTATGGCGACGTAGTTCTGGGGCTCGGGCCGGAGACGAAAGATGATATAGATCCGTTCGAGGAGATTCTTGCCGCGAAGAAGAATGAAGCGGGTACAGAGAAGGATATAGATCTCGGGGTGGATGACCTGAAGGATCTCGTCGAGAGGTATAAGTCGATGATCAGGGAGCGCACAGGCGTCGAATTCCCAGATAACCCGAAGGAACAGCTTTGGAAGGCTATAGGAGCGGTCTTCCATTCCTGGAACAACGACAGGGCGAATGCCTATCGCAAGCTCAATGACATCCCGGGAGAGTGGGGCACGGCCGTCAATGTGCAGTCCATGGTTTTCGGCAATCTCGGGGACGATTCAGGGACTGGAGTAGCTTTCACGAGGAATCCGGCGACAGGTGAGAATGCCTTTTACGGCGAGTATCTGATGAAGGCGCAGGGTGAGGATGTCGTCGCTGGGATTCGTACTCCTCAGCCGATCAACACAGAGCAGAAGGGCGACAGCGATCTGCAATCCCTCGAAGAGGAGATGCCGGAGATTTACAGGGAGCTCGTGGAGATCAGAAAAAAACTAGAGGATCATTACGGAGACATGCAGGACCTCGAATTCACGATTCAGCACGGCCGGCTCTGGATCCTCCAGACAAGAGCGGGGAAACGCACTGGTTTCGCCGCCATCAGGATCGCGGTCGATATGGTCAGGGAGGGAAGGATATCGAAGGAAGAGGCTCTTGCCAGGATCGAGCCGGAACAGTTGAATCAGCTTCTCAGGCCGGTGTTCGATCCGGAGGAGAGGCGGAGCGCGGTGATCGGCGGCAGACTCCTCGCTAAAGGCATAAATGCCGGTCCCGGTGCGGCGACGGGAAAGGTCGTCTTCAACGCGGCCGATTCAGAGGAGTGGGCCGGTCGGGGCGAAGAGGTCATACTGGTCAGGATCGAGACGAGCCCCGAGGACATACGCGGGATGAGTGTGGCGTCGGGTATTCTGACCTCGATGGGAGGAGCGACGTCCCACGCGGCTCTCGTCGCGAGACAGATGGGCAAGGTGTGTGTTGTGGGCGCCAAGGATCTCCGAATAGATTACAAGAAGCGGCAGATTGTAGCCGGGGGGAAGACGGTCAATGAGGGAGACTTCATTTCCATTGATGGCATAACTGGAGAGGTGATAGAGGGGCGGATCGATACCCGGCCGTCGGAGGTCCTGCAGGTCCTGTTCGATGGGACTCTCCACAGGGATGATTCGGTCGTCTACAAGGATTTCGCGGAGCTCATGTCGTGGGCTGCCGGGATAAAAACGATGGGGGTGAGGGCGAACGCTGACAGACCGGATCAGGCCAGTAAGGCGGTCGCGTTCGGAGCCGAGGGGATAGGTCTCTGCAGGACGGAACACATGTTCTTCGAGGAGGAGCGGATCGACGCATTCAGGGAGATGATTCTCGCCTCTGACGAGGAGGGGCGGAGGGCGGCGTTGGCAAAGCTCCTGCCTATGCAGAAGGCCGATTTCAAGGGCATTTTCGAAGCGATGGGCGACCGTCCCGTCACGGTGCGCACACTCGATCCACCACTGCACGAGTTTCTGCCGCACGAGGATGCGGAGATCGAGGATCTCGCCGGGAAAATGGGAATCGAGAAGCGGCAGCTCGAAGAGAAGATCGGAATGCTGAAAGAAGCGAATCCGATGCTCGGACACAGGGGCTGCAGGCTCGGTATAGTCTATCCTGAAATAACAGAGATGCAGGCTCGTGCGGTCTTCGAAGCGGCCTGCGAGCTCGTTAAGGAGGGCGAGAATCCGAAGCCGGAGATAATGATACCGCTCGTCGGCGATCTCCGAGAGCTGGAGCTCCAGGTGGAGGTCGTAAGGAGAGCCGCCGAAGAGGTGCAGAAGGAGATGGGAGTCGAGATCGATTTTCTCGTCGGAACGATGATCGAGATCCCGAGAGCTGCGCTGACGGCGGATCGTATAGCGGCTTCGGCGGAATTCTTCTCCTTCGGGACGAATGATCTGACCCAGACCACATTCGGGGTCTCCCGCGATGATGCAGGCAAGTTTCTCAACGATTACATCGAGAAGGGTATATGGAAGGATGATCCTTTCCAGAGAATCGACCGGGATGGCGTCGGAGAGCTAGTCAAGATGGGCGTTGTGAAAGGAAGAGATACAAAACCAGATCTCAAGGTCGGAATCTGCGGCGAGCACGGCGGGGAACCCTCGTCGATCATGTTCTGCGCTGAGATCGGGTTGGATTATGTGAGCTGTTCACCATTCAGGGTTCCCATAGCGATAATCGCCGCCGCACAGGCTGCGATGAAAAAGGCCTGAAAGGGAACCTTCACAGCTTTTAAGCATGGGGGGAGCGGGATGCAGCCAGACTCCACTCTCCGGAGATTTCAGCGTCATATAGCGGAATCGAAGCGGATCTATCTGCGGTCCAGGTCCCTCCGTTCATCGATCTACAGCTTCTCTGCAGCCAGTCTCCTCGTGCTTGCGCTATTCACGGTATTCCTATACTTCTTCTCTGGTGGAGGAGTCTGGCTGAAGGTCTTTCTCTGGACATTCACCTTCATAGCCGCCTACGCTGTCTTTGTTTTTATAAACATGCCCCTTCTGCGCGGTCTGAGCGGCGTACAGCAGGATCGCTTCGGGGCGGCCAATATATTGACATCGCTACGCCTATTTGCTGTTCCACCCATACTCGTCCTTCTTCTCGAAGACCGGATAGTACTTGCCTCGATTATTTACATAATTGCTGTAATCACCGATGTAATAGATGGATACGTCGCCAGGAATTACGGCAAGGAGACGATATTCGGCATCATGCTCGATCCGGTGGCGGATATACTCCTTACGATGGCACTCTTCTTGTTTCTATGGCTGAGTGGAGCTATTCCATTATGGCTTTTTATCATACTTTGTATCAGGTATACTCAGTTCTTCGTCGGCTTGTTTTATCTTGCCGTAGTGGATTCGGTTCCGCACCTGAGGGCGACAGCGGCGGGAAAAGTAGTGGGGATCATACAGGCGCTCGGTATCATCCTGCTCATGATAAAAGGGGTGACCGGCGTGGCCTGGCCGACCGGGATGTACCGTATGTTTATATATATCATGCTGGGAGCTGCGTTCTCGTCCGTCATCGTCTCTCAGACCGTCATCGGCTTGAAAGCCCTGAGAAGGGAACAATAAACGAGGAGGTATATTATGGATCTTGGGGGAAACCTGTCCGTTCTCGATCCGCCGTCGATCTTTCAACTGCTCAACATATCGACAATGACGGGTGAACTGAAATTCGTCACCGCTGAAGATGTGGCGAGTTTCTATTTCAAGGATGGCCAGTTGATCTATGCGACGATGGACAGGCAGAAAAAGAAACTTGGAAGATTTCTCATCGAAAAGGAATTGATAACCGAGGATCAACTCTATGAGGCGTTGAAGGACTTCTGGACTAATCAGGGAAGCAAGCGAATAGGCAACATAATGATCGATAAGGGATTCTTCGAGAAGAAATCGCTCGTTGAAGCTATTCAGGAGCAGATCAAGGAAGTCGTCTATTCGGTGCTCGCGTGGCAGGACGGCCAGTTTATCTTTTTCAGGGGTGTCGAACCGAGAGATGAGGATATTCTTCTCGACGTGAAAATGGATCATCTCATACTCGAGGGATTGAAGCGACTGGACGAGACGAAGGGATCATAGGGCGGGCATGAAGAAGCTGCACTATTTCATCCTGGCCGCTTGCATTGTAATACCCCAAAATCTACACGCACAATTCGAAGGTACCTCTTCGAGCACTAGATCTACGGCCCTGGGCGGCATGTTCACGCCCATCGGTGACGATCCGTCGACCCTTTTCATCAACATCGCGGGACTTGTGAACAGCACCTCTCCTGTGCTGTACGGTGATTTTTCCGATGCATCGGGGGAGGGGTACGGCGGAGAGACGATGATAGGCGTCCTATATCCAGTTTCCTGGGTTACCTTCGGCGCAGGGTGGTACAGGCGCGACCTTTCCGGTGGGGAAATCGAGGATGAGAATGTGCTCATAGCCGGTCTGGCGAAAAAACTCCTGAAGAACACGGGAGGATCCTATCTTTCGGTGGGAGCCGCGGTAAAGGTGGGGCGGCTCGCCTATGAGTCCTCCTGCGATTGCCCGGGGAGCGGGTCGTCCGAATCGAAGGTGACCGGCGATTTCGGGCTTATCCTACGGCCCCTGCCCGTGATCTCGATAGGTTATTCCATGCTCACGGTGAAGGAGACCGATTTCGAAGAGTATAGCTCTTCGCAGTCATGGAATCGCGTCAACAGGTGGGGGATCTCCTATTTCTGGGAGGAACGGGTCGTGGTCGGTTTCGAGCAGCGGCGCTCCGGGGGTAGTACGACCTACCATTACGGGCTCGCCGTGCGGACATCCACGCCGATCGAGATACTCGCAGGATTCGATGATGGAGACGTTCAGGGAGGGATCAGATGGGTGGACGAGGTCGTCCGGGTCTCTGCCGCTTTCGGATCGGATGGTGGGAGGGGAGTTCATGCGATGGCCTCGATCGAAGTGAGTATTCTAAAGGGTGAGAAGGAGTAGAGCAGGGCGACAGGCCGATGGAACGGCCATAAAATCGATATCCATATCTAATGATCCACAGAACCGCAATATTCTCTTTAGTTATTATGCTCACTCTGCCTCTCTGTGCATCGGCGGAGGAGGATTCGACCTCCGTCTATCGGTACGAACTGCTCTACAGGAGCAAAATCGAGCTCGAACGCTCATCGGGAGAATTTCCCTGGAATGATCCGGAGGCGAAGGCCCACCTGAGCGACAGGTTCGCCGCCATGGTTCTTATCGAACCATACGAGAGCCTCAGGTTCTTTTTCAAGGGAGCTACGGGAGAGCGTTGGGAGGGGAGCCCGGCATATCGAGAGCGATTCTTTCTAGAGCAGGGCCATGTGGGCCTATCGGTCTCTGCCTTGAACTTCGACGGCTTGCTCTTCCTGCGCGAACGAGTGTTCCGCTCGACTTTCAGGCTGCTGCCGCTCCTCTCGAACGAAACAGAATTCACCGGGTCAAGGGGAGATGGCGCGGTTCTCGAGTACTCTCTGGAGCGCCTCGTCCGTGTCCGGTACATCGGATCCATCCTGCGAGATGATACGGGCGCCGGCAGTACCGGAGGGCTCCCTCGGTTCCACGGCGGCGGCGACGTTCTTCATAGCATCGAGATCGATCTGGGATTAATGCGAAGATTCCGTTTGGGATTCGCCGCCGACCAGGTGCGCTCCATTCCCTATGGCGACTCGAGCGTGCTGGCCGCCGGGGTCGGTATAGATGTGGCCGGTGTCAATCTGACCGGCGAGCTTGCCCGGTCGGTCGATGGAGGATGGGACGAATTCAATGAGAGCCGGCTGTTCGATCTCGATCTGGGCAATCTTTCCGACGGCTCGTTCAGTTCGATATTTTCTCAAAACATGGCGTTCAGTTCCGAGTTGAACGGACTCGGTTACCGCTCATCCGAATTAGGAGCTGTGTTTCTCGTGCCTGGCTATAGGTTCAGCGGCACCGAATTCAGGAATCCAGCCGGAGAGACCGGATCGGGGGTCATCGAGTCCTACATCACCACCTGGTGGAAGCATCCAGTCTTGGACATGCTCGTATCTCTCGAGGCGAGAGATACGCATTTTTCTATGACTTCCGAGGATCAGAGGTCGATACACGGCTCGATGCGTATGAGGCTCAAGGGCGGATTCGACGCGCGAGGGAGTGTGATCCATCTCGTTAATGAAGATCCGGCGATCGCCCTGACTCTGTTCGATGAGAATCCCTCTTACAGGGTCTCGGTCTCGGCAAGGATCGACAGTATAGGCGGAGGAGATAGATTCAGCTTTTTCTCTTCTGGATCGTTCAACATGACCCGTTCGGTCTCGTTAAGGAGCTATCTCTACATGTACGGATCGACGAAAAGCCTGTACAGCGTACAGCTCGAGTTCAGGCCCCGGGAGGCGTTTCTCTTTACGGCAGGATTCGGTTCCTTCCATCCGTACAGCGAAGAGGTTTCATTTCACCATGAATGCGTACTGCCTGAACCGCAAAAGGAGAGAATGATCGCGGTATCCGCGAGGGTGTGGTTTGGAAAGTTATGAGTAGATTTCTTGGCAAGATAACAATGATCTCTCTGGCGCTGATTGCGTTGTCCGCCGGATTCGATCATGCCTCGGCCTCGATCGAAGTGGATGATGAGGAGATCGTATTCGGGATCAATGCGCCCTGGGCGCAGAGCGTCTATCTGGTGGGCGATTTTAACGGTTGGAATCCTACGATCGACAAGCTGGTGCCGATCGACGGGAGGTTCCAGATACGGTTGTTCCTGCTTCCCGGGCAGTACCGCTACAGATTTATCGTGGACGGCGAGTCGGTGTCGGATTTGGAGAACCCGGGGCTCGACGAAGAGGGCAACTCCTTTTTTATTCTACTCGAAACCCAGGGGGGATTCGAGATCACGCTGCGAACACCGGGGCTGCGCGCTGCTGGAGATGATGTGGAGCTGTCGCCGTTCGGATCATTCCATATTGTGGGCGGCTCATACAGGGACTCAGCGTTTCTGATGGGTGGAATAGACGGGACTCAGGGGGAAAAGGTGAACGGAAGCTTCGCGATCGGCTATGAGATCGCGACAGAGGATATTGAGGATTTGAATCATGAGATGTTCCTCATTCGAGGGTCCGGAGGTTATAAGTTTTCCAAGGGCGAGCTGACCGCCTTTACGAGGAGCGCCGATCTGGGCTTCGGCGATCCGCTCGAGCTCTTTAATAGTGTCGGCCCCTACGCGTACGAGGTCGGGCTCTTCTGCAGGGGATTGCTGTATGAGGGTAAGCTGCCTCTTGGTGTGGACGGGAAGGTCTTCTACGCGGGGCGCCTGAGCGGTCCTGAGAGCAGTCTGGTCGAAACCCCGGACGATTCGCTCTACGGCGGCAGAGAGATGACAGATTCGGATCTATTCGGGCTCAGGCTCGGCAGCAAGCTCTGGAAGATCCGATTCGCCTATCTTATGAGACAGGATCGCAGGCCCTACGGTGTTTCCTGGACGGTACCAGGGGCGGCGGGTGAGCTGTACCAGGGATACGAAAGGGTTCATATCGACGGTTTGACTTTCAGGCTTTCCGGGACTCGGCCGATCACGATAGAAGCGGAAGTCCTGTCGGGCCGGAGCTGTCTAGTATCCAACGAGCGTTATCCGCCCGGAGAGGAGTGCTGCCCGGAAGCCTTTGAATCGGATATGGAGTGGGAGAAGGGTAGCAGATTCTGGGCCGGTGTCAGATATCGTGACGAGTCGGTCGGCGTGCTGCTGGCATTGGAACAGACGGAATTAGAGGGCGACCCGGAACTTCGAGGCGGCCGTCCGGCTGGCAGGAGGACCTCGCTCGACGGAGCTTTCGACCTGTCGCCCAGGCAGGGCTATATAGGCCTCCGGGGCAGGATCACAAGCTACAGCAAGGACAACGGGGGGGAGGTCTTCTGGTACGAGAGAAGGAATTTCTTCCTCGACGGAGATGATCTGACAGTAGGCCATCTCCCCTTTATCAGCGCCAAGAGCCTGTATGAGGTCCAGGTCATATTGGCCCAGCCGGCTGGAGCGGGTGTTGAACGAAGACGGATCGTCGATAGAGCCTCGAGGATCGAGGAGTATCATTATGGCGAGCCGTTTCAGATTCCACTCAGCGTATCGCTGCTCTTAAGGGGCGATCTCAAGGGGAGTGGGGACAGGATGGGTGAGATCCGTGTCTCGAAGGGATTCGAGTTCATGGACCGTTTCGGAATCTTTCTCGATATGCGATATGTCTCCTACGGCATCGACGGATGGAACGGGACACGTGATTTTCTGAACACATTCGCGGCGGTCTACGGGAGATTGAACGAAAATTCATGGCTAAGGATCGGCGCCGGAGTCAATCCATACCTCTACGATCGGTGGGCATACGCGTTCAGCGGTCTCGGCCGCGAGCATTTTCTGTTGGATCGTGATGTGATCGATGCCTTCAGCGGCGGAGTCACGGGCGATGCCCTACGCACGCTCCAAGAGGCGGAGAGATCGCTCTCAGAGGAATGGGCGATAACATTTGAAGCATTCATAGGGTTCTGGTAGTCTATTTAGCGGGTATGAAAGGTTTCGGGGATCCGTATCCTGTGAAGTTTTGATGTGAGATCCCAGGTAGCCCGGCACACGAGGGTCTCGAATGAATCTATTCAGGATCATACTTATATCGGCGCTGTTGTCCATGGCGGTGCTTGTCTCCTGCGGCAGGTATATCGAGCCGGCCGTCGAATCCGGCCTCCTCGAGGAGGGCAGCGTTGTGTTTCGCCTGAAGAGCCCCTCGGCCAGAACGGTCCAGATAGCGGGAGACTGGCCGGGTAACAACTGGGGACGTGGAGATGCGGAACAGGGGGAGGTGCTGGTAGGCCTCATGGAGAATCAGGATGGCGATGGAATATGGGTACTGTCGATAGCCCTGGAACCGGGAAGGTACAGGTACCGATTTATTATAGACGAAGTCAAACACGTCCTCGATCCGAACAATCCCAGGGTCGTGGATGACGGAATGGGGGGAAAGGCGAATCTTCTGATAATATTATGAAACCAATACTGATCGGTAGACGGCTAATAATAATCGTTACTCTTCTTCTATCAGTGGCAATCGCCGGATGCGGCGGACCGGCCGGATTCGTGCCTTCCGGCGTCGAAGGAGGGGGACCCCAGGTCACATCCGAAGGGGTGCTCTTTACCTTTATCGATCATAAGGTAAAGAGGATAAGCATAGTCGGTGATTTCAACAATTGGTCTACGACGGCCGATCCGCTATTCGATCGCGCGGGGGATGGAACATGGACGATCCGCATTCCCCTGCAGCCGGGACGCTATGAATACAAGTATCTGATCGATCGTAAGAAGTGGACACCCGACCCCTGGAATCCGGATATTGTCGATGACGGCTTCGACGGACTCAATTCGGTCATAGTGGTCGAGTAGCTCTTCAGGGCGGTTGACGGTCCCAAATCCACGCAATAACATTTTTCATTGCAGTACCTTAGCATATTCCTCCATGTTGCAATTTGCTCGTTTTTATGGTATTTTGATTATCACGAGAACGGGAGAGTATGCCCCCGTTATTTAACTTCTGGTTTTATAACGGTATTTACCTGATATTTACACATATTCTTGGCATATCCCTTGCCCGTTTAAAAGCGGATTATGATATCTAAACGCGAAACATACGGTATTCTTGACATTCCCGGGACACGGAACTGGTATTTGACCGTCGTTGCCCTGTTTGCCTTCGTCCTCCTTTTCCCATCACTCATATTCGCGGCACCGGGGTCCGGGACAGCCACTATCGATCCGGACGATGACGTGACCGTTGGATCACTGGGAACCTGGACAATTATCTATGTCGCCGCTGAACTCTTTGTTACGGGCGAGATAGAAATCTACATTCCGGCTGACTGGACGTCTCCTCAGAATACAGTTTCATCCAGCCCGGGATACGTAACAGTTTCGACCACCGGAAGATTTGACGATCCGGCATTAAACATCTCGGGACAGAGGATCAGGGTCCGAATAGATTCCCTTGCTGCGGGAGATTCGGTCTATGTGGTCTACGGAGATACATCGGGCGATCCGGGAGGGATCGCAACGGCGCAGACGACGGCCGAGAGCAATGTCGAGTTCGCCGTCCACTCGAATCCCGACGGATTCTCGTCAGGGCCGATCTCCAGTTCACCCACATTGAATGTTCTGGCAGGCTCCATCACGAGTCTCGTTTTTACGACCTCGTCGCAGACCATCACGGCGGGCGGCGAGAGCAATGTGATGAGGGTGAGGACAGTAGATCTCTACGGTAACCCTAGTTCCGTTCCGGCTAATCAGGATATAACGCTTTCCACGACATCGGGCACTGGCACCTTTTCCCATCTGTCCGGCGGGAGCTGGAGCGAGACGACTACGGTGACGATTACTAGCGGCACCGATACCGTTTCCTTCTACTATCGCGATACGACGGCCGGTGCCTATTCGATTACAGCCTCCTCGGACGGCCAGGTATGGCCGAATGCCCAGCAGTCAGTGACCGTCGATGTTGCGGATCCCTACCGTCTGGTCGTGACCCCCGAGGACACTACGGCAACGGCGGGCGACTATGTCCGTTTCAGGCTCGAGGTCCAGGATCAGTATGGGAATGTCAGCCCCGTAGCGGACGATCAGACGATCACGCTCCTCGGTACCTTCTATGACAAGGACGATCACGGCACACAGGTAACAGAGCTCGTCATACCGTCGGGCAGTTCCTCCGCCGAAGTCGACTACAGGCACACGGTGATGGACACAGATCAGGGCTACGTTCTCGCTTTTTGGGATAAGGACGAAGTCTCGCCGCTGCTCGTGACAGCTGATACTAAGATCTATATCGATTTTGCCGCAGCCGATGCTGGTGTTTCCGAGCTCGACGGCGACAAGACACAGATAATTGCCGACGATCTGGACGAGCTCGAGGTGACCGTGACGGTCCTAGACGCTTACGGTAATCCCGTGAGCGGTAGTTCCGTAACGCTCGAAGCGACCGGGACGGGGAATACGATCGTCGATCCGGGTGTGACCGGAACCGATGGGACGGCGATAGGGTCTGTTAGGTCCACTAAAGCTGAGGCGAAGATCATTCGTGCTTTTATCGGCGGGACGCTGCAGATAGTCGACACTCTCGAGGTCGACTTTGTCGCCGGGTCGTTCAGCCTCTCGGAGAGCGGCATTTTGGCCGACCCCCTGACGGTGACGGCAAATGGCGTCGATCAGACCGATGTTACTGTGACGGTACGCGATATGTACGGCAATCCAGTATCGGGCCGTGTGATCCAACTCTTTATGGTGAGCGGCACGGCCGATATCACACAGCCCGGCGTCGCTACGGACATCGATGGCAAGACGACCGGCTCGATACGGTCGACACTGGCAGAGAGCAAGGAGTTAGGTTTCCGTATAGACGGATTGAGCGCCGACAGTATCGCAACAGTAGATTTTATCTCCGGAACTGCGAGTTTATCAGAGAGCGGTATCTCGGCAGATCCTATTGTAGAGATTGCTAATGGTGTCTCTGAAATAGATGTGACAGTGACGGTCCGTGATGCCTACGGTAACCCTGTGAGCGGACAGGCAGTGACTCTCACGGCTGACGGTAGCGGGAATGACATCGAAGATCCATCTGCTTTGACCGGTTTGGATGGTGTTGCTGTAGGCCACATATCCTCTACGGTTGCCGAGATCAAAACGATCGGTTTCGAGATAGGAGGCACTCCAGCCGTCAGCACGGTGGATGTCGAGTTTGTTGCCGGGGCGGCGAGTATCTCCGAGAGCGGCATATCGGTGGCTCCCGATACGGTGACGGCTGACAATTCCGACGAGTTGGATGTGACGGTGACAGTGAGGGACGCGAACGGGAATCCCGTGAGCGGTAGCGATGTGATATTGGAGATAACCGGAAGCAGCAACGATATAACTCAACCCGTTGGTTTGACAGGTTCCGATGGAGTCGCGACCGGTACCGTGCGATCAACGGTGGCAGAGGAAAAGACGGTAAGCTTCCGGATCGATACGAATCTTGCCGACAGTACCGCAATGGCGGAGTTCGTGGCGGGCTCTGTCGATCTTTTGGAGAGCAGCATCGCGGGCGACCGTGACACGGTCTTTGCCAACGGCGGTGATGCCCTGACTGTGACTGTGACCGCCCGGGATCAATTCGGAAATCTTGTTCAGGGGCGCGATGTCACACTCGAGATAAATCCCGACAGGCCGGAGAATACGGTTACACAACCCGGATTGACTGATGCCAGCGGTGAGGCAGCAGGGTATCTCTACTCTACATTCGCCGAGGAGAAGATAGTCCGAGCCCTGATCGACGGCGCCTACGTAACGCAGCAGGACACCGTTCTGTTCGTTCCGGACGAGGCGGATCTGGCTCAGAGCGAGGTCGTAGGGGATAAGAGTGTTATCACAGCCGATGGAGTAGATGAGCTGACCGTGACGGTGACAGTGAAGGATCAGTCCGGGAATCCGGTCGAGGACGCCGTTGTCGTTATGGAAGCGGACCCTGTCAACGGGATCAGCTATACACAGCCGGCCGCCCCAACTGGCGCAGACGGAATCGCCGTAGGCTACGTGCGTTCCACAGTCGCCGAGCAGAAGGTGGTCCGCGCACTTATAAACGGTAATCCGGCGGTGGACACGCTCATCGTCGACTTTATAGCGGGATCATTCAGCCTCTCTGAGAGCGATGTTTCGGCCGACAGGGATACGGTCACGGCCGACGATGTGGATGAGGTCACAGTAACTGTTACGGTTCGCGACGTCAGCGGTAACCCTGTCAGCGGCAGGGTTGTACAGCTCGAGGCCTTGGGGACCGGCAACGACATAACGCAGCCTGTCGGAGTGACTGGTGCCGACGGCATTGCGGAGGGTACTGTGCGTTCGACCGTTGCAGAGCAGAAGACGATCAGAGCACGCATAGACGGTTCGCTCGCCGACAGCACGGTCTCGGTCGATTTCATAGCGGGGCCGGTGAATCTTACGGAGAGCGAGGTAACAGGTGACAAGGCGACGGTGACAGCCGATGACGTCGATGAGCTCGAGGTCACCGTGACGGTACGTGATGTTTACGGTAACCCTGTCAGCGGCAGTAACGTGGAACTCGAGGCGACTGGAAGCGGGAACGGCTTTACGCAGCCTGTCGGCGCAACCGGAGCGGATGGTGTCGCGACGGGACGTGTTCGCTCGACGGTTGCGGAGATCAAGACGGTCAGCGCCCTTATTGACGCGAGTCTCGCCGCAGAGACTGTGCCGGTCACCTTTGTTTCTGGCCCAGCGAGCATCTCTGAGAGCGGGATAGCCGCCTATCCTGACACGGTCATAGCAGATGGTATAGATGAGCTCGAAGTGACAGTCACTGTGCGGGACGAGTATGTCAACCCGGTCAGCGGTAGGACGGTGACACTGAATGCAACCGGCACCGGCAATAACATCACTCAACCGAGCGGTTTGACGGATGTAAACGGAATTGCTGTCGGGTATGTCCGATCGACATACGCAGAGCAGAAGACTGTCGGATTCGAAATAGACGGCAGTCCCGCCGATAGCACAGTGACGGCGCAGTTTGTAGCTGGGATCGTCGATCACTTCATCGTTAAGCATGACGACTCGGCCACAGCCGGGACAGAAGAGAGTGTAACAATAGATGTGAGGGACGGGAACGACAACCGGCTCGTCTCATTCGATGGAATAGTCTCTCTCTATACGAATACTTCCGAAACGGAGGACAGGATCGACTGGGGCATCGGCACAGCTGCCGGTTCGATTGTTTCTCAGAGCGGCGATTCGGTGAACTACCAGTTCGATTCCGCCGACAATGGAATAGCGACACTCGGCATAACAGATCTGACCGCTGAATCGATCACTATCTACGCTTCATACGGCGGTGTGACGAGTTTCTCGGCCACCCAGCTTGTTGTGGGGCATGCCGTAGCCGACAGTATCTTCGTCATCAGCGGCAACGGGCAAAGGGCGGTCGTGGATACGGCGGTTACGGCTCCACTCGTGGTAGGTGTGGAGGATCAGTA
>DAOUUU010000086.1 GCA_030667985.1 Candidatus Krumholzibacteriota bacterium
CGAAGATGACGCGAACAAAATTGTTGCTGAGACTCTGTGGATCATTCGGATCCGATGCGTATCTCTCGAATCTTCCTGTTTTACGGTCGTACCTGTTCAATCCTCCGCCGTTCGTTCCAAACCAGAGATCTCCATAGCGGTCTTCATAGAATGATCTGAGCTCATCGTGACTAAGAGTTCGGGGATCATCAGGATCGTTTCGATAATGTGTGAATATTCCTGTAGTCTTGTCGAGGGTGTTAAGTCCGCCTCCATGGGTTCCAATCCAGAGTGTCTTGCGGCTGTCCTCGAAGACGAACCTGACGATATCCGCGCTGAGACTGTTGGGATCGCCGGAATCGTGCCGGAAATGTCTCCAGCTATCCTTCTCGCGGTCGAATCTGTTCAGGCCCCCGCCGTGCGTTCCGAACCAGAGGATGCCCGTGTCCTTCTCCTCACAGATCGACCAGATTATCGGATGGCTCAGGCTGTTCGGGTCATTGGCCCTCGAGCGGATATGCTCGAACTTCTTTCTCTTGGTATCGAACTTGTTGACTCCGCCGCCGTAGGTGCCGAGCCATATAACTCCCGATTTGTCTTCGTAGATAGCATAGACCTCGTTGTAGCTCAGGCTCGTCTCGTCGTTCGGGTCGTTGACGAATCGGATGAACTTGCCACGCTCGCGGTCGAATTTGTTGAGGCCCCCGCCGTTCGTCCCGATCCATAGGGCGCCTGTGCGGTCTTCAAGAATGGAGTAAACCTGATCGTGGCTGAGACTGAATGGGTCATCGGGGTTGTTTCTGTATTGGGTGAAACGGGTTCTGCTTCTGTCGAGGCTGTTCAATCCGCCGCCCACAGTTCCTATCCACAGAACGCCCGAGCGGTCCTCGTACAGAGATCTGATCGAGTTATGGCTTAACGTATTGGTTTTGGAAGGTTCTGATATATATCTGACGAAAGAGCCGGCTTCACGGTCGAACCGGCAGAGACAGCCGCCATCCGTCCCTATCCAGAGAACTCCCGACCGATCCACATAAACGACCCGGATCGTGTTTACGCTGATACTGGTGGGATCTTCCGGATCATGGAGGAAACGACGGAACGCACCGCTTTTCTTATCGAGTCTATTGAGGCCACGTTGCGTGCCGGTCCAGATGTATCCATCATGATCTTCTGTTATGGAGTAGATAAAGTTGTTGCTGATGCTGTTCGCGTCATCGGGATCATGCAGGAAGTGAGTAAACTCTTCGGTATCGAGGTTGTATCTATCGAGGCCGCGGTCGAACGTGCCGATCCATAGATAGTCCTCGCTATCAGTGAAAAGGGCCAGGATATGGTTATAGGCAATACTGTTTATATTTTCCGGGTTGTTCCGCAAGATTGTGAATCTGTACCCGTCATACTTGTTCAGTCCGTCCTCTGTGCCGAACCACATAAATCCCTGCTGATCCTGAGCTATGCATCCTACAATACTCTGGGAAAGACCATCCTCGAGAAAGAGCTGCTCGAACCGTATATCGTGCCTTGAGGCCAGGGCCGGCTGGGATAGCAAAATGAGAAGGAATAGTGTAAGGATCAGTCCTGGAAAGTGATACTCTGAACACATACGGTGCTTGAAATCTCTAGGGCTCATAGCCACCTCTGATTTGATTTCCTAATAGTTAATACGAATTATGCTTACAAAGGTTCCACGAGAGAGGTTCGCGGCATCCTCCCAAGGCTATGATTATAATGACAAGTAGTTTCTTTGGCCAACGAATATTTATTCATTGCAGCTCTATCATGCCAGCGTCAGGCGTTCGTGACTCATGCAGAGCAGGCCCTTGACAGGCAGGCCGTACGGGCACGAGCGTTCACAGAAACCCTCGCAGGTCAGGCAGCGGTCCGCCTTCGTTGTAGGGAGCTTCGCGTATTTCTGCATCGCTTCTTTCTCGCGTCCCTGAGCTTCGAAGTAGTGGTTGTAGCGCATGATCGTGTTCACCGGAACACCATAAGGGCAAGAGGGCTCGCAAAGGCCGCATGAGTGGCGGCAGTAGAGATCTCCAAACCGCTGTTCGTATTCGTAGAGCATTCCCTGGTCGCGGGTCGTGAGTTTGCTGCCCGAGAGATTCAGGAAACGGTTCGCGTCGTCGAATGTCTCGATAGCCAGGCAGATCGCGCTGACGTTTTTGTTGTCGAGGACGTAGCGTGTGGCCGCGTCGCTGATATCGTCGGGATTTTCGAGACCATATTTCTTGATGAAGTCTTCAGCGAGATCCGCCTTGCTCTTAGCCCGTTCCACCAATTTCTTGAAATACTCGTAACGTTCACCGCTCTTTTCCTCCATCGCCTCGAGTCTTGACTTGAAGTTGTAGTACTGTCCAACCGGGTTTGATTTCATGATAGTCGTTCCGATGTTTTTCTTGCCGCATTCGGCGAGAACCTTGCGACCCTTCTGTTCGTTGAGGAAGTTGTAGGTGAGGAGCATCACGTCGAAACGTCCATCCTCGGCGGCGGAGAGTAGGATAGTCTCCATGGATTCGGGAATATCGTCTCCAAAGACAGTGCCGTGGTTGGAGACCCCGACGAACCTGATCCTGCCTTCCTGCTTGAGTGCGTTCATCGCTTCATGAAATCCCTCTGTTTTCAGAGTAGCGGCATCTTTGCAACTGTGTATCATCATGCAGTCGATATAATCGGTTTGAAGTCTTTCGAGGCATTTCCGCGTACGATCGATGAATTGCTCCTTGCCTGTTTCCTCTTCTTTGATCTGCAGCTTGGATGTTATGAAGACCTCCTTGCGGTTCCGGTCTTTCATGACCTCGGCGACCATCTTCTCGTTTTTTCCTTCGCCGTAACTCTCAGCCGTATCGATGTAGTTCACGCCCGAGTCGAGGATGTAGCGGAGAACGCCCTCGTTCCTGGGTGCGCCCGAGGAGATATCGGATATCTTCCAACCCGTTCTTCCGAGGGTTCTGAACTCTTTTATCTTATAAGTTCCTTCTGGTTTTTTCGCTGGTTCCTCTTGAAGGGGGGATGCGAATCCGACTTTCACGAAAAACGCGGAAGCTATGCCTCCCAGCATCGATGATCTGAGGAAATCCCTTCGGTTCGAGCGTTTGGAGAATCTCATCGTTTCAAGCCTCCTTATAGGGTGTTATGTGTTGACGATTGTATTGCCGGAGACTATACCATAATCGAGAATCATTATGCAGTAAAAATGTCAGAATTGGGTTTACTGGTATTGCAACGCGTGGCGCGATGATATAGGCTATCGTATGATTAGATATACCATCCAAACACCACTGAAACAAAATGCGCTGAAGCTGATTAACGAAATGGAGCACGAATGATGGTAATAAGGATTAGAAATTCAGCAAGAAGCCTCAAAAATTCCTATATAGTGATGCTGAGCCTGCTTCTATCGAGCCTAATCAGCGTATCGTCGATGGAATCCTCATCTTTGGCGGGCCGGGCACTAGGCGGAGACGAAGATTCACAGAAAGAGGGATGGACCGTCCCGCGTGTCCACTCGATGATAAAGGACAAGAATCCGGGGTACAATGAAGAAGCCCTCTGTAGTATCGAGAGGAACGAGCTAATAGCCCTGGATCTTTCCAAAACGACAATCAATGATTTCTCTTTCCTGAAGGAGATGAAGACACTCGGTGTTCTCGATCTCCGCGGAACCTCGATACGGAATCTGTCAGTGCTCCGAGGATTGCCTCTCACAGTTCTGGGCTGCGAGGATACTGGAATATCCGATCTCGAGCCGCTTACGGGGATGAAGCTCGAAAAGCTATACCTCAACAATACGAAGGTCGAAGATCTGTCGCCTCTCTCCGGGATGCCCATGAAACTACTGAACCTATTCGGCGCAGCGGTCGAAGATCTGCGTCCGATCGCAACACTCGAGCAGCTGGAGTTGCTTTGGCTCAACTGGACGCAAGTGGCAGACATCTCGCCTCTTTCGAAATGTCCACTCGTCAGCCTCACGCTCCACAAGACGCCTGTCGAGGATCTGGATCCTCTATCCGACATGACGACTCTTCAGCGGCTCCACATAGCGGAATCTGGTGTAACCGACCTGACCCCGCTCAAGGATCTCGAGCTCATACGTCTTGTTTTTACTCCACGCATTGTAGAAGAAGGCATGGAGATACCGAGAAACATGGGGTCGATACAGGAGATAGGTATCAAGCTGGATAGCTTGTTGCCGCCCGCCATATTCTGGAGTCTGTTAGACCAGGGCATGTACGACTAGCGAAGCGCGGCGTCTAATCTTTGAAAATATCTTGCCTTACAATAAACCACGTAGTCTACTATATGTGCTCGAAGGGATTTGTATGATCGGCAAGACCATTTCACATTACAAGATCTTAGAGGAGCTCGGCCGGGGCGGGATGGGAGTGGTGTACAAGGCACTGGACACGAAGCTCGATCGATTCGTAGCGATCAAGGTGCTTTCGTCCCACCTCAGCTCTGACGAGAAGGCTATTGCCCGCTTTGTGCACGAGGCGAAAGCGGCCAGCGCACTCGACCATGCGAATATAGGCACTATATATGAGATCGATGAGACAGCGGACGTAGAGACCTTCATAGCAATGGCTTATTACGATGGAGAGACGCTCAGGGAGCGGATCGATCGTGGCGGTCTGGAAATAGCTGAGGCTATCCGTATTATCGAACAGGTGGCCGGCGGGCTCTCGAGGGCCCATGAGGCGGGAATCGTCCACCGTGACATCAAGCCCTCCAACATCATCATAACCAAGCATGGCGAAGCGAAAGTCATAGATTTTGGTCTCGCTAAGCTCGCGGGAGGGACGAAGCTCACTAAAGAAGGTTCCACCTTTGGTACGGCAGCCTATATGAGCCCCGAGCAGGCACTTGGTAATGAGACGGATCACCGATCGGATATATTTTCTATCGGAGTGATATTCTATGAAATGCTGGCTGGAGAGAGGCCTTTCAGGGGAGAGCACGAGGCGGCGCTTCTTTACGAGATCGTACATGAGCAGCCGCGATCCTTCACAGATATGGATGTAACTGCAGATCCGGAGATCGAGCGCATCATAGCCAATGCCCTGGCTAAGGATCCGGAAGAGCGATACGAACATATCGGAGTATTCACTGCAGAGCTTGCAGCCATGCGCGGGGGCCGTATTGCCAGCTCGACGGCACTTCCCGTAAAGCGTAGACGGAGCACAATAAGGCGGCAGCTATTTGGTGCCGCCTCAGTTGCGGCGGCATTGGCCATTATCATCGCTTTACTCTATATCGTACTGTGGCGAGGCGAGGCGATAGATTCGATAGCTGTTCTTCCCCTGGAAAATCTTTCGGGTAATAATGAGGAGGAGTATTTCGTCAACGGCATGACCGATGAGCTGATTTCACGGCTTGCCCGGATCGAAGGCTTGAAGGTCATATCGAGAACGTCGATCATGCGGTACAAGGGCAGCTCCGAGTCGCTTCCGGTAATAGCTGATGAGTTGAATGTCAAGGCGATCCTGGAAGGCTCGGTACTGCGGATCGGAGACCGGGTACGGATCGCTGTCAAATTGATACATGCGGGGACTGATCGGAGCATCTGGGCACAGAGTTACGAGCGAGATATCCACGACGTTCTCAGGATGCAGAGTGAGGTGGCGATGGATGTCGCCAGCAATATTGAGTTCGAACTCACATTGCTGGATCGTGAAGAGATTTCTGGTAATGTGAATGTCAGCACCGAGGCGCACGAAGCGTATCTCAAGGGTCGCTACTATGTGGATCAGAGAACCCCGGACGGGTTAAACACAGGGCTTAAGTATTTCGAGCTCTCGATCGCCACTGATTCGAGTTACGCGTTGGCGTATGCGGGTATAGCCGACACCTATCTGCTTTTAGCAGCCTACAGCCTCGAGAATCCGGATCTTGTTTACTCGAAGGCAGAATCGGCTGCACGCAGGGCGATCGATTTGGATAACCGGCTGGCCGAAGCGCACACTTCACTGGCAATTGTGAATTGGTATCACGAGTGGGATTTCAAGGAGGCCGAGATGGAGTTCAAGCGTGCCGTGGCCCTGAATCCCAACTACGTCAGGGCCCAGCATTGGTATGCGCTGTATTTGACATACATGGAGCGTTACGATGAAGCGATCGACCAGATAATAAACGCACGGTCAGTCGACCCTGTCTCTCTGATAGCGAATGCGGCTCTGGGACTCGTTTACTACTATGCCGATCATTACGCCGAAGCGCTGGAGCAGAGCATCCAGACTGTTGAGATGGACGATCAATTCTTCCCGGCCTACACGGTTCAAGGCCGGGCCTATACAAGAATGGGCATCTATTTAAAAGCCGTTGATGCTTTTGAGAAAGTGATCGAGATATCAGGGAGAAGGAGCAGCGTTTTGTCATTGATGGCTCATCCATTGGCAGCCTCAGGTGATACGAAGAAAGCGGAGGAACTCTACGATGAGCTGAGAGAGCGTTCTTTAGATGAATACATATCTCCCTTTGACATGGCCGTATTGACAATGGCGCTGGGGCGAAGGCAGGAGGCCCTGGACTGGCTGGAAAGGGCCTACAACGAGAAGACGTTTGATATAATGAGCATGAAGGCTGAGCCTTTGTTGAACGATTTGAGAGACGAGCCGAGGTTTATCGAGATTGCAGATAAGATCGGTCTGACCTTCGAGCGAAATTGAGATCCGGGAGTTGTTTATGATCGGGAAGACTGTTTCCCATTACAAGGTTTTAGAGAAGCTCGGTGAGGGTGGGATGGGGGTAGTGTACAAAGCGGAGGATTCACGCCTGCATCGAACCGTTGCGCTCAAGTTCCTGCCGCCCGGACTTACGAAGGATCCCGAGGCGAGAAAACGTTTCGTACAGGAGGCAAGGGCGGCTTCCGCGATCGATCATCCAAATATCTGCACGATCTACGAGATAGACGAGACCGAAGATGGTCAGACCTTCATAGCCATGGCACATTACGAAGGAGAGACACTGAAGGAGAAGATCGCGAGTGGTCTTCTCGGGATCGATCTCGCACTCGATATCGCTTTCCAGATTGCTTCGGGTCTCAAGGAAGCCCACGAGAAGAGCATCGTCCATAGAGATATCAAGCCGGCCAACATCATTATTACATCAAAAGGCCAGGTCAAGATCATGGACTTTGGCCTTGCGAAGTTGCGAGGCCAGACGATTGTCACACGCGAGGGAACGACACTCGGCACAGTCTCATACATGTCGCCCGAGCAGACTCGCGGCGAGGATGTCGATAATAGAACAGATATATGGTCCTTGGGCGTGGTGCTCTACGAGATGATAACAGTGCAGAGACCATTCAAGGGCGACTATGACCAGGCGGTGATATATTCAATACTGAATGATACGCCGCTCGAGCCCTCTCGAGCCCGAAAAGGCACGTCGGTCGCTTTGAGCGAGATCAATATGAAATTACTCGAAAAATCCCCCGGTGATCGTTTCCGGTCGATGGAGGAATTTCAAGAAGCGCTCATTGAGAGCGGCATCCCTTTCCGCAGAACGGGAGTTCAGAGCCGGCGCACAGTCTCCCTTAAGGCGAGTCTGAAACGCCCCGCATTTCTTGTTCCGGCTTTTCTGTTCGTTTGCATTCTGGCTGTCCTGGCGATATTCTTCGTACGGAACGCCGGAGAGGTCAATAAGGCCAGAAATGTTGTCCTGCCGCGTATACTCGATCTCGCCGAACAGGAGGATCAATTCGAGGCATATCTTCTCTCTCTCGAAGTCGACGATCTTCTCTCGGATGATCCGCTCTTTCAAGATGTGTGGGAGGAGATAACGGACGCCGCTAACGTTATCACGGACCCTCCGAACACCGAGGTCTATATCAAATCATATAAGAAACCGAATAGTGAGTGGCTCTTTATCGGTAAGACTCCGCTCAATGATATCGAATTGCCTCTCAGCTTCAACCGGTTCAGGCTCGAGAGGGAGGGATATGAGCGTGTAGAACTCGCGTACAGAGCGAGCGAGGATGATACACTGTTCTATACACTCGATAAAGTAGGAATCGTTCCGGAAGGGATGATAAAGATACCGGGAGGGAGTAAACGCTCCTTCGTATCTGGCCATGGGTATTTCTATACTGGGGAGATCCCCGATTTCTATCTAGACAGGTATGAGGTTACAAACCGCGATTTCAAAACCTTCGTGAATGAAGGCGGATACAAGCGTCCAGAGTTCTGGACGCACGAATTCGTAAAGGATGGCATAAGCCTGTCATGGGATGAAGCGATAAAGTTGTTCAAGGACAGGACCGGGCGGGCGGGGCCCTCGACATGGGAACTTGGTTCCTATGTTGATAGCGAAGGTGATTATCCCGTTGCAGGAGTATGCTGGTACGAGGCGGAGGCATATGCCGAGTATGCTGGGAAGAAGCTTCCCAGTTTATATCACTGGGCGTATGTCGCAGCCGTACATCAAAGCGCGGAGATTATACCCTTCTCCAATTTCAGCAAGTCAGGTCTGGCGCCGGTCGGCAGCTATAATGGCATCGGGTACTACGGTGATTATGATCTGGCGGGAAACGCGAGAGAATGGTGTTTTAATACGCTCGAAGGTAACCGGTTTCTTCTGGGCGGGTGCTGGAGCGATCCACTCTATATGTTCAGTTTTCCTCTGACGCTCCCGGTGTTCGACCGGAATGCGTGCAATGGTTTTCGATGCATTTTAGAAATGGATGATAATCTGGCTCGGGAAACCGTATGGGATGATATCTCTACGAGATCGGTAAGGGATTACAGCACGGCAAAACCCGTTTCAGATGCGATGTTCGAAGCATACCGCGATCTCTTTGAATACGGAAAAACTCCACTCGATGCGCGTATCGAGTTCATCGACGATGAATCAGAGCATTGGACGATAGAGAAGGTTACATTCAATGCCGCGTATGGCGGAGAACGTATGTTCGGCTACCTATTCATACCGAAAGAAGGGAAGCCTCCCTACCAGACGATAGTGCTGTTTCCCGGAGCATATGCGTTAGATATGCGTTCGAGTGGAAATGGCCGAACACTGAACAGTTTCGGGTTCGTAGACTTCGTTATCAGGAGCGGTCGCGCAGTATTCTGCCCCGTCTATAAATCGACTTATGAGAGAGGGGATGGTTACAGCATCTATGATCCTGATAATACAATATCCGATTTTATGGGGCACATGCTTCTATGGTACAAGGACCTTGGGCAATCCCTCGATTATCTGGAGACCCGTGAGGATATCGACGACGAGAGGATCGCCTATTTCGGAAGCAGCTGGGGTGGATGGATAGCTCCGATATTCATAGGCCTCGATGATCGGTATAGAGTGACTGTTCTAAGGCTATGCGGATTGCCAACATTCGAGCTGAATCCACCCGTCGATCCAATCAACTATGTGCCGCGTATCACGATGCCCGTGCTGATGGTGAACGGAAAGTACGATTATATATTTCCACACGAGACGAGCCAGGTGCCGATGTTCGAGATGCTGGGCACTTCGCCAGAGAACAAACGTCATGTGATCGTCGAAGCGGCGCACAGCACCTTCGGCTCCCGCAATCGGATGATCAGGGAAGTGCTTGATTTCCTCGATCGGCATATGGGGCTTGTACAGTGATTGCTACTGGCTAGACGCTATAGATCAGTCTGGATCCCTCGAGTTATCGTGGGATGTCACCGCAGGAGCACCATCTTCCTTGTCGCGCTGAAGCTTTTAGACTCCATACGGTAGAAATAGATGCCGCTCGCCACTTCGGCGCCGATGTTGTTGGTACCCTTCCATTCCTTTGTGTAGCTGCCCGCGTCCATGACATCGTCCACAAGCGTCCGCACTAGTTGCCCGGCCACATTGTAGATCTTGAGCGAGACTTGGCCCTTCTTGCGGATATCAAAGTTGATCGTTGTCGTCGGATTGAAGGGATTGGGAAAGTTCTGAGCCAGCTTGTAGGCTCTGGGGACTTCGTCTTCTGTTATGTTGGTGTTCGAGATCCCGTTGAACCATAGATATATATCGTTGAAGATGTCGTAACGGATAAGTGGCGTTTCTTCTCCATCGACGTCTCTTAAGTACATCCAGCTGAAACCGAACCACATAGTGCGGGCATCATAGCCGGTCGCATTCTCTGTGACCGACCGGATACCGGCAGCGTAAGAATCTCCGTCGTAGTCGGGATAGAGAAGGGTAACAATCCCGTTGGCCGTCGAATCGAGGACGTCGAATTGATTGACTATCGGGCAACCACCGAACGCATAGAACTGCTTGCCCGATCCGCCCGGCCATCCGGAAGTCGTCGTGCATAGAGGATTGACGACACCTCCGGCTTGACGGCCGCCGGTGAGGTCGAAGTAGCTCGTCTCGATGAGATTGACTCCGCACCATGTGCTCAACAATTCCATCGACTGTATCGATGTCAGAGAGACCAGGTCGTCGGCGATCTCATCGCCGCAGACTAGCAGGCCGACATCGTTCTCCGACTGGTCGAGCCAGTTGATCAGCATCGTACAGTCATCGCTCTTGTCGCTCTGCTCTGTGCCATCTGTGATCGTCCCGACATTGAGAGAACCGCTGTCCCAGATGATTATCGTGTAGCCGGACTGGCTTCCTTCATTGCGCTTGATTTGATTGAGAAGAGCCCGGCTGCCCGGGCCGTTCCCTAGAAGCGAGGTCGGGCTGTTTACATCATAGCGGTCCGGTTGATTCTCGGGCGGGATGACCGCCCTGAAGGTCGGATTCCAGTATGTCTCGGCTATGCCCTCGAAGTTTCCCCGGCTGTGGTAGTCGTCGA
>DAOUUU010000052.1 GCA_030667985.1 Candidatus Krumholzibacteriota bacterium
ACGAAACCGCTATATAGGCATAGTCGCCTGATACAGCAATCCTCCAGGCGGATCCCGGTGTATCACAGAAACCTGCAAGGTGAAGGTAATCTTGATAGTTGAGGTACTCACTGGCGCTGCAAATATTTAATGGTTGGTACCCCATGATGCCCAATATTTGAATAGCAGAGATTTAAGAATTAGTTAATAAAAAAATGCTGCAATGGGGAAAAGCAAAGCATTAGGGTGTGGCTCAGATTGACCCTGCAAACTGACACTCGATCAGTAGGTTCTCCGGTTCGATTCCCTGGCGGCGTATTTTTCTTTACTTAATTATAATGGAATCAGGCCAGAGGAGCATTCCGCCGATAGTGAAAAGGAACAAGCGGCGGGGCTCGCGCCGCTTTTGTATTTCGTTGCTATTGTGTCTGTTAGTAGGGATTGAAGGGTATCTACACGCGGTGCAAGCAATTTTTATTGCTTAAATCGCTAGCGTATAATGTGGATTGTGCTATATTCTACATTGTAACAGATGGAGTTAGGAGTGAATTGAACTAGTTCTCCGAATAAAGACGATACGACGGAACCTGCCTTGTTGATCATCTCTATTAGGAAACTTATGTGCATCTCTTCCTACAAGCACCTGTTGAACGTTGGAAGTTTGTATCATTTGAGACCACTGGGAGGTCGAAATGAAGTTGTATGTAGGTAATATGTCTTTCGATTCGAGTGAAGACGACATCCGGAAAGCCTTCGAGGCTCACGGAACGGTCGACTCCGTAACGATCATTACGGACAGGGACACCGGCCGCCCGAAGGGATTCGGGTTCGTCGAGATGTCCAATGACGATGAGGCCAGAGCGGCGATCGAAAACCTGAACGAGAAGGATTTCCAGGGCCGTATGCTCAAGGTCAACGAGGCTCGTCCTCGGACCGAAGGTCGGCGCGGCGGAGGCGGCGGCGGCGGAGGCGGCGGCGGAGGCCGTGGAGGCTTCGGGCGCAACTACTAGAGAGCGCTGATCAGGCATTATTGAAAGTCATCAGCGACTCGTAGGCAGGTTCAAAGGTTCGCTTTGGTGTTTTCAGTATGCGATCTTAAGGGAAGCCGGTTTCCGGCTTCCCTTTTTGCTATATGGATTTTACCTGAGCAGAACCATTTTCTTTGTCTCTTTGAAATCGCCGGCGACGAGGCGGTAGAAGTAGACGCCGCTCGCCAGTGTTTTCACTCTGTCATCCTTCCCGTTCCAATGGATCTCAGATGTTCCCGGGTCCACAACCTTGTCTAGCAGCGTGATGACGTACCTTCCGCTCACATCATATATGCGGAGGTCCACATGCGTTGCCCTCGGAAGGTTGAATCTAATTGTTGTAGCCGGGTTGAACGGGTTGGGATAGTTCTGGGTCAATGTTGGAGCTGAAGAAGGGGTCTCCCCGGCGGAAATGGTGTTTACCCATCCATGGAGAGCGGTTATATTCTTTGATGTGGGAACGGATATCTCGTTCCAATCAATACCATCATAATGAAAAATGCTGGAGTTACTCAACGAACATACGTAGACATCATCCGACCCGGTTCCCCACAAATCATACGGTTCAATAGGGCAGGAGGTGTCGTTCCAGTCGCTCCCATCGAAGTGAATCATGTTAGGAAATGTATGACCGAGGTAATCATGGCCCCCTGTGTACACGTTGTTTGGGGCGCTTCCCCAGATGGTCCATAAATTGGGGGAATAGTTCTGCTGCCCAAGGGGGTACGATTCGTTCCATTCGAAACCGTCGTAGTGCACGATCACCGAGTACCAATCATTCCAGAAATCGCCATCGTCATATTGTACAATCCCGCCTGCGAATACCTCGCCGTTGGGCGCCACCCAGACAGAATGGAGATTTTGATTTAGACCGGTGGGGGGCACATGCCTTATCTGGCTCCATTCGATTCCATCGTAGTGATACACAATGCCTTGATCGCCGACGGCATACACATTATCACTACCGTTTCCATGGATATCGTTTAATCGTAATCCGGCGTTCAGCACAGGCGTCCAAACGGCACCATCGTAGCGGTAGATCTGACTATATGGGAGCACATAGTGATCGTTGCTCGAGGTGCCCCAGATCCCGTTTATCTTGTCGACCGAGACAAAACATCTGGCCTGTGTAAGTTCTGCGCCGTTCCAGTGGTAAAGGTATGCGTTGTCAGAATCCAAGCCGGTTCCGGCAAGGTATACGTCATCTGCGGCAAATCCCCAGATCCCGTTGAAGCTCGGGACAAAGGACAAGATCGAGGTCCACTCGACTCCATCAAAAGTATAAGCCAGGGCGTGTCCGTATCTGCCCACCGCCGCGACGAAATCTTCAGAAAGTGCGTGGACGCCGTAGAAGTCGGCGTCAGTATCGATTTCCAGGGAAAGGCTCCATCCGACCCCATTGTAATGGTAGACGCGTCCGTGGTCCGCTGTTACATATACATCCGTCGCGGACGTACCGCTCAGGCCGTGTAAAAAATCGTAGCCTGCTATCATTTCACTCCAGATGTCTCCGTCATAGTGGAGAACGTACCAGGAATAACAGGACACGAACACATCGCTGGATGAGACGCCCCAGATATCTACTGCCGTATTGGGTGTAGGCACCAGTGACCAGGACGCTCCATCGTAGTGGAGAATATAGGCGTCGGGCGATCCGAATTCATAATACGGACCGACGAAGATGTCCGTGTCGCTGCTTGCCCAGATGGTTTTGTAATCGTATGGGTACCCTGTCTCAACGACGCTCCACTTCTTGCCGTCGTAATAGAGGAGTATATTATCCCCAGCGGCGTAGACGCTGTTTTCAGAGACGCCCCACACCGCATTGAGGTCGGCCGTTGTGCCGGACTGAAGTTCTCTCCAGATCATGCCGTTGCTGTATAGGATCATACCGGTATCACCGACAACGAATATGTCGGATCCGGAAGCTGCCCAAATATCGTTGAGATCCTCTTCGACCTCGATATCGCAATCGGACCACCCGCTTCCGTCATAGTGCGCGAGCACTCCCTCGGGACCCACGGCGAGCAGATCGGTTTCGGAGAAGGTCCATACCGCATTGAAACGGTTAACCTCATACACTCCCATTTCTTCGTAAAGCGTATGCCAGTCCGAACCGTCGAAATAGGTGGCTTGCCGATCACCGGCCGTGAAGAGCTCGACGGCAATCGCGTTATGAGCGGCGAATGCTGTCATGAAAAGGATGGATATTGCCAGGCAGGTCGCGAACGTCCGATATGAGCTCATGATTGCAACTCCCCTTGCGTACAAGCATGGAATGTGAATTTATGAAAACTTTGAATTACCCCGACGAGCTCTATTGCATTATATCATGTATTTATAATAAGTTCAATAAGTTCAAGTCGATGCGCTTCGCGAGGAGCCTGAGGAAGCATATTGACATTGAAGCAAATATAATGTAAAATCATTAAAAGAGTTACAAAAGGGACAAAGCACCAGAGATTAGAACGCTGATTTTACTATCAACCTTGCGTTCAAGGCTGTAACTATCGAGAGGGGGACAACCGTATGTTAGAGTTTATAAAGGTTTCCGTTGGTATGCTGGGGGGTATAATATGGGAGGATAGAGAATGCCCACCTACCGAACCCGTGCACATCGAAAGGTGCGATCCCGTCTTAGAACACCCAGACGTGGGCCCTTGCTGGCCCGCTGACTGTGTTATACCTTGTGAGCCCACATATCACACATGCATTATCTATTGTTTTCCGACAGACGATCCTGATTGATATTTCTATACAGCAAAAAGGGAAGCCGGAAACCGGCTTCCCTTTTTGTTATCAGCTGAACCCCTCGATTTATCTCAGTAGAATCAGCTTTCCCTTCGCCTCTTTGTCCGCAACGTTCAACCTGTAGAAATAGATGCCACTGCTCGTAGTCACCCCTCTGTTGTTTTTGCCGTTCCATAAGAAACTATGGCGCCCTTCCGAAAGCGTCTTGTCTACGAGAGTTTTAACGAGGCGGCCACTTACATCGTAGATATTCAAGAGTGCGTGGTTTCGCCGCCCCATTTCGAAGCTGATGCTCACAGAAGGGTTGAATGGATTGGGATACGAAACGAAGTTGCTTAAAACCGGCAACGGTGGGGCCGAGGCCGGTTTCGGGCTGCTCAAAGAGGGTCCGCCATCGCTGCCCATATCGAGTTCGTCGCATGTGATGACGACGTTGTCAAGGCATACACCATGAAAAGAATCCGGTGTCCATGTTGGGTTCGCCAAATTATCCTGAACATAAAACGCGATTTTAATAACAGAATTAACTATATCATTCGTTGGTGTCACTGTTAGCGTACCGGAGCTGAAATGTTGCCAGTTATTCACGCAGCTTTCGTCCCCGCATGTTAGGACTTCGCGCAGAACCCATTCACTTTCTGTATTGCCTCCGAGATCTTTCGAATGTGCGGTGACAGAGAGCCACATAAAATATTCATCGAGTATATCCATATTTTCCGGATCGAATCTGTAATCGAATTCGACATTAATGTGATGTGGGCCTTCGTCTGTATCCGTGGGGCCGACCCAGAGATACTGGTACATTGAAGGATTAGTACCAGTGTCATCGACGAATTTGTACAAGCAGGCGCACTGATTGCCAGGACCGATTTCTGCGAGTTCGTAATATTCATCAATATGTGGGTATAGCTTCCAACCCATCTCCATGTTGGGATGCGGAGTTATGGCATCACCAGTGCCGCTCTCTTCGAATCCAGGATCACTGATGAGGTTGGGATTCGCCGGCACCGAATTCCATTCAGCGTTCGACGGCGGTGGGATGGTGGCTGTGATCGACCATTCGCTCAGGCCGCCGGCCAGAGGAATTTCTACCACTTTCCAGATGGGGTCGTATGGATCGCCTGAAATGTCGACATCCCCGGAGATCTGTGTCGGTTCGCTGTCCACCTGTAACCGTACAATCGGTTCCGGCGAATTACCTGGTAAAAGCAACGGTCTCGAAAAATGGGCGGTGAAGGTCTCGGTTTCCCAATCATACGATGCCGAGTCCAGCACCGCCGGTGCCCATGATCCCACGCGAACCGGCACATAGTATGCCTCCATGATTGCAGGCAGGAGAGGATAGATTTGTGCTTTAGAAGTGTGGGGGGAGACGCCCCAGTTGCCTGTTGGTCCGTTAATGTCGTACCAGTCATAATCCTGGGAAAAGAAGACCTTATAGTAGTGGGATGGACCTTCGAAGTTGGAGCTGCTACTCGAAGAAAAGTCTGTGCAGTACAAACTTACAATATTTTCCAGTTCTTCTCTGGACCACCTGGCGGGCTCAGCATTCCTCCATCTATAAAATCCGTATATCTTGTTTTCGCCGAAACTGGCCGGCATGATATCGCTCATGGAGTTGACAATATTGTCGAACTCGTTATCGAATAGTATCAGTATGTTTTTGAAATAATCCCCGGATAGAGAGCTCAGCACATCGAAGCCGAGTGGATGGAACCTTTCGCCGGATATCGTCCAATCCGCCCAATCTTCAAGAATATAAACCTGATTGTAGTTGCTGTATAGAGGTCCTGATGGTTCGACTTCTCCAAAGCCCGATATTATTTGGGTGTAACCAGTTGGGTCGGTCTTGTAGTATTGCTCGATGTAGTCCTTGGATGCCCAGCGCATGATAAAGGGAATCTGTGCTTTGGCTGCAAGATAGCGTCCCCATCCGGCCTCATCTTCTTTGCCCAGGGCTTCTGCTATTTTAGCATAAGCGTAGTACCCCTCCAGTTGAGCGTTGAACATGTCCATAATCGCTCCGCATCCGCCATAAATAGTAAGTGGGCTGGCCATGTAGGCCCAGTCCTGGAATATTTCTAGCGATCTGAAGATTTCAGTGATGTTAACGTCACCGTTGTCCCAATAATCATCATTGAGATCTTCCCAGTTGCCGGACCACAGACCGTATTCATAAATGAATTCCAGTGCAGTCCCGGCAGTAGCGTCGATATCCCATGGTGCCTTGGTTGAAGTTGGATCACTAAAGGCCCAGAATGCCGGCCACTCTCCCTCTGCTGGAGGCGCGGAATGGATATGTTCGTAATATTTCCATTCACCTAACATCGAGTTGAACATATGACCATCTATTATTTGCTGCATCCAATCGACATAGTGGGCCTTGGTCCATTCCCTGGTCATAGCGAGAGAAGCGGCCTCTCCCCTATTGTTTGCAGCAGTAAGAACGGATGCGTTCATCGTTCCATCAGCGTCGACCCAGTACTTTTGAGGGGTCAGTGATGAAGCGTTGATCATGCGGTTGAGTTTTTGCTTCCACTCCGTTTCCTGATGTGTGCCGACGAAGTGGACGTCGTGTTTGGGCGCTCCAGGTATCTCATATTCTGCTTCATATTCATTGTCGATAATCAGCAGGGGACCGATTTTTGTCGGGATTCCGGTATCGATTGCACCTGTTGGGATATAGATGCCCATATCCTTGGTATCCGCTAAAGCCAGAAGGGGGGGGAATACTGCGTACGGGGACGGATTTACACCCCAGTTACTTCCCATGTAACTGAACGAGAAGCTGTTCTCGATGATCACGCGCTCCGGTGTGATCCCTCTGGCATTTTTGAACTTGAAAGTTTCCTCTACATCGATAGGCCAGTTGTTCGCCATTCTATTGATGAGACGGCACCTGGTTATGACTTCGGCCGGTAATTCGTTCGTCCACCCCGAAGGCGGCACAGCTGCGTTATCGGCGATATCGACTCCATACGCCAGAGATATAAATACCGTCAACTCGTCAGATGGATCCTTGTTGACAAAATTGAATTTGATATAGTCAGCGTCACAGCTGATGACTGGCTCGTGAGAGAAACTAATAAGAACAGGAATTTGAACGTTAAACATGCGGAGATCTTCATCCATTGTATCAAATAGCAGCACCCAATTTTCGCCGAGTGAGCCCAAAAAGATAGCCTGGTGCGTGTCGGAATCAGCGAAATCTCCAATCACAATGTTGTTGTTATCGGTGTTTTGGTAGGAGAGGTATCCAAAACCATGATCGTCATTCTTCAAGTAGAATATATCGTTCTTCGTCTGGATTCTGGTTCCGGGGCTGAGGCAGTTGACCGAGACTGAGTAGGTGTATTCTCTTCCCTCGTAGGGACAGTCAGGATCTCCGGTGGCTACTACATCGGCGTTCGTTGCCCCCTCTCGCACCACGGCGAATTTCTTGTACACCCAGTTCTGCTCCAGGGACCAGGCGTTCACAATTTCAGGATCCGTTGATATTTCATCATTGAATTCTGGTATATTTCCGATAGTGTCCGAACTGGCGGCCGCTCCGAAATTAAGGCTCCAATCCTTCCAAATCCACCACGGAATCTCCTTCATATTGAGCAGGTCCTTGTGGCTTCTTCTGATATAGTCGGCGTGGACTCTTTTGAAGAGATCATCCTCGTAGAATTCAGTGGCCGAGCTCTGGTCCACATAGGCAGGCCATGATACGAATCGTCCCCAGCTGATATCGCTGATCTTCTTGGCAGGAGTAATTGGTCCTCCCTTTGAGTGTGCAATAGTAGAAATAAAGCCAGCCATAAATATAAAAATGAGAACAAGAAGAGTTGAGCTCCGGAACCTCATGGTGAGAACCTCCCATGAAACGAGATGGTGCAAGCCGTTGCCGATAAAACAACGATGAATTTATAAGTTATATTCCCCTAACGATCAGAGATGCATGCTTATACGCCAAGCATTATATACCAACAGCTAACATTTTTCAAGTAAAAGACCTCCGCGGCCATCCAGCATGTCCGCCTTAAGTGATTATGACCTTTACTTATTAATAATGAATGCGGTACAATATCTAATACGCTCTTCAATTCATTAAAATTCTGTCCGAGGGGGGGAGATTATGGTTTTCTCTCACGTATTTCGCAGGGGGATCTGGTCCGCCGTGCTTCTGCTTTTCTTAGCAGCACCTCTGTCGGCCCAGGTCGAAGATCATATTGCCGCCTACACTGGCGAAAACGCCACGGGGTATCTCAACCCGCTTGCAGGCGCGATAGGGGCCACCCTGAACAGCGGTCTCTATCGTTCAGCACGTATCCCAGGGTTTGGACTCACGATCGCGCTCGAGTTCCCGGTCATGGGGCTATACTTCGGCGACGATGACAGGACATTCACCGCGACGACCGAGGCCGGGTTTACGCCGGAACAGACGGCGGAAGCTCCGACCGTCGTCGGTGACACCAAGGTGGTGATAGTAGACGGCGACGGCGGCACGCAGTTTGCCTTCCCCGGGGGATTCGACGTAGGATCGTTCGCCATTACGGCACCCCAGCTCCGCGTCGGCTCCGTCTTCGGCACCGAGGCGATGATCCGTTTCGTCGCGGTAAAGGTCGGAGACAATGATCTCGGTGATATCAGTCTTTTCGGCCTCGGTTTCCGGCACAGCATCTCGCAGTATATGGGACCGATACCGCCGGTCGATCTGGCCGCAAGCTTCTTCTGGCAGAGTTTCAAGATGGGGGAAAACGAGAGCGGCGAGGATCTGAGTAAAACGAACACGTATTCATTCGGACTCCAGGCGAGCAAGCATATTCCACCGATTCTGACACCCTATACCGGCCTTTACTACAACTCGTACACTATGGATGTCACATACGAGAGTGAAGTGACCGGCGAGGAGGATCCGATCGATCTCACCTTCGATGATGGATACATTCAGTGGACGATAGGAATCGAACTTAACTTGGCCATCCTTAATGCATTCGTGGAATACAACGTATCGAGCTACAACAGTTTAGCCTTCGGCCTGGGTCTGGGATTCTAGGGGTCGAAGGACAAGGAGGTGTCTGAAACATGAGAAAGATAATCAATGCGGCGGTTTTCTTGGTTCTCATAGTTTTTCTTGCTGGGCTGAGCGGCTGCCTTACAGAAGAGAGAATAGCGGAGATCGTCCTGAACGAGGAGAACTGCGAGGAGTTCGCGGAGACTCATACTTCCGATAACTTCACGTCTCCATATTTACTGGACATAGCTGCGGAACTCGACGGCCTGCTGGAAGACAACGAGATTTCCAGGTCGGATATTATCGACGCGTTCCTGGTAAGTGCGGCCTACACAGTTACTGAATTCCTGCAGGATCACCCCTGGGACCTTGCCGGAGTGATTATGGTCGAGAGGATAGGCGGCGCTGGTCCCGACACTCTGCTCGATTACCTCGATTACAACGACTACATCACCGTATCGGCCGCGATCGTCGGCGATAAGACCTATGTCACCGTTCACGAAGACGGTGTCGCAATTATCAATAAGGCATTGGACGATTTTATCACGGGGGACAATCCAGTTCTGAGTATTGTGATCGAGAACGGCTACATGAATCCTTCTCCCTCGGTAAGTGATCCGCTTGATTTCGTCTGGGAGTTCTGCCTGTTCATACAGGTGATAACCGAGATCGAGACGGATGTATATGATCCGTTGTAAGATTCAGCAGCGCGAGACATAGATTGATAATGAATTGACAATCGGTCTTGAGTTGAAGGCTTAACACACTGTTGAATGTGAAAAAGTTCATTCGTAGAAAAAGTGACAGGGTACAACTTCTCCTTGCCGGTGTTGCATTTCTCTTCGGCGGCATCGTTAGCCTGGAAGGCGGTAATGTGCTTCTCGCCGCCGCCCATTTTCTGATGGCCCTGCTCAACATGCTGGCCGCCACCATTGTTTTGAAACACCCATTCAGGACTAAAATTTCGATCTTTATCATAAACGCGGTGTTTGCCGGCGTGGTGAGTTATCTGTATTACATGGCTGGCAATGACCAGATGCCCTATGCCTGGGCGCTCATCAGCCTTATATTTATCGTGGGCTGTGTTGTATTTTGTATCAGGTCGAGGCGCCAGAAAGAGGTGTCCGCTTAAGGCGTCGTTTCACCTGGAGACGACGATCTTGACGGTACCCCGCGCCGGCGCGGCAGGCTCGACCTCGGTGATCTGCTGGATCTGACCGGGATCGCCGATTAACAGAGGCGTGAGGCTCTGCGCAACGATACTGGCAAGGTTGGCTGCCTCGTCGTAGCTTCGTGCTGTCGCCTCGATGCGGATGATATGATCCTTTTTTCTGACCTGATTGATGCGGCTGGCAGCTTCAAGGATCATGATCGTCGGCGCTGGCTTTTTAGCATGGCGCTGCTTCACTGAGGTTGAAAGATCACTGCCGGAGAATACGAGCACGAGCCCGCCTTCAGTCTCCAGCCTGTACGGGGGCAGCTCGAATCCCTTGCCGACAAAATTCCTCTTGTTGCCGGCCCGGTCATAGGCTTCTAGGACGTACGAGTAGGTCAGACCTGGCGGTGTAGGGTTACCGTCCGGAGAACGGCCGTCCCATCCGATCTCATCAGGAGGATTTCCCTTTCCTTCGAAAAACGCGACGGTCTCGCTTCGAGAGTTGACGATCTCGAGGCGCCACCGGGCTACGTCCTTTAGCGACGGCCTGAAGCGGACAACATCGCCGATCTGGAACCTGTCCAGCCAAGGGCGCGGCATATAGGGCGATGGCACATAGGCCGATTTTGCTATGAGTGGTGCGAGAAAATCGATATCCGTACGTCCGAGGATCTCCCATGTGCTGTCCCAGTCCAGCCCGGGCGCCCGAGAAGGATCGAGATCGAGTACAAGCGGCGGCCGCTCGAACTCGATTCTGACGCGATCCTCGCCCTCGACGGTCAGGCTCTTTAGGGCCGTTCCATCCTCGCCGCCTTTGAGCGCCATAGAACTATCCGGTTCGTTTGCCGCGGCATTTTGCCGGGCCGTGATCGGAAGCGGCGCTGTAACAACAAAGATGACAATCATGATCGACAGTGTGATTCTGAGCTGTGTTGCATGCATGATTCTTCTCTCCGGCTTATGGATTAATTCATTATCAATTACTCAAACGGAAATTGAACGTGATCGAACCCCATTGCTCCCCGGTCGCCCCGCCCGTCAGCGGTTCGAACTTCCATGTCCGCAGTGCTTCTATGGCACTATTATCGAAATCCGAGAATCCTGATGTTTTCTGTATGAGGATGTTTTCTTTAACCTTGCCGTTGGGGAGGACGATGAAGTAGAGATTCACCGTAGCCTCCACACCATCGTTCTTCGCCCATTCAGGGTAGATCGGTTTATTGTACGAGATGAGCGGTCTGTCGGCTACAGGCCCTACGAGGCGCGCCCCGTCCAGTATGCGCTGGGCAGTTGAATTCGTGTCGTCGATCTTGGCCTGCGTCACCTTCTGCTCGGGAGGTTTTGTCAGGGCCATAGATGTCGCCTTTGCCGCTGGATTAGTGCGTGTCAAGGCGATCGGGTTCGGCGATGATTTCATTTCGCGGGTCAGCTTGATCGACTCCTGCCCGACGCTCGCCTTATTGGTGACGCTTGCAAGCGATGTCTTCGTCATATGCTTGGCCTCAGCGATACCGGAGATTCTCGTATTGCTCTGGACTGCCTTCCGCTCCATTTTGGAAAGTGTTCTCTTTAGCTTGTCGTCGGTAACGTCGAGGGCCTGTGGTTTGGGCGCGAAATCGCTCGTTGTCGTCTTGCGGACGAAGTGCGCTGGTGCCTGTTTCGGCGACGGGAGCTCGCGCTGAACCGTCGGTTGCGTGATCTTCATCGTAGCCGTCGGTTTGGGCGTCTGTATAGCAACCGGTTCGATCCAGCTGATCTCGGTCAGAGCGGGAGACGGGGGCGAAACGGCTCGGTATAGAATAAGCCACAGTACGATCAGTGCATGGATGGCTATGCTTATCCCGATTGTCTTCCGGGTTCTCGACTGGATGGACTCAAATTCCATTCTCAACGCATACGCGTTCATGAGTTCCCCTTGTCGCTCTGCATTGTTGCTATCGCGAGACGGTTGGCTCCGGCCTCGCGGGCCTCGCGCAGGATGACGCGGATCAGCTCGTATGGGACTTTCTGGTCCGCACGAACGACGACCAGCTTGTTTTTGTTCTGTTCTTTTGCGAGCAGCATCCGCAGTATCTCCCGCAGCTTGTCCGGAGAGACAAGATCTTCGTTTACCGCTAGCTCTCCCGTCTCGCCGAGGGTGATGCTTATCCTTCCTTCGTCCTCGGCTCCACGGGTCTGAGCCGTTGGAAGCTTGACGTCGATATCGGCCACCGAGAGCATCGGTGCCGTGATGAGCAGAATGATGACCAGCACTAGCGCCACATCGATGATCGGCGTCAGGTTGAGTCTCGCCGTCTGCGGCAGATCGTATTTATTGAACCGTTTCATGTTACCTCCCCAGTACGGCGATATCGCCCGCCCCGCATAGTTTCGCCTGGTCCAGGACATCGACGAAAGTGCCGTGGGAGACGCTGTCATCGCAATCGATTACAACCCTGCGCTGAACCTTGTCCGCCAGGAGCGGTCTGAGCGTCAAGCTGAGTTTCCCGAGAGAGACGGTCTTGCGGTTGACTATGACTTTATCCTCGGAGATAATCTTCAGCTCCACCCGTTCCTCTTTTTCCCGTTTCTCCGACTTCTTCGCGCTGGCCGCCCCTTTTCGGACGGCGATACTCGACTCGAAAGCTAGAGGGGTTAGCAGGAGCAGCATGATGACCAGTACGAGAGATACGTCGATCAGGGGCGTCATGTTGATCTCGTGCAATCCTTCGGTTCTCTTTCGCGATGCTTTACGTGCCATTATTAGAACCTCATTCCACCGTAACGGTCTCGAGATCTTTCACTGTCTCGTCGATAGCGCGTGACTCATTGGATTCAGCGTTTCTTTCCGCGCTCTTGTGTTCTGCGGCCGGCGACACGTTTTCGATCAGCGCCAATCTCAGGCTGCGCGCGTAGTTCTCGGCCTCGGTGAGCATTACGCCCATGCGACGGGCGAAATGGTTGTATAGCATCAAAGCCGGAACGGCGATTATGAGACCTATGGCGGTCGTAACGAGCGCCTCCGCCACGCCGGCGGCCACGACCGACGGTGCCGCCGAACCGGTGCTCCCCATGTCACGGAAGGCGCGCATGATTCCCCATACGGTACCCAGGAGCCCGACGAGCGGCGCTACCGCGGCCATCGTTCCCAGGATTCCGAGGTTGCGCTCGAGAAATAGCTTTTGCTGGCTCAGACTGATCTGGAGCCGCTCTTCGGACTCTTCCGAATCCTTGGATTCCGTGTCCAGGATCTGCGCGGCGACAGGACCCATTGGGTGGGTGCAGGACTCGCAAGCACGCATCGCTTCGCCCTTCTTGCCGCGACGGAGCTTTGACAGCGCCGTCTCGAATGTCGCTTCCGGCTTGCCGTTAAGCTTCCAATAGTAGCGGGCGCGTTCTATCACGATGCCGAGAGTGATGATGCTGAAACCGATCAAGACCATCACGATCGGGCTGCTGCTGACTACATCCATCCAGTTGAATTCGCCTAGCATCTCCATGCTCCTTTTGTTGATGCCTGTTCTGTCTATTCAACGAACGTTTCGAGCTGGGAAGCTCGCTCCTTGGCAGCGACGATCAGCTCGGGATCCGTTGCATTCTTGATTAGGTCGCGGTACGCCGCGAGTGCGCCGTTATAGTTTTCCTGTTCCTCGTAGATGGCAGCACAGCGCGCAACCGCGAGTAGCCTGAATGTGTCCTTTTTGCTCTTAACCTTCCTCGCACTGCGGTGCGCCTTGATAGCCCCTTCCAGGTTCTCGAGTTGTTCATAGCAGAGCCCGATTCGGTAGTAGAGCTCAGTGAAAAGGACATCGGGCGGTTTCGCGGCTATACCCCGTTTGTATTCCTCGATAGCTTCTTTGGTCCGTCCAGCCTTTTCATGTATGTCGCCGAGTTGATACGCGATGTCCACGGCGCGTTCATCACTCGCGGAAAACTCTTTTCTGTAATTCTCTAAGTATTCGCGCGCCTGCTCGGATTCGCCGAGCATCCGCTGGCATAGCGCCATATTGAAGTGCGCGGCGGCCGATATGTCTCTGGGAGCCTCTCCGTCGATGATGCCGGTGAAGTCGATCGCGGCCCGTAGATATTCACCATTTTCGAAACGGATCGAACCGAGATAGAAATGTACCATCGGGCGGAACTCGCTTTCCGGGAAGAAAGTGAGAAACTGCTCATACGAAAGTTCCGCGTCGCGGGTAAGGCCCGCCAGCCGATAGGCTTCGGCCATCAGGTAGTGTGCCCGGTCCGCGGCGGAGAATCCCGGGAACTGGCTGACGACGCGCCGGAATTCCTCGGCGGCTTCGGCGTAAAGCTCCGTGTTGTAGCTGCGCATGGCGATCTCGAACTGGGCGTCCGCCGCAAAGGAGCTTGTGGGATAGCGTTCAACGAGTTCTGTAAGCACTTCGCTGCCGTCATCACGCTGTCCGAGGCGGTAGAGCGCGAGTTCCATGCCCCGCTCGGCCTCCACGGCATAATTGGAGCTTGGAAAGCGGTTTATCACGTCGGAATAGAGCTTGAGGGCTTCCTCGTCCTGACCGGCATTGTACTCGCACTGAGCCAGGCGGAGCATGCCCATGGCCGCTGCCTGGCTTCCGGCGAAATGTTTCAGGAGGCACTGATAACTGCGTTTTGCGGCCTCGTAGTGATCGGCCCTGAAGTAGAGGTCGCCAGCGCGTATCCAGGCGAGTTCGGAGATGTCTGCTGTAGAGTCTATAGCGACGAGTGCCTCCCAGCGGTCGACGGCGTCGCCGTGCTGGTCGAGACGCTGGTAACACAGGCCTGCCCGGTAGAGCGCCAACAGCTGTTTCGGATGATCGCTGAACCTGCGCAGGAACTCGTCGTAGGCGGTGCCTGCCTCTTCGTAGTCTTTCCTGTTGAAGAGGATGTTGGCCTTATTGAAGAATGCGGTACTTAGATTCGCTTGATCGCCGTAGGCCGAATACCGGGCGAGCATCTGTTCCTCGGTCTGTATCGCGAGGTCGTCCTCTCCCTGTTGCGCGTAGGTCCAAGCGAGAAGGCGTGTTGCCGGGACGGCGATGGTATGTTCGGGGAATTCCCCGATCAGTTGCTGGAGCATCTCCTCCGCCTCTGGATATCGCGCCTGCGCTGCCAGAGCGTCGGCATCGATAAGAAGAGCGTAGGCCCGCCAGGGCGATTTGCTCGGCGGCATTTTCTGAAGCATAATGTGTGGCGCTCCGGAGAGCTGTCCGAGATTGCCCGTGCGGTGGTACGAGAGCTCGAGGAGGCAAAGCGAGGCTTCGACGAGCTCCCTGTGCTCGTCGTTGGCAAAGACGAGGGCTCCCGTGCCGTCATCTCTCGAGTACCTGTCGAGTACGATCTGGAAGTAGGGGGCGGCCACAGCCGGCCGGCCGAGTTCGAGCAATCCCACTCCGGCAAGGTAAGCGGCGGCTGGGGATTCCGGCGAGAGCGGGTATCCTGCGACTACCGCCTGATACGTGTTAGTCGCGTCGGCTCCTCGATCCAGTGCGTCGAGACTGCGCCCGATCCGGTACTGGGCCCTCGGGGCGAGCTTGTGATCGAAGTACAGCGCCAGCACCTGGTTGAATTCCACGATAGCCTCTTCATACAGTTGCTCATCAAAAAGGACTTCCCCGAGCATGAACTGCGCCCGCGCGGCTATGTCCGAACCTGTGTAGGCCGCAACGACGCTGCGGAGCTGGTTCGTTCCCTCCTCGGCGTCTCCGTCGAGGACGGTGGCAATTGCCTTGCGAAGCATCGCCTCTCCGCGGACATCTGTTCTCGAAGCTTCCTCGACGACGCGTTCCATCTCCTCGGCAGCGCTCTTGTATGCGCCGCTGTTCAGGAAGATGTTGGCCTTGGCGAGCATGGCCGGATCACGAAGAGGGGAGCGAGGGTACCGCTCGACGACCTCCCGGTAGTAGGCGGCCGCCTTCAGCGGCGTGTCCAGCGCCTCGTAGGAAAGAGCCTTGAGGTATAGAGACCCAGGGCTCTGTTTTGCGTTCTCAAGAACGGCGAGCACATCTTTGTAGTCGCCCTCTATGTAGGAGATAGTGGCCTTGGCCTCTATCACGCGCGCATCCTCGCTCATCCATGGGAAGCGGGCGTTTAGATCTGCGAGTATCCTTTTGGCCTCTGAGGGAAGTCCTCGGCGCAGCGCGTTCCATGTGCTGGCTACGAGCACTTCCTGCAGGAAGGGACTGTCCCTGTACTTCTTTTGCCACTTGATCCATTCCTTGGCCGCCTCTTCGTCTTTTCCAACGGCCTCCATCGCCATGATGTAAGCCGCCTCGGCCTCATCACGGTATATTTTCTCTTCGTCGCGCTTGCCGGCATTCTTGAAGTCCTCAGCGGCCTTACCGTATTCCCCGAGCGTAAATCGGATTTCACCCGAGAGAAAGTGGACGGCGCATCGCTTATCCTTGGTAATGCCAGACTCGAGCAATGCTTCGAGACTTCGCGCCGCATTCTCGGCAGCGCTGCGACGCTCGGGATCCATCAAGAGACGAGCCTGATCGAGAGCCTGGCCGATCTCTGCGAGCGTGCCGGGACCTGGCGTTTTCTTCGCTTCTTCTTTTGTCTCTTCCGCGCTGATCGGGAAAGTGAGGAGGACAACGATCGCACAGAGCGCGATGAAGCTCGTCAAACGGTTATTGTTGCATGAACTCA
>DAOUUU010000001.1 GCA_030667985.1 Candidatus Krumholzibacteriota bacterium
AATTATTCGACCCCTCTCAAGGTGCCCCTGAGGTAACCCGATGTGGGATTGGTGCCAATCACATCCACATCCTCCCAACTCTCGAGCATCCACCCCTGGTTCGCCTCGACGATAATGAAGATCGCCCTCCCCTCGTAGATCTCAGGATCGGATCCGTCGCCCAGATCGAGCGTCATCACGTAGTCGCCCTCGAACTCCGCCCTGCCGACCGTGATATCCTCCCGCTCGAAGACCATGTTCTCATCGCCGAACTGAATCAAGCGCTCACCGATGTAGATGCCCTTAAGACGCGTAAGAAAGGCCATCTCCACCTCCTTGTTCCACCCCTCGAAGACCTCTTCGCCAAGATTATCCCTATCCTCGGGGCGCGGGATGAAGACAAAATCTTCGTGGAGACTCCGCTCGTAGTTCGAATTGGCCACAGCGACGAGTCCGCTCGCGAGGTTGGCCAGGACATCCTTGGGCATTCCTGGTGTGATCCAGTCACCCCCCTCCTCCGTATCTGGAGTTTCCGCCTCCCTCGGTTCGAATATGCACCCGGTCATGCCGATGAATCCTATCACCAGGATCAATACGATTATTTTTTTTGCGGTCATCATCCTGCTCCTAGAAATTAAAAGCTATACTCGAATCTATATCCCAGTATTCTCGCCTCTCGGGCGATATATTCGGTCCGAAACGTCTGACATAGTTTATATCAAGGTCCACCCTACCGTTCCCCCAGAACTTACGCTCCCGCCTTATCCCCAGCTTCATCCCTCCCGACTTGTAGACATTGGACGACACGACGACTCTGTCTCCGCCGACAAAGCCGAGCCTGTTGTTTTCCTGTGTCCTGAAATCAACTTCAGCGAGAATGCTCATCTCGACGGTGAGCCGGTACAGAGTCGCAAGATAAAGTCTGTGTTCAAAATTCTCTCCGCTCCGGTTGTACTTGCGGTCATTTTCCCGCATGAGATAGCTTCCGCTGTCTTTCATCAGGTAGATATGCCTGAAATTGAAAACCAGAGGCCGCATCACCGTGAACCTCGCCTCTGTTACCATAGAGGTCGTCCTGTTGAGATAGTTCTCATCATCCTTGTAGACGAAATCTGTGTACTCGATCTTGACCGAATACTTCTGTGAGAGATCGAGCCATTTCGCTGGCTGCACCTCGATCTTGGGCGACAGCCAGTAAAGGTAGTCCTTGCGGTTATCGCCCGACAACGATCTGTCGATGTTGATTGTTTCGTTTATTGACATGGTGCCCTCTATCTGCACCTGAATGCGGGGCATGAGCGCCGCCCTCACGCTTCCTCCCAGGTTATAGTAAAGGTAATCCGCATCGCGCGGGTTCGCGTCCTTCTTCTTGAAGAATTTTTGTTTCAGCGAGACCGAGCCGGAGAGCGAGACATCCAGGGAATCCGTGATCTTCTGCGTCGCCCTCATCACGACCTTCTTCTCGTTCTCCGAGAAACTCGATACTGATGTGGGGCCGTAGTCGACCGATTTGTCTCCGATCCTGGCGGTGAAGTGTAGCCTGCCGCGTTCTGCGTAGTTGTAATCAGTCGAAGCGATTATGTTGGTACTCTCCGTCTCTTTCGAGAGCCTCGTATCGACCTTGTTCCGCTGCGATCTGAGATCATGATCGAAATCGACGTTCACGAAGAGGAATGGAAATAGCTGCACGCTGGAGCCTATAAGGAGCTTTTCTGAATTGAGACGGGATTCCTCCTCCTTCGCCGCTTCGGGGTTATCGATGATCTCGAGGGAGTTTCCCCTCGGGGGCGTCACCCATCTCGTAACACCGGAGATCTTCGCGTACTTCACCTCGAGCAGCTTGTTCGGACCCCTGCCGTACACCGCCCCGACACTCACCGTGTCGGCGTCGCTCGGCATACGGTCGAAGGAGATCGTTTCAATCTCGCTCGTCTCGCGTTTTCTCATAAGGCCGCCGCCGGCCTTTAGGGAGAGGACCTCGCCGAACAGGTAGGTTATCCTAGCTCCCGCTCCGCCCAAGATCGTCTTGTCGTACTTGAAATCGTTGTGGCCACGTTTCGCCTCACCCGCCACAAAGAACTGTGTGCTATGGGCCCGGAGGATAGGCCGAGAAATGACAGCGCTTCCATCAGCATACTCGTTCTCGAATATGATATCCTTGCCGTAACGAGCGAGACCCATAGTCTGCTTCTTCGAATAGGTCTCTCCGAGGTTGAAATCCAGCTTGTAAAAGCCCGGTTCGTTCTTCCTAGCAGTATTCATGATCTGCTCGAAGACCTCCTGCATGTCGCGGCTCCTGTAAGATTTGGCCTGGACGGCGATCAACGAGCTTATGTTCCAGCCGCCGGGCGGCATTATATGGGCCTGCACCTGACTGCCCAGCGAGACATCGGTGACGCCGCTTCGCATGAACGAAGTCCAGATCGGTATGAACCGGTCGGTTATCAGGGAATCGGGGGCGGCTTCCTGGGACCGCACGCCAACAGGAAGCGCCGAGATCAGCGCAAGCGCCATCGAAAACCCTATGACTATCTTTCGATTCATCAGTTACCCGACACCTGCCGATACGCTCCGAAGAGCCTGAACCACTCCTCGAGGGTCAACTGTTCTGGACGATTCTTCATCTCCACACCCGATTCTCGCCCGAGACGCCGATGTATACCAGCATCTCGCATACCAAAAGCGTCGCGAAACAGGCTCGAGAGCATCTTTCTCCGCTGCGAGAACGCCAGCTTGAGGAAAGCGAGATAGGCCTCTCTGTCGTCCGGTCCCCGCCCGGGAAGTGCCGGCGATAGGCTTAGAACCACGCTCTCGACCTTCGGCCTCGGCCTGAACGAGCCTGGCAGGACACGAATCTCCTTGGCGATATCCATGTAACTCTGCAAAAAGACAGTCAATATACCACAGTTGCGCTCGCCGGGCGAGGAGAGGATCCGCTCGGCGACCTCTCGCTGGACCATCATCAGGCTCTTAGAGCAGAGCAGCCGGCCGGGGAGGGCAAGTAGTATAGTGCTCGTGAGGTTGTAGGGTATGTTTCCTATCAGCGTGTAACTGTCGAATCCACGGTTTCTCGCCTCCCGGTCCAGATCGACCTCCCTGATATCGGCATGCACGATCTCGACATTACCCAGACGCACGAATCGAGTCTCGAGATCCCCGACGAGCCGTCCGTCTATCTCGAAGGCGACGACACGCGCGCCCGTTTCGGCGAGCGGAGCAGTGAGCGCTCCGCGTCCGGGTCCGATCTCGAAGACGAGCCCTCCCCTGGACGCACCCGAGGTAGAGACGATCTTTTCCGCTATCTCTTTGGAGATCAGGAAGTTCTGGCCAAGGCTTTTCTTTGCTTCGTGCCTGCCGTTTTTCGACACGCGCTCTCTCCTGTGTTTACCGAGTGGGATGCGACGGAAACGGTCGTACGATCCCCTCAGGGGCGGGGGCTACTTTGTAGATGAAGAAAAATGTGGTAACTGTGGTGCGGGGCCTTAACTCCTTTTCCTATATTTTAATATAAAGTCGGCGGCCGGTCAACTCCTGAAGCTATCCGCGGCTCCTACCGCACGTCGGGCGCGTGGCTTTATGAATCATATCTCGTGTAATGATAGCGTCTTACCTGGAATTCTGTGCCCGGCATCGCACTTACCAGCTTCCGGCACGCTTCAAGGTCGACCCCCTCGTAATCGAGCGCTGTCACCCTGCATTTCATCTTAGAAGCAGCCGCTTTTTCGATGAAATCAACCACCGCGCCGAAGGCAGGCCCACCGAAATCGGGCTTGCAGAGGCGCTCGTACGTATCCGCGTCCGGAGCGTTGAGACTGACAGAGACCCGATCGAGTGCTATCTCGAGCTCGGGGACTATGTTGCGCTTGTGTATCAGATTGCCCTGCCCGTTCGTGTTGAGCCTCTGGGGAAGCCCGAGCGCCTTGAGCTCGGTCGCCGCCTCGAGTAGGAACTCGAGCCTGCAGGTCGGCTCGCCATACCCGCAGTAGACGATCTCCGCGTAATCCCCCTCTCCGGCCAGCTTCTTCACAGCATCCGCCATCTCCCCGGGCGTGGGATCGGAGTCAAGGCTGAGGTTGTATCCGTAGAGAGAGCTGTCGAATCTGCTCCTCGAGCAGAAGAGACAGTCGTTGGTACAACTGGATGTGACATTTACGTAGATGTTTCCCCTGAGCGTGTATGCGATATCGGGCGCCGCCTGGGTTTCTCCGTGAAATAGGCGCCTGTAATTGGCCTCCGAAGCCCGCTCTATGTCCTCGATCGTAACGTCCAATACCTCGGCCAGTTTCTCGGCGACAAGGGCCACATAGGCCGGCTCGTTCCGCTTGCCCCTGTAGGGCACGGGCGGCAGGTAGGGACAGTCCGTCTCGATCAGTATCGCCCCCGAAGGAAGGTGGGAGACCACCTCGGGGAGCTTCGAATTCTTGTAGGTCACCGGGCCGCCTATTCCGAGGTGAAAACCGAGTTCCAGCACCTCGCGCGCCTCGTCGAGGCCGCCGGAGAAGGCGTGGAAGACTCCCCCCCCCTCGCCAGCCCCCTCCTCACGGAGTATCTTCATGACATCATCAAACGCGTCCCGGCAATGAACGACGATCGGCTTCTCGAAGTAGAGAGCGAGGCCTATCTGCCGCCTGAAGACATCCCTCTGCGTCTTCCGCGGCGAGAGATCTCTGTAGTAATCAAGCCCTATCTCTCCGACGGCGAGCACCTTTTTACCGAGGAGCTTTTTCTTGAGCCCCTCCTCGAACTCCCGGGTGAATTCCTTCGCGTTGTGGGGATGGATGCCGAGAGCGCAGAATATGCAGTCGTACTTCTCGGTAAGCTCTATCGTCTTCTCGATCGTCGCCGGCGAGTATCCGATGTTGAGAATCTCGCCGACGCCGGCTGTGTGCGCTCGCTCGACGATCTCGTCCAGCAAGCCCTCGAACTCGACACTCTCGAGATGTGCGTGAGAATCGATCAGCATCGCTGTTCCTAGTCCTCGAATAGTTTGTCCGGCTCTATCTGTATACGGGGGAAGAGCGGTTCCGGAGGCTCGAGGCCGGTGGCGCCGACCCTGGCCGGCGGCACATCATGGAGGCCCAGCGGATCGAGACCCAGGTGTGCGAGCATCGCGGCCATCGCTCCCGGCATGAAGGGGCTCAAGACCACCCCGCTCGTAACGAGCACGGCGAGTAGCTCTGTGAAAACCTGCTCCAGATCTTCCTTCCGCTTGGGGTCCTTCGCGAGCTCCCACGGCTTCTTCTCCTCGATGAAGCGGTTGGCCCTCTGCACCGCGGTCCAGTAAGAACCCAGAGCGCGAGAGAATTCCATCCTCTCCATATGCCCGCGGTATCCCTCTACCGCCTTCATCAGATCACCGTACATCTCGGAGCCGGAATCGAACGTCCTCTCGCTCAGATTCCCCTCGAAATATTTCGTGATCATCACGGTCGTCCTGCTGAAAAGGTTACCGAGCTCATTCGCAAGATCGGCGTTGTAGCGGTTCAGCAGGATCTCGACCGATATGTCGCCGTCCCGGTCGAACGGGACCTCCCTGAGCAACAGGTACCTGAGCCCATCGGCCCCGAATACTTCCGCCATCTTGGCCGGATCGAGTATGTTGCCCCTCGTCTTGCTCATCTTCTCTCCGCCTAGAGAGACGAAGCCGTGCGCGAAGACGCTCTCTGGCAGTTCGACTCCGGCGGCCATTAGCATCGAGGGCCATATAACACAGTGAAAGCGCGTGATGTCCTTGCCTATAACATGAAAATCCGCCGGCCAGTACTTCTCGAACAGGCCGGCGTCACCGCCCCCGTAACCGAGGGCGGATATATAGTTCGTCAGCGCGTCGAACCAGACGTATATGACGTGGCTCTCGTCGATCGGCAGCGGTATGCCCCAGCTCTTACCGGATCTCGATATCGAGACGTCCTCGAGCCCGCCCTTGATCACATTGACGACCTCGTTCTCTCGTATCTTCGGTCTTATGAAACCGGGATTCTTCTCTATATGTTCGAGCAGCGGCCGCTCGAACTTAGACAGAGCGAAGAAGTAGTTCTCCTCGGAGAGCTTGACCGGCTCCTGCTTGTGGCGAGGGCATAGCCCATCGACCAGATCCTTCTCGCTTATGAACTCCTCGCACGACTCGCAGTAGAGACCTTCGTAGCTTCCCCTGTATATATACCCGTTCTCGTGGATCGTGCGGAACAGCTCGGTGACGGCTCCGATATGCCTCTTTTCCGACGTATGTATGAAATCGTCATATGATATCGAGAGCGATCTCCATACGCTCTGGAACTCCTCGGACATCTGCCTGCAGTATTCGTGGGGATCCAAACCCCGGCGGACCGCCTCACGCTCGACGTTGGTGCTATGCTCGTCGTTCCCCATGAGAAAATAAGTGTCGAAACCGCTCAGCCGCTTGTAGCGGGCCATGCAATCGGCGCCAACCTTCTCGTAGGCGGTTCCGAGGTGGGGCCTCTGGTTGACATAGTCGATAGCCGTCGTGATATAGAACTTGCTCATGCGTCCCCTTCGCCTTCCCCCTGCCGGTCATCCCTCGGCTTGCGCCTGCGGTCGCGGCCGAACTTGCGCTGCTTGCTTTCCTGCTGCGGCCCCGCAACCTTACCCAGCTCTTCCCTGAAATCTTCCATGAGTACATGTATCTGATTGCCTTCGGCGTCGCTCAGTATCACCGCCGGTGTTATAAAATCGATCTTATCGATGCGATGTTCACCCCCGAAACAGGTGACCTTGCTGCCCACCTTTGGAACATCCTTCGAGAGCTTCTTGTAGTGATCGAGTTCGTATGCGAGGCAGCACATGAGCCGCCCGCACGCGCCCGAAATCTTCGATGGGGTGAGCGGCAGATTCTGGTCCTTCGCCATCTTGAGGGTAACCGGCTCGAAATCCTTCAGGAAGGTGGCGCAGCAGAGCCTGCGGCCGCACATTCCCATACCGTCGAAACGGCGGGCCTCGTCTCGGACACCGATCTGACGTAGATCTATCCTTGTGCGGAAAACCCCCGCCAGGTCTCTGACGAGTTCCCTGAAATCGATACGGCCGTCCGATGTGAAATAGAATGTGATCTTGTTGCCGTCATACTGGTACTCCACATCGACCAACTTCATTGGGAGAGTATGCTCATCCACCTTCTTCTGGCATGTCTCTGTCGCCTCTTCCTCGAGTTCCCGCATCTCATCGAGGTGCTCGGCGTCCTTGTCCGTCGCATGACGGAGCACCTCCTTCATATCCGCCTCTACCTCGCCCTTGGAGACCTGCGCGATCGATATGATGACCCCCATGTCTTCCCCGCGATCGGCCTGGACGATGCAGTAATTGCCGGTCTTTAGATAGAGATCGCGCGCGTTTTTGAAGAACTCTTTTCTCTGCGCCTTGAATTGTACTTCGACAATTTCCACGATCTATTTACACCCCTTGCCTGCTACCGATTATATGGGATCACTCGGGGAAACCCCAGTATGATTCGAATGCGCAGTATTGTTGTCAGGTTGCCTTTTCCTATAAGTTTCATGCAACAATCTAATACCACTTACCTGCTAAATCAAGAAGGAGATGCGACAGGGTCAACTCCAGATCGGCGTTCTTCGACATGCTTTTCAACGCGCCGTCCATCTTGCCGAGATCGGCCGTCAGGTCCCGTTTCAATCCAGCCGCCGCCATTTTCGATCCGATCATCTCCTCCAGGAGCTTTTTCTCCTCCATGCTCGCCACCAGGGCCTGCTGCCGCATAAGTATCCGGGCCAGTACAGCCATCTCATCTATCAGCGTCCTAACCTCGTCCCTGTTGTATTCCCGGGCGATCCTTTCCGACTCGCCAAGGAGATCCCTCCCTTTGCCGACGAATACAACCCTCAGCAGCGAGGCTGCGTCGGCCCTTATACGGGCAAATCCCTCATCGAGAAACCTTATGCCCCTCCGGAGATTCCCCTCGGAAAGTATCGAGATCCGCTTTGCCTCTTTCCCTTCGACCGAGTAGAATGTTTCGAGAAAGGATCCAACGGCCTCTCGGCCGAGATAATCGAACCGGATGTGCTGGCACCTCGATAGGACCGTGTCGAGCAGCTTGTCCGGGAACTCGGTCACCAGAACTAGCACCGCCGAAGGGGGCGGTTCCTCGAGCACCTTCAGGAACGCGTTCTGCGCCTCCACCGTCATCAGATGCGCGTCGAAGATGATAACGACGGTCCTGCGCCCCTCGAAAGGATGCTTGGAGACCGTCTCGATTACCTTCCTGATGCTCCCAATACCTATGCTCTGAGCACGTCCTCCGAACTCTCCTCTCGCGTAAAAATCCTCCCTCCTGCTCTCGATGATAGTGGGCATCGACTTCTCCCAATCCCCAGAGGGAACGGGGAAGACGAGATGGAGATCTGGATGCTCGAGACGCCCCACTTTCCGGCACGCGGGACAGGTCCCGTCCGGCCGGTCCTTTTCCGCTTCGCAGTTGAGCCGGGCCGCGATATCTACCGCAAATAGCGCCTTGCCGGTTCCTTCCGGCCCGGTCAAGAGCAACGATTGCGGGAGTGTGTCCTCAAGCAGGAGGTCCCGGACCATCTGCTCGATGCGCTGCTGCCCCATGGCGATCAACCTTGCCGCTCGGAGAATATCGATACCGTCCCCTCCCGTCTCCAATCTAAAAAATTGCGGCGCCTTTGCTCCGCCTTACCTGCTGAGCCATTCCTTTGGATCGAGCGCCTTTTTTGATTTTCTTATCTCGAAATGTATGGGGCTTCCTTCGGTGTCTCCGACTTCTGCTATCACCGTTCCCGCCTCCACTTTGTTCCCCTGCTTCACCAAAGAATGCTCCGCGTGTGCGTAGAGCGTGTAGTATCCCCCGCCGTGATTGATGATGATACAGTTACCGTAACCGGGCAGTACATCGACGTACTCCACCCTCCCCTTCGCCACCGCCCTTACCGGCGCTCCCACTCTCGCATCGATGTCGATACCGGAGTTGAAAGTGACCGTGCCGAATTCTGGGTGCCTGAACCGGCCGAACGCCCTGACCGTCTTTCCGGTGACGGGGCGGTTGAGCCTGCCCTTGAGCTTGCCGAAGTCGGTCTCCCCGTATTCTGCCCAGTCCTGTGCCTGGTCTAACCTTCTACTCTCGAGCTCTTCGATAACACCGACGAGCTTCTTCTCGCTCTCGGCGAGCTCGCCGATCTTCGCCTGGTGTACCTTTTTGCTGTCCCCGAGCTGTCGGAGCGTCACCTTTCGCTTCCGTTCGTTCTCTCTCAGGCGCCCCAGCTCCGCCTTTTTTTCCCTCTTGGCCACGGAGACTTCGTGCAGGGCCTCGGTGATCGCCGCTTCCTGGCACTCGATCTCAATCCCCTGCTCGCGGACGTCCCTTACCAACTGGACGTCCTGCTCCGCTATCAAGGCGAGGAACTTGTACCGCTGTATGAGATCATCGAAGTCTGTCGCGTTCAGCAGCTCCTGCCACATCTCCTGCCGCCCCTCCTTGTACATCTCCCGCATACGCTTCGAGAACACCTCGAGTCTCTGTTTATGGACGATCTCGTTGCTTGAGAGATCCAGGCGGAGCCGGTCCGCCTGCCCCTGGTACAAACCTTCCTTCTCACCGAGGCCTGCCATGAGCTTGCGCGTCAGCTTCTCTTCCTTCTCGAGCCTCCGCAGGTATTCAAGTTCGTTCTTTTCCTTCTTCTCGACCGCCTGGATCTTCTTCCGCTGCTCGGCTATCCTTTTCCTGAGCTCCTGCAGTTCCGTCTCCTTCGACTGGATCCGCTCGTCCACCTCCTGCTCCCGTGTCCGGAGCGGGATCGAGATACACATGGATACGACAAAGATGCAGAGAAGAAACGAGGCGCAGAGGTGTATGTTTGATCTTTCGACTCTCATGGGCATGCTAGATCCTAATGAAGCGTCTCATGGCCATGTAACTGACGACCGCTCCCAGGACAGCACAGAAGAGCACGAACAGGAGAGCCGCTTCGAGCTGGAAGAATGTGATCCCCGGAAAGTACCGGTGCGCGAAGTAGTAAACTAAAAACCCAAGTCCGAGCGCCAGAAGCGCCGCCACGATCCCCTGAATCGCCCCCTCGATAATGAATGGCATCCGAATATAACTGCTCGGGGCGCCGACGAGCTTTACCACATCTATCGTCTTGCGCCTGTAGAGTATTGTGAGACGAACGGTGTTCGAGATCACGAAAATGACCGATAGGAAGATGATCAGCCCCAGCACGAGATCCACTACGTAGAAACCCTTGACGAACTTTTCCCCGCGCTCGAACCACTTCTCCCCGTAGCGGACCTCCTCGACTCCATCCCATTCCTCGATTTGTCCGGCGAGGCGTTCGAGCTCATCGCTCCTCATCATATCATGCTGCATCTTGAGCTTGTACGCGTCCGGCAGCGGATTTCGCTCGAGGGCGTCGAGCAGATCGCTCTCCTCTCCCAGGGCCTCCTTGAAGGTGGTGAGCGCTTCGCTCTTTGAGACAAAGACCACCTCCTCGACTCCGTTCATCCCCAGAAGCGATAGCTGGATCTCCTGCGACCGGTCCCTTCCGATGCCGTCCTCGATATAGACGAAGATCCTGAGCTCCTCGCTCGCCCTATCTATCATTACGGCGATATTTAGCGTGAGCAGGAGAAAGATGACAAGTATCAGGAGCGAGAGACCCATGATAAATACAGAGATAACTGCCGCTCCCAATCGCCTGTTCAGCATGATCCATGATTCACCGAACATGTACCGGATCCTGTTCAGATTCATTCTCCTTTACCGCCCGTGATATCGAGGTCCTTCATGCGTTCGGCCCGCTTGCTTACACGCGAATCGTCTATCCGCTCCCTCAGGTCGCCCGTGTAGATCATCTCCTTGTCACGAACGAGCCTTCCCTCCTCCAGGTAGATAATACGCTGCCCGAAGCTCCGGACTAGATCGATGTCGTGAGTCGCCATGAGCACTGCTGTGCCTCCGGCATTCACCTTGAAGAGGAGCTCGAGGACATTTTTTGTGGCGGTAGGGTCGAGGTTGCCGGTCGGCTCGTCTGCAAGCAGCACAGCCGGGCGATTCACCACCGCCCTGGCGATCGCGACTCGCTGCTGTTCGCCCCCCGAGAGGGCGGGCGGGAATTCATAACGTTTGTGGTAGAGAGCAACCCTGGTCAATATGTCGGTAACCTGCCGCTTGATCTCTCTCATTCCGGCGCCAGTCACCTTGAGGGCGAGGGCCACGTTCTCGAAAACCGTTCTGTCTTCGATCAGGCGGAAATCCTGAAAGACGATCCCCACCATTCTCCTGAGGGACGGGACGGTGTTTCTCTTTATCCTCGTCGAGATATATGGGCCGACGACTATCTGCCCTGAGTCCGGCATATTATCCATATAGAGGAGCCTGAGAAGCGTGCTCTTTCCCGCGCCGCTCGGGCCGACGAGAAAAACGAATTCCCCGTTCGCCACCTGAAGATTGATATCCTCGAGCGAGAAATGCTTCCCCAGTTTCTTGTTCAGGTGGTAGACCCCGACTATAATCCTTTTATCCTGATTCATGGCCCGTCCTTCGGTCCGATGCGATCCTGCGCTCGCAACATTCAACCGCCAGTTCGACCGCCGCTTCTAAGCTGCCGGCGTCGGCCTTCGAATCGCCCGCTATGTCATATGCCGTTCCATGGCAGACGCTCGACCTTATTACTGGAAGCCCTACGGTCACGTTGACCCCCCGGTCGAATGCCTCCATTTTGAACGGTATCATACCCTGATCGTGATAGAGCGCTACCAGCGCATCATAACCCCTGCGCCTCTGTGAATGGAAGAGCGAATCGGCGGGAAACGGACCCTCAACACACAATCCCGCCTCTCTGAGCTCGGATACGGCCGGGGCGACGACTCGCTCGTCCTCGTCTCCGATGAGGCCGCCGTCGCCTGCGTGTGGATTGAGCGCCGCTACCGCTATACGAGGCCGCTCTATGCCGAAATCGCGTTCGAGCGCGTCACCGGCGACCCGGACAGCCGTAACGATCCGCTCCCGTGTTAGTGTTCCGGCGACCTCCCTCAGAGGCAGGTGCCGGGTCAGTATGAGTACCCTGAAATCGTCCGCCACCATCATCATCTGACAGTCGGGTACGCCAAAAAGCGCGGCAAGCATCTCGGTATGCCCCGTATACCTGTATCCGGCCATGGCGAGGGCTTCTTTCGATATCGGACCTGTGACAATACCGTCGATCTTCTTCTTTTCGGCGAGTTCTACCGCCATCTCTATCGACTTCGCCGAGATCCTTCCCCCTTCGGCCGTTGGTTTTCCCGTGGGAACCGGTATCGCGGAGCCGATGTCGACTATAAGCGGAAATCTTCCCTCTTCTATCCCCTCCACAGCGCTATCGACGGCGGAGGCGTATTTTCCCTCGAGGGCCGGAACCTCGCGCAGCATTGCATCCGCAGCTCCGATGACTACGAGTTCCGCCGCCTCGGGGAGAATGCCTCTATCGAGCAGCCTGGCGAAGATCTCCGGGCCGATTCCTCCCGGATCTCCGATCGTGAGCGCCAACCTTGCCTTACGTCGTCCCATGCTCCACTCTCCCGGCAGGCTGATAAAAAAGCTTCCGTGGGTATAATCAGTGTTAGATTAGAACCGCCGGCCGGGAGTTTCGTCCCTGGGAGTCTCCCTGACCACCCGGTAGTACGCCCCTGCCTGCTTACGTGATGCCTGGCCGAGAGGCACCTCGCTCACCTCTATGACGAGATCTTTATCCGGAAACCGTATCTCTATGATGTCGCCGGCACGGACGTCGCGGCTCGGCTTCGAGCTCAGCCCGTTCAACTTGACCCGTCCGGCCTCGCAACCCTTCCTGCCCTGGCTGCGGGTCTTCACCAGGCACAGGGACTTCAGCAGCGCATCGAGCCGCATCTCCTAATTCTCCTTCTTTACCTCCATGTAGTAGACCGCTTTGAGGCCCTCGATATACTCATCCATCTGGCCCTGGAGCTTCTCATTCTCCATCAGCCCTTTGAGCTCCTCACGCGCTTCCTCGAAGGAGTAAGCCCTGTCCTCAGCTCGCCCGAGAACCTTGACTATTCGGTACCCTCTCTCCTCCTTGACCACCGGTGCTATTCCGCCGGCCGGAATGTCCGCAATGAGCTCCCGGAAATGCTCCGGCAGATTGGCGAGAACGACCTCCCCCACGACTCCTCCTGAATCCTTCGTGCGATGATCGGCCGAGTGTAGCGCCGCCATCTCCGCGAAATCCGCCCCGTCAAGGAGCTGTTCGCGGATCTGCTCCGCCATCCTTGCGGTCGATTCCCAGTCCCCCTCCGCCCCCTCTACCTTGACTAGAATATGGCTCACCAGCACCTTTTCCCCGCTCACGTCCTCCAGCTTTATCAAATGGTAACCGAACTCTGTCAGCACGGGGCCGCTCACTTCACCGACGGTCAATTTTCTTACGGCGTCCTCGAACTCCGGATTGTTCAGGTCTTTGAGATCGATGTATCCCAGGCTTCCGCCGGACTTCGCGCTCGGTCCCTCCGAATATTCCGTCGCGAGCTCGCTGAAGTCGCCTCCCGCCTCGAGCAATTTTTCGATTTCCTCCAATTTCGCCCTGGCGGCCGAGACGATACCGTCGGAGGCAGCGGGCAGGATCAGAATCTGGGCGAGGCTTATCGTGGCCGGCCTGCTGGGAAGCTCGCCGAGATGTCCCTTGTAATAATCCCTGACATCTTTTTCGGTCACCTTGATGTCTCTCATCACCTCGGCGTACATCAACCGCTCGCTCAACATGCGAGTTTTCAGCTTCTCGCTCCAGAGTTCCCTGAGCTGCTGAACGGTAAGGCCCTCCCTCTCGAGCTGCTTCTGGAAGGCTTCCTCCCCGCCTATCATCCTTTTGCCCTCTTCGATACGCTTCTCGACCTCGGAGAATACTTCCTCGTCCCCTATCGTTATTCCCACCTTCTCGGCGTGGACGCGCATCAAGAGTTCCGAGACAAGAGCTTCGACGATCTCCGCCTTGAGTTCACGCTCTTCAGCCTCGGTCAGCATCGTCCGTTCCATCTGCATGAGACGGTTTCTGTACTCGAGCTCCAGTTCACTCTGGAGCACCGCTTTGTCCTCGACGACCGCAATGATCCTGTCAACCACCTCGCCGCTCTGCTGGGCGGCCACCTGCGACAATCCAAGCAGTGCAGTCGCCAAAAATAACAATGCAGTGATTTTTTTCATGATCAACGTTTCCCTTCACCTTCATCCGGCACTTGGATCGAATCGGGCTCGTAGCTCGTGTCGTAATACTCGATTTCCGCGATGCTCCGCAGCGAGATCGTCAGTTCATCGAAAGCCTTCTCGCGCTTTTCGATCAGCAGCATATTCAATATCTGCTCTCTCACCTCGTCGTATTGAACCTTGACCAACGACTCCCTCATACCCACGAGCATGATTATGTGATATCCGAAACCGCTCTTTACTATACCGCTCATCTCGCCCGGCTCCATATCGAAGATGACCTGTTCGAATTCGGGGATCATGTTCCCCTTGGTCAGATATCCCAGGTCTCCGCCGCGCCTGGCCACCGGATCGATAGAGTGCCTGTTGGCCACCCACTGGAAGCTGTTTCTCTCGAGAAGATCCATCACATTCTCCGCCGCTTCCTGCGTACCGACCAGGATATGCCTCACACGGTATTCGTAAAGGTACTCCTTTTCGTGAGCGTTGAAGTAGTCCTCTATCTCTTCCTCGGTAACAGCTGTTCTTTCTCTGAGTTCTATGAACGTGAGGTGATCGGCGAGAAATCCCTGCTCGAGGCTCCTCAGGCGCGCCATGATGCGCGGATCGCCCTTCAATCCCCTGCGCAGCGCCTCTTGATAGAGGATCTCTGTCTCGATCCAGCGCCGGACATAGAACCTCTTCTCGTTCATTGTGAAGGGAACCCTATCCACCTCTGGAAGCAGGTTCTCCAGAGTCTCGACGGTGAGAACGGCGTCTCCGACACGCACTATCTTCCTCCCATCCTCCGCTGGAGATCGCCCCTCTTCGTCCCTTCCACATCCAACAAAAAGAACGATTATAAAGAGAAATGTTATTGCGCGCGTCGCCATTATCCCGTCCCACCGGCGCCCGCTAGAGCCTTGTTCTCTTCAGTTCCGCCTTGGCTAGATTCCCCTCGGAGATCTCTATCGGATACCCTTCGCGCCAGACCTGGAGCTTCTCTTCGAGGAGAGCCTCGGCCTTTATTGCCGTGATCGACTTTTTGATTGTACTCGTCGCATCGAGCATCGAGGGTGTCTTGGCCTGCTTTATCTCTTCCACCTTCACGACCGCCCAACCGCGGGGCGTCCTGAAGGGGGCGCTTACCGAGCCGGCCTTCTTCAGCGAGAACGCTATCTGGTCATAGTCCTGAAAGTGCCCCGAATATGTCATCCCGGTCCTTCCCAGGTTCTCCTTTACGGTCGGGTCGAGTGAATAGGCCTTGGCCAGTTCAGCGAAATCGTACCCCGAATCGGCTCTCTTCTTAATCTCCTTTGCCGTCTCCTCTTTGGATACCAGGATAATCGAGTAATCCCGCTGTTCCGGAACGATGATGTCATCTTTGTTCTCATCGTAATAGGCTTTGATCTCCACCGTGGACACGTCCACCTCACCGTAGATCTGATCCTGGTAAAGCCTTTGTACTATGAACTGTTCTTTGCGCATCTCGTACGATTCCAGCACTTCGGGTATCTCGAGGATCTTCGCCTTCTGCTCCGCATAGTCGGGAAGAACCGTATCGAACACCTTTTTGTGCATCGTGAGTATGATATTCTCTTTGCCCCTCCCTCTGTTGGGCCTGTCGGGAAGGCCGAGCAGTTCGTAGTGCTCGGCAAAATCGCTGAGCGTGTACGATTCGTCCGCAAACGTACAGATTATCATGTCGCGGTACTGATCGGGCAAATCGAGCTTTGGAGCATTCTTGCGTGTGACCTTGTAGGACATTATGTCCTCGATTTTTATATCCTCAGGGAGAGCGTCGTAGGCGATCGTGATCGCATCCGTGTACCATGTGAGGCCTATATCTTTCTCTATCTTCGCCTTGAGATTTTCTATGCCCTTCTTCTCCTTGACGCCGCGGATCCGCTTCGCCGCGTAGTCCCTGTTCTTCCCCGGCTCGACCTTTCTGATACGGTGCACCTTCAACAGCGCCCATCCGTACGAGGTCCTGAGCGGCGGAGAGACATCACCATCTTTCATGTCGAAGAGGGCCTCCTCGACCCACCATAGTATGCTGCCGACTGTGTTGCTGCCGACAAAGCCACCGCTTTCGGCCGACATATGGAGAGAATATTTCTTCGCCATTTCGCCGAAATCCTCGCCCCCGCTTATCCTCTCCCTCAGTTCCCACGCCTCGTCCTCGCCGGTGACAATGATCTGGCTCAGCGTATATTCATACTGCATCTTTTCAAAGTAATAGTCGATCTCCTCTTCGGTCACGACGACCTTCTTGCGAACGAGCTGGTCCATCAGGGCGGCGACGAGGAAGGGGCCGCGGTAGCGCTGCCACAAGTTCTGGAACCATTCCTCCGTCTCGTATCCAGCGTCACGGGCCTTCAGGGCCATCACTTCCTTATTGATGATATGATCGAGCAGCTTCTTTCTGCCCTCCAGGTCGTCTGTCTCCGGCAGGAACTTGTTGTCCAGGAGCTCGGCAGCCTTCTCGAAATCGGCTATGGTGATCTCCTTCTTCTCCACCTTGGCAATGACGAGCTCTTCGCGCTTCGTACATCCCGTAGCAAACAGGACCGAGATCAATACAAACAGCAGAATCATCCTTCTCAATGTGGACTCCTTTCTAATAACAGAATACAGGTCTCCCATCAGCGCGACCGCGCCACCGGTGCGGAGACCTTCCATATACACACTGTTTTAACAATCTTACATAGCACAAGATTCCAGCAAATTCAATATCTTTTCAAAATCACCTGCTGCGGCTTCCCCGGTCCTGGAGCGGGCCGGAGGGACCGATTCCCCGGCGGAGCCCCGGGTCCTGACAGTCATTCTGAGGCCGGCAGCCGTCTCGAACGCGACACGCCCCTCGAATCCGGCGGCAAGAGCACCCACCGCATCCTTCGCCGGCAATGAAGCAGCGTTGAAATCGATTACGAGCCCCCCATCCTTGCCAGCCTCCACGCTCTCTATGCCCAGAGGCGCGGCCCGCAGCCTGAATCCCACCAGCATCAACAGGTTTCGGGCCTGATCGGGCAGCGCGCCGAAACGATCGGCCAGCTCTGCATCGATATCCTCGAGTCTTCCGATCTCGGTCAGCCCGGAGATACGGCGGTAGATATCCATCCGTTCCTCTGAATCATGGACGTAGCTCTCGGGAATAAAAGCGGGCAACGAAAAGGTTACCTTCGTTTCGAACGCCTCCGGAACCTCTTCGCCTTTCAACCTGGCGACCTCCTCCTTCAGCATCCTCGTATAAAGATCGAGCCCGATCGCGTGGATGTGGCCCGATTGCTGCGGCCCGAGCAGATTACCGGCTCCCCTGATCTCGAGATCCCTCATGGCGATCCTGTATCCCGCCCCGAGATAGTCGAACTCACTGATCGCCTGGAGACGCTGAACGGCGGTGGGTGTCATCGCTCCACTTCTCGGAACGAGCAGATACGCAAAGGCCTTTCTGTCCGATCTGCCGACCCGCCCCCTGAGCTGATAAAGCTGCGCGAGTCCCATCATGTCGGCGCGATCGATGATAATCGTGTTCACATTGGGAAAATCCAGCCCCGCTTCGATGATCATGGTGCTGAGCAGCACCTCGAAACGGCGCTCGAGAAAATCGATCATCCGCCGTTCCAGCTCTCTTTCCTTCATCTGTCCGTGCGCGTGCTCGATACTGATCCGCTCCGGCAGGAGCCGCCGGAGGAAACCCTCCATGACCTCTATCGACTGCACTCGGTTGTGCACGAAGAATACCTGCCCTCCGCGGTCGACCTCCCTCAGCACAGCGTCCCGGATCCGCTCGTCGTCGAACGGCAGTATCTCCGTATGTATCGGTAGCCTGTTCCTTGGTGGAGTATCGATGACCGAAATGTCCCGCACCCCGGAGACGGCCATGGAAAGTGTTCGAGGGATCGGTGTCGCCGTCATGCTCAAGACGTCGACGCTTTTCTTCATTTTCTTGAATCTCTCCTTGTGTCGGACCCCGAAGCGGTGCTCCTCGTCCACTATCACCAGCCCCAGATCCTTGAATACCACATCCTTCGAGAGCAGCCTGTGCGTACCGACGACGATGTCGACCTTTCCCTCGGCGAGAGACCTGACGACCTTCTTCTGTGCGGCTTGAGTTACGAAACGGCTCAGCATCTCAACGACGACCGGAAATCCTTCCAGCCTCTCCTTCAACGTCACGAAATGCTGCATCGCCAGCACGGTCGTCGGAACGAGAAGAGCGACCTGTTTCCCTGAAAGCATCGCTTTGAACGCGGCCCTCATTGCCACCTCGGTCTTGCCGAAGCCGACATCACCGCTCAGCAACCGGTCCATCGGACGGTCCAGCTCCATATCCGCTTTGACCTCGATACTCGACTCGAGCTGGTGCGGCGTCTCCTCGAAAGGGAAAGACGCTTCCATCTCTTTCTGCCACGGCTTGTCGGGCTCGAATTTAAATCCTGCGACTATCTGTCTCGCTGCATATATCTCGAGAAGGTCCTTGGCCACCCGTTCGGCGCTCTTGCGGGCCCTCTCCCTGACCCGAGCCCAGGCTGCGCTGCCGAGCCTGCTCAACTCAGGCTCTGCCCCCTCTCCGCCGATATGCTTCTCGACCATGCGGAGTTGAGACACGGGTATGAGGAGATGGTCGTCTCCCTCGTACCGGAGATCGAGACACTCGGTCTTTCCCCTTTCGATATCGAGCACCCTCAACCCCATATACCGCCCGATACCATGGTTGAGATGCACGACGAAATCGCCCGGCTTGAAATGTGAATGGTCGTAGGTCAGCGACCTGCTGCCCGCCTTCGGCAGATGAAACGGTCTGTGATACCTCCCGAAGATCTCCGCCTCGCTGAGAAAGAGCGCGCCGAGCGCCCTCCATTTGAATCCGCTCGACAGATTGCCGATCATAAAATCGATGTCGATCGCCACATCCGAGAGCAGATCTTCCGCCCTTTCGCGCTGGAAGTCGCTCGAACAGAAAAGGAACACTCTCCCTCCGAGACCCACCTCCTTCTCGATCTCCCTGCTCAGCCTCTTCAGGTTGCGGCGATAGTCCCCCGGAGCCGATGCGGAAAACTTTACTGCCCCTTTCCAGTTCAACCCGCGGAATTTCACTGTACGCGTCTCTTCGAGCAGTCTCTCGAGCTCCTCATCCTCCAAAAAGGCCCTGCTCGGTTCGGGGTAGAAAAGCCCCTCTTCGCGCGTCTTGTCGAAACGCCGCTCGATTTCCTCCCTGAACTCCCTCATATCCGCTTCGACGGCCTCCGCATCACAGAACACGACATAGGGCATTTCTTTGAAATAGGAATAGACCGGAACGAGCTCATGGATATCCGCGGCGTAGTGCTCCATCCCGAAAAATGATATCCCCGCCTCCAGGCGCTCGGCGGGAAGAAGGATCCTGCGCTCCTCTTCGTCCTGCCGCTCTCCGGAAAGCCCGTCGAGCCTGGCTCTCAGCCTCTCTATCCCCTCGGCGGCCGGAACGATATGGTGAAACGGCCTTACCATGACACCGGCCCTTTTGCCCGTGGAGCGCTGGGTCTCTATGTCGAAGTCTCTGATCGAAACGATCTCGTCGCCGTCGAACTCGATTCTCACGGGGTCTTCACGGGCCACCTCGAAGAGATCGAGTATGCCCCCCCTCAACGCGTACTGTCCCTTGGCCTCGACGATCTCATGGCGTTCATAACCCAGGAGTGCAAGCTGTTCCGTGAGCTCTATCGGATCGTGCTCCGAACCTTCCCCGAGCCATACAAGCATCTTCTCGAATTCATTCGGCGCAAAGACCCTTTTCAGTGCTGCCCTGACAGTACAGACCAGGACCCTGCACTCGCCCCGCGCCAGCGCCTCGAGCGCCATCATCTGCATACCTGTCAGGTTTCTGTCCGGATCGTGATAATCATAGGGCAGCATCTCGTCTCCGGGATAGAACATTACTCCCTCGAGGCCGAAGATCGTAAGGTCTTCCACCATATCGCGCGCCTGCACCGGATCGGCGGCGATCAAGAGAAGCGGCGCTTCCTGTTCCTCGAAGAGCCTGGCTAGCAGAAACGCTCTCGCACTCCCGTGCAGGCCCGCAATATCCACATCGGCCCCTGCGGCACCGAGCCTCCCCTCGAGCGTCCTGAACGGCTCGAGCCGCCCTGCCGCCTGCTTGAGATCATCCCACATCGCTCTTCCCCTCGAATTGCGCCTGAGATAATATCGATTCGATCACGAGGATCAGTGCCGCGGCCATTATAAGGCCGAAGGTGATCTCGCGGCCCTCTCTCGCATACCTTACCGCCTCCTCCACAGACCTGCCTTTCTCGATGGTCATCCAATGCTCGATGCCGAGTGAATCGGCGACCTCCTCCCCGGGCGCCGGCATGAGTTCCGATTCGGCTCCGCCGGCCACGTTCGCGGCGAAGACATCGAGCGTCTCCCCACCCGACTCGATAGCCACAAATCCCGGAGCCCCCACAACGGGAACTGCTCCCTTCCCAGAACCGATTCCTTCAAACCATTCCTCCTGGTCAACGGAAGACATGATAAAGGTCTCGGGGCCTTCCGCCGATAGGCCCTGCAGCAGGCCGACACTCATCTCGCCGCTCGCGGCCACGGGCAGGGCTAACGGCTCGCCGATGATGATTCCTTCTTCGCTCCGCCCCCTCCTGACAACCTCTAGAACCGACTGCTGCACGAGCGGGAGGAAATAGGGGGAGAGGACGAGATCCCCCGATCCCGGCCGTGGATCGGCCGCCACAAAGAGGCAGCCGCCCTCACCGCGCCGCTCTTCCCACATAAAGGGCGATCCGCTGGAGAAGAAGAGAAATCCTCTTGCGTCCGGAACACCCGATACTACTGCCGCCCTCAGAAATCGCAGCTTCGTCATCGCCTCGATGTCATCGGCATCGAAGGGCCCAAGGAAACGATTCCCGCTCGTCGGTTCTGATATGGTCAGAAACCCCTCCTCAAGGTCCGGGAAATCCATCGATAGCGGATAGGCGCTCAGGCGATCCGCCACCGACGCCAGCTCCGGGACGATAAAGACGACCATCCTTCCCCCGCTCTCCACGAAACGCTCCAGGAGAACGAGATCTTCCTGGCGGGGTTCTCCCCCGGGACCGAGCACGACTACATCCGTTCCGTCGAGATCCGTCGACGTAAGTCCGCTGTAGGTTCTCGTCATCAGCTCGATGTCACCTTCCACCCCTTCGGGCTCCAGAGCCTGCTCGAGGTAGAAAGCGCTTTGATCCGCGACCAGAAGAACCTTCACGCGGCCGGTCACGTGCAACACGAAGTAGCGCCTGTCGTCCGCCCGTAATCTGTCCGGGGTCTTTTTCGCTTCCCCGAATATCCAGCCGTTTCTCTCGGTGGGCAACGCGAAGGTTTCCTTTGCGTATCCGTTGGGCTTTATCACTATCTCCTTTTCGATCACGAGCCGTCCGTCGATGTAGAGTTCCAGCGGAAACCGCTCAGACGAGCCTGACCCGCTGTTTCTCACGAGCAGCTCCACCGAGGCGAGCTCTCCCCTGTGAATGGCTGTCCGCGGCACGCCGACCCGCTCGATCGAGACATTCATCTCGCTCTCGGCCTTGAGCGGCACGAGAAAGATGCGTATTGGCCCACTATCTTTCGGATCCTCTCCGTGCTTCGACAAGCCGACTTCTCGCTCCCTTCCACTCGCACTCTGCGCCGTCGAAGAGCGGTGCAGGCCGAGGGATGATCTCTGAAAATCGGAGACGACATAGAGCTCCTTCGCCCCTCCTCTGGCCTGATCGAGCATTTCGATCCCGGCCCCGAACGCACCTGAAAGATCGGTCGTCCCCCAGGAGGAAACTGTCTCCGATAGAAGCTCCCCTATCAACGGCCCGTCCATGCGCCCCCTGTAGAGAAACTCCTGGGACGAGTCGAACAGAACAATCATGACCTCGTCCTCGGGAGTGTATTCCCCGAGTATCTCGATCACGCGGCGCCTCGCCTCGTCGAAGAGCGATCCTCCCTCCTGTTCCAATCCCATGCTGTAGCTCCTGTCCAGAAGGATACAACAGGCCCGGATACTCTCGCTCGGGAAGAGCGTCGCAAGCCGACCCTTCATCGTCGGCTGAGTGAAGGCGAGAACGATGAGCGCGATGCCGATCATCCGCAGCAAAAGGAGGAACAGCCTCCGCAGATTCACCCGCTTCATGCTTCGCCTGTCGGAGGGCTGTAAAAATCGCAGGCTGCTGAAATTTATGACCGGCACGCGGCGCCGACTCAATATGTGAATGAGCAGCGGGATCGCTACCGCGGCCAGAGCTGCCAAATATGCCGGATTGAGAAAGCCCATCTCTCTTCGTCTCCCTCGTCTGGTTCCCGCCTGACCGTCACCGGCCGACATCTGATCCGAGCAAGAGACTACCGCAGTGTGCGCCTTTTGTTAAGATATGAAACGAGAGCGTGGTCGAACGGTGTATCTGTCGTTATGAGGTTATAGTCTATGACATTCCGCTTGCAGGTGCGATCGAGCTCGCTTATCCAGCTCTTCACGTTCTTCCGGTATTCCTGGCCGAGAAACCAGGGCCGCGTTCTGAGCCTCTCCCCTGTCTCCTTGTCCACGAACTGGACTTCGCCGCTGAAAGCCAGCGAGAGCTCGCTTGGATCGAGTATGTGAAAAACGACGACCTCGTGTCCCCGGTGGCGGAAGTGTTTCAGGCCGTTCATGACTCGCGATGGGTCGTCGAGAAGATCCGAGAAAAGGATCATCAACCCGCGCCTTCTGATCCGCTCCGCCATCTGGTGCAGGGCTCCGCCAACCGACGTCCCGGCCCCCGGCTCGACCTTTTCGAGGGAGCTAAGCAGCTGCAGCAGGTGGCGCCGTGCCGACCTGTGGGGCAGCGCCGACTGTATCTTTTCGTCAAAGACAACCAGTCCCACGGCATCGCGCTGTTTGATCATCAGGTAGCTCAGCGCTGCGGCGAGCAGAGCTCCGTACCGGAGCTTGGTCAATCCGCCGCTCTCGTAATCCATCGAGGCGCTGCGATCGAGAAGAAGCGTTGCCCGCAGGTTCGTTTCATCCTCGAAGACCTTGATGTAATGACGATCTGTTTTTGCATAAATCTTCCAATCGACGTTCCTCGCCGATTCACCCAAGTTGTACTGGCGGTACTCGGCGAACTCGGCGCTGAAACCGTGGTATGGGCTCCTGTGAAGACCGGCGATAAAACCCTCGACGATGAATCTTGCCTTGAGTTCCATGTTCTTTAGCCGGCTCACCACTTCGGGCCTCAGGAACTCGCTCGGTTTCGTCTTTCTCGCTGTCATCGGAATCATTGTCTTGCGGGCGTGAATCCGCTCCCTTCACCTCTGCGTGACGGAACTGACGCTAGTTTTTCATCCCGGTATCTTTTCGAGGAGCATGCTTATCAGATCGTCAGCTGATACCCCGTCCGATTCCGCGTGGAAATTTGTCACGAGACGGTGACGCAGAACCGGAAGAGCGACCGCACGGACATCCTCTATTCCCGGCGCTGTACGACCGTTCATCAGGGCCCTGGTCTTTGCCCCCAGAATCAGATACTGTCCGGCGCGCGGTCCCGCCCCCCAGGAGAGATACTTGCCGATCTCCGATGACGCCTCGTCCCTGCTCGCCCGGACGAGCCTTACCGCATACTTCAGCACCTGCTCACTGACCGGAACCTTTCTGATCAGCTTCTGTATCTCGACGATCTCCGGTCCCGTGAGGACGCGATCGGGAACCGCCTGCTCGGTCGAGGTAGTCGTATCTACTATCTCGAACTCCTCGGTCTCCGAAGGATAATCGACCTTGATATCGAACATAAACCTGTCGAGCTGCGCCTCGGGGAGAGGATAGGTCCCCTCGAGCTCTATCGGATTCTGTGTAGCCAGAACAAAAAAGGGAGGTTCGAGCAGGTGTGTGTTTCCTCCTGCCGTGACCTGGTACTCCTGCATCGCCTGTAACAGGGCCGATTGGGTCTTTGGCGGCGTCCTGTTTATCTCGTCCGCCAGTACCACGTTGGCGAACACCGGGCCCTTGATGAACCGAAAGACCCTGCGGCCCCGGGAAACATCCTCTTCTAGAATCTCTGTTCCTGTGATGTCGCTCGGCATCAGATCGGGCGTGAACTGGATCCTCGAGAAATGAAGGTTCACGCAGTGTGCGACCGTCGAGACGAGCAGCGTCTTTGCCAGTCCGGGAACACCGACGAGCAGGCAGTGCCCCCCTGCAAAAAAAGCGGTCAGGAGCTCCTCGACGACCCGGTCCTGCCCGACGATGACGCGTCCGATCTCTCCGCGCAGGCGCGTATGCGCCGATTCAAAATTCCCAAGGAGCTCTCGCTCGTTTTTTTCGTTCATCTGTACCTATCCTTTTTGAGAGCGGCGTGGCGGGTATCGGTTCGGGAGCCGGCTGAACCGGCTCCCGTCATATCATTTTTCGCGTTATGACTGCGGCTTCTGTTTCATGTGCTTGTCGAGAAACTTGAGGATCGCGCTGTATCCCTCGATCTGGTTCTCCTTCTTTATGAACCCGTGCCCCTCGTCCTCGAATATCACATACTCGACCGGGACGCCGTTCGCCTTTACCGCTTCGACGATCTCGTCGGATTCGGATTGGATCACGCGAGGATCGTTCGCGCCCTGAAGAACCATGAGCGGCCGCACTATGTTCTTCGCGTGGAACAGTGGAGAGATGCTGTAGAGATACTCCTCGTCCGTCTCCGGATCGCCCATCTCGACGTAGAGCGCCTTGCGGAACGACTCCCACCAGGGAGGGATGCTCTCGAGCGTTCTCACCCAGTTAGAGACACCGAACAGATCGACGCCTGCGGCGAATTCCTCCGGCCTGAAGGCAAGCGCCGCCAGCACCATGTATCCCCCGTAGCTCGCGCCTGCAATCCCCACCCTTTCTTTGTCGACATAACCCGTCGCATCGAGGAAATCCTTTGCCATTACGCAGTCGTCGAGATCTCCCTCGCCGTGCTTCCGATCATCAAGCTTGTAGAAACTTTTTCCGTAGCCGGAGCTTCCTCTGTTGTTTACAGCGAGAACGGCGTAGCCGTGGTTTACGATGTACTGGATAAACGAGCTATACCAGACCCTCGCCTGGCCGCCTGGGCCTCCGTGGACCCAGATTAGCGCCGGGATCTTCCCGTTGCATTCCGCGCCGTGCGGCTTGTAGTAGATCGCGGGGATCTCGAGACCGTCTGTCGATAAATACCGCACGACCTCGGCATCGACCAGATCTCTCTTGTCGATCTCCGGGTTCATCGAATCGGTCAGTTTTCTGTAATCGCCGGTCCTGAAATCGTAGACGTAGAGATCGCTCGGCGAACGCGAACCGTTCACGTAGAAGCGCATAAGATTTTCGCTCTTTGATATTCCTACAGATGTGATGACGCCCTCCGGCATCTCCGGGAACTCTACCGGCTCGCCGGTAACGATATCGTACACGCGCATCTCGGTTCTCGCGTCGTTGTTGATCGCCGTCACCCGGTACCTGTTGTGCCAGGAAAGATATGAGTAGCTGATATCCCAATCCGCCGTCTCCACCGTTTCGAAAGCCCCGGTATCAAGATCGTAGGACTTTAAGTACCTGAACTCGCTCCCTTCGTCCGTTAGGAAAAAGAGTTTCTTGGAATCGACGGTGAATTGGTACGGTGAGTAATTTATATCGCCTTCATGAGGACTCAGGTGCCTCAGCTTCTTTTTCTGGCGATCGAATATGTACATGTCGGAGTCGTGCACCGTGTGGGTTTTCGAAAGCGCCACATACCGCTTATCGGACGACACGTCGGCGATATCGTATCCCGTATCGTTCTGGTAGAAGATTTCGGGAATGAATGTCTTGATATCCATCTCGTAGAGATCCATGAAGCGTTCATCCCGTTTGTTGCAGGAGAAGAAAAAGCTTTTCCCGTCTCTGCTCCAGAAATTGTAGGTCGCCCTGGCTCCCTCGTACGGCGTCAGATCTTTCGCCTTGCCCTTCTCGTCTATCATGTAGACATGATAGATCTCGTTTCCGCCGTCGTCGCTGAGATAGAGAAACCGGTCGTCGCCCGGAAAGTAACTCACCGCGAAGACCGAGTTCTCGGTCGACTGCGTTAGCTGAATCGCTGTGCCCCCCTTTACCGACATCGAGTAGGCGTTGTATATACCCGTTTCGTTGCTGTTGAAGAGTATCTTCGAATCATCATGAGAGAACGAACCGCCGAATATCGATACGGTGTCGAGAAACTGGTCGATCGTGTACTGCTGCACAGCTCTCTTGCCGCAACCGGGCAGGAGCAGGGCCAGGGCGACGATCAAAACGAGAAAAATCCTCGGTCTCATGCTGCCTCCTCTTTGAACCAATACGACGACGCCGTTCCGTCCGTTTTCGCATGGGCGGCGCATCATATACATCCGGGTTCCATTATTTTATACTCGCAGGGCGCGCTGGAGTCCCCGATCGCCCGCCCGTAACATGGTGCGGGATCGCCACTCTCCCTTCTTTGCCCTTACATCAAGTTATACGCAATATATCGAGAATGTTCCATTGTTTTTCAGGTTTTGAATCAGCCTGCCTCGAGGAACTGATACGCATAATCCTCTGTTCGAGATGGATAACATGAAATTCGGCGTAGGCATGGCACGAAGGGGCTGGCTCGAGAAGCCAGGCATCCTCAACACGATGCCGGCCAGATCGCATATCTCCATCCTCCACAAGAAACGAGAACGCTCGGGATGATCCCCCCGGACAAGCACTTACCCCAATGCTGCCATAATGGCAGTTTTGGTTATGCCGCACTGTCTTTGTGGCGTGTTTTGGCTGTGCCAATCTTCAAAAACTGACGTGCCTCTTTGCCACTAACCGCCCAACTTATAATATAACACGCAGTTGAGCTGTGTGTGTAGCTTTGGCACGAGGCATGCGAATGACTATGAACAGATAATGAAATAGGGAGTTTTCATAAACTTGCTTTTGGAAATGGAAAGGGGAGGTGACCGGAAATGGCACTCATAAGATGGACGCCGGGCAGAGAAGTCGTTGGTATTCAGGAGGAGATGAACAGGATGTTCGACAATTTCTTCGGTACGCCGCGGAGGGCCGAGAAGGATGACCGCATGCTCTACTGGACACCGCGCGTCAATGTCGAAGAGACCGACTACCAGTTCGAAGTCACGGCGGAGCTTCCAGGCCTCAACAAGGACGACGTCAAGATCGAGATCAAGGACCACGCGCTGACCTTTACGGGCGAGAAGAAGACCGAGAAGGAGAACAAGGACCGGAACGTCCACCTCTACGAGCGTGCATACGGGAAATTCTGCAGAACCTTCACGCTGCCCGACAATGTCGATGTCGACAAGATCGAGGCCGAATTCAAAGACGGCATCCTTCAGATCGATATTCCAAAGACCGAAGAGGCGAAGCCCAGGCAAGTCGAAGTCCAGGTCAAGTAGTCTCGAGTCCCGGATTTACGCTCAATTGAAAAGGGGTCGGCTGAAAGCCGTCCCCTTTGCTATTATCTTAATCTATACTATCCGCCCGAGGCCCTTGAGTTGCCGTCGGCCATCTATAACTAACCGGCCATCTCGCAGGATCTATTTCTGGCCCGTCTCGACAGTCTCTTTCTTTTCCTCTTCCGCCCTCTGTGCGCCGAAAGACTTGAAGGACTCGTTCTTCTGGTCCGGGCTCATCTTGCAAGCCCCTTCAAAGAAGACACCCTCGTCGATTACGAGACGGCTCGTCTTGATATCGCCCTGCAGACGCGATCCGGACTGGAGTTCAATCTTATCCTTGGCATTGATGTTGCCTATAACGTGACCGCCGACGACCGCGTTCTTGACCGTTATCTCGGCCGTGACCTTTCCGTCCTTGCCGATGACCAAGGTATCGGGACAATTGATATTTCCCTCGAATTCTCCGTCTACTCTCAGGGTTCCATCCTTGACCTCGACAGTTCCTTTGACTTTGCATCCTTTGCCGATAATCGAGTTCATCTTGCCCTCCCCGGTCATATTTTCTCCTTCTTTGCTGAACATCGTTTCCTCCCTGCCTTTATCCTTCTTTTTTAGTATCATAACCCCCCTCACTGCAACAGATAATTTAACGGGTCCACATAATTATTATTCTGAATGACCTCGAAATGAACGTGGGGCGCCGTGCTTTTGCCGGTATTGCCCGAATATCCGATCGTCTGCCCCCTTCCTATTCTCTCGCCCTTCATAACCGCAAGCCTGTCGTTGTGTGCGTAGAGTGTCTTTATGCCATATACGTGTTCGATCATCACGTAGTATCCGTACATGTCGTCCCACCCCGACTCGAGTACATATCCGGCGGCTGCGGCACGTACCGGCGTACCCCTTGGTACCGCAATATCTATGCCCGGATGATAATTCTCGTTTTCTGAACCGCTCGATACGCTGAACCCCCTCGTTATATAGCCCCTGACCGGCCAGAAGTTCGGCGTCGAGTACAACCCCTGTTCCTGATCCGCAGGGAATCCATTGGCGGCCGCACTCCTGTGCGCCATCTCGGGCTGCATGGCGAGGCTGTCCTCCTCGCTTACATCGATGCCGAGCATCCTTCTCACTTGAAGATTCATCGTGCGCATCGAGGCGAGGTTTCTCATCAGTTCCCCGACCTGCTCACTTCTTCTTGTGAGCTCAGTCACCTGTCTTTCCATCATCACCACATCGCGTGCCTTGAGCAAAAGTCTGCCATACGTAGCAACGAATATGGTCATCGCAACTACTCCGACGCAGGCGATTACAACGAGCGCATAAAAGAGCCTGTACGACACCCTGTACTGCTTTGTCCCCTGCTGGTCGCCGGGAACGACGATGACGGTGAATGTGCCTTTCTTCATCTCTCTCGGCCCCTGGATAATCCAACTCGCTCGAGAACCTCTTCCTACAGCGCGAGGTCGATTCCCATCCTCTCGAGGATCCTCTCCAGATCCTCGTTCGAATAGAACTCTACAGAAACGACTCCGCCCTTGCGTCTTGATGCGACGTGAACCCTGGTTCCGAAATGGGCCTCGAGAGTCTCCTCGATCGCTCTGACATGAGGATCGACCTTCCTGGTCCTCCCCCTCTTCTTGCGGCGCCTGCCGACCCCTCCCTCCCTCTCGACTTCCCTCACTGTAATTCCTTCAATTACAACACGTTTCGCCCATCGTATCTTCTCGTCGTCGTCCTCGATCGCAAGTATCGCTCTCGCATGACCAGCTGTCAGCCCTCCCGAGTCTATCATGCCAATCACTATTTCGGGCAAGCTCAATAACCGCAATGCGTTAGCGATGGTACTCCTGTCTTTTCCAATCATGCGGGCTATGTCGGCCGTCGAGAATCCGAACTCCTCCTTGAGCTCGAGATACCCCTTTGCCTCATCTATCGGATTGAGGTCTTCTCGCTGTAAATTTTCTAATAACGCCCATTTGAGAGATTCGGAATCATCTGCGTCTCTGACGATAGCAGGAATCGAGGTCTTACCCGCTATCCGAGCCGCCCTGAGCCTCCTCTCGCCCATTATGAGCTGATACCCATCCTCGTGCCTCCGCACGACAACGGGCTGCATCAGGCCGTGCTGCTCTATCGATGCGGCGAGCCTCTCCAACGGAGCCTTCTCGAAGCGGCTCCTGGGCTGTCGAGGATTCGGCTCGATCCGCTCGATATCGAGCTCCTTGACCCGTTCCGTCTCGGAGACGCTCTCCCTGAGATCGGTCGAGATCAGGGCTTCGAGACCCCTTCCGAGCACCTTCCTCTTCACATCAATCACCCCTTCCTGCCGCCTGTTTTCCATACACTAGCTCAAAGTGCTCCTCTCCCGCGCCCTGCTTCTGAATGAATTCCTCCGCCAGCTTGAGATAGCTGCGGGAACCGGCGCTCTGGACATCGTAGAGAAGGACCGGGCGCCCGAAGCTCGGACACTCGCTGAGTCTCACATTCCTCGGTATTATCGTATCGTAGACCTTGTCTCCAAAGTAGGATATGGCCTCCTCGGCTACCCGTCTTGAGAGATTAAGGCGCTTGTCGAACATGGTCATCAGAACACCCTCTATCCTTAGATCCGGGTTGAGATGCTTCTGCACCATCCTGATCGTACTGAGAAGCTGGCTCAACCCCTCAAGCGCGTAGTATTCACACTGTATGGGTATGAGGACCGAATCGGCCGCCGTAAGAGTATTCAGCGTAATAAGCCCCAGGCTCGGCGGGGCATCGACTATGACAAACTCGTACCGCCCCGCAATGTCCGAGAGGGCGTTCTTGAGCTTCATCTCCCTCGCGATCTGGGATACGAGCTCTATCTCCGCCCCTATAAGCCGCGGATGAGAGGGAATTATATCGACGAGGTCGGTCTCCCTGATTGTATCTTCCGCGCGCGCGGCACCTATGAGTACCTCGTATATCGTGTTCTCTTTCTCGGTTGCAACAACACCAAGCCCGCTGCTCGCATTCGCCTGAGGATCAATGTCGACAAGGAGCACCTTCCGCTCGGCCGCCCCGAGGCTAGCGCTCAGATTTACAGCCGTCGTGGTCTTGCCCACGCCCCCCTTCTGATTCGCGATCGCGACTATTTTGCTCATCTTTCCCCTTATCCTCCCACCAGCTACGGGCCAGACAACCCCGCCGGCGCGCTACTCAGCCACGGAATAAAGTCTACATAGGCCTCGATACTCGACGCGTCATGAGCATCCCATATCAGAGCCGGTATCGTTTCCTCCGAATCATACCCGAGCCCCCAGAAGTTGTTCTCCGCCCGAATTGAATCGACCCCCACGTAAGAACCGAGATAGACCCCATACCCTACACCTACAACCCCGTTGGAATACAAAGAGTTATAGTGCATTTCAGGGGTAACGAAACCGGAGAGTTCGAATCCGTATTCGCGGTTGTTCGAAACTTGACAATGTGTCACCGTCGGAGTGTACCCATCGATGGAGGAGCTCATATCAATGCCCGATTTCCTGTTATACCGCAGCGAGGACCCCTCCACGACCATGTAGCCGTTTCTCATATAGATTCCCGTGTAGTTCTCCCAAATAGTGCAGTCCGAAACCTCCAGGGTCCCTCCGTCCGACACCTCGATACCGTGTCGCTTGTTGTTTGTAAGGTACGAGTTTCCGATCACCACCTCGGCGCTAGCCTGCACGAGCACACCTACATCGGCCGCATGTTGCTGCAAATATGCGATGTTTCCCTCCGCCGCTGGACCCACGAAAGCTATACCGGCCCATGAGCCCCCCACCGGTTCACAGTCATCCGGTCCCATCGTTACCGGGTTTTCCTCTGTTCCCTGTATCAAGAGCCTTCCCGTGACCTCGAAGCCGCTGTTAGTCCCGCGAGCAACGATCCTCACTCCCTCCATGATCGTAAAGGTCGTCCCTCCAAGGATCACGACCGGCTGCAGGTTGAGAAGATAGACATAACCCGAATCGGCTATAGCCGGGTACCGCGGCCTGTTCGTTACTATATCCACGGGGAATTCAGCGCCGACCTCGATCGTTGTCTGCAATCTGCTCTCCTCGATATCGTCGGTGACTATGAGCGTGATCACAGCCAAGCCCGGATCGTCGGGCGCGATCCATGTGACCATCTCCCCGCCGCCGGCCGGGTCGAAGGTTCCAGCGTTTGTAGCCCAGCTGTAGTAGAGCGGATCTCCGTCCTCATCGTCGGCCGACCCGATGAGAGGCACCTCCTCGCCGGTCGCCACGTAGCATGAAAGCTTCGTGATCTCGAGGTTGCTCGGAGCCTCGTTCGGGAAGATATAGCCATCTTCACACCCCGCACCAATTACAATCGCGGTTGATAAAACGACTAACGCCATACTACTTAACCAGTTGCGCCTCAATGGCTCCTCCTTGCAAGGGCGACTGTGGGGCTATTGGCATTATAGGTATGCCCCTTTTGTAACGCAACGAAAAAGAATTGATTCTTTAAATAAAATCTGGTTTCACGTGAAACGGCGAGTATCTTGAGCTTGCCCGGGACGAATGATTGGGCCAATCTGTTATCTGAAATGCGCTTATAGAATGTGTTCCACGTGAAACAGGATCAAGGCCCGGTGCCCGTTCTGCTTTCTTTCGAAAACCAGAAGAGCCTGCCGCCTCCAGAGTGAGCGGGCTCGTTGTATTCGAGCGTCAGCCTGTCCGCCCCCGGCTCCTCCAGCTCCTCTTTCCATGAGCCGGCCCCCTTGACGGTACAGTAGGAACCACCCACACGCAGAAGCACTTCCGCAATGGGCAGGAGCTTGCCGAATCTTCCAGCCGCCTTCGATATGACGAGATCGAACTTTTTTTTTGGCTCATACTCCGAAGCATCGGCCTGAACTATCTCTAGGCCCTCGATCCCCAACCTCGATCTGATGTTTATCAGCAGGGTCGACATGCGTTCCCGGCGCTCAAATAGTGTGGTCTCGAGAGAGGGCCGGATGATCTTCCAGACGAGCCCGGGGAAACCCGCACCCGATCCGATATCGGCGACACGGCGCCATTCCCGCTTCTCCGTCTCCCCCCTGCTTTCGCCGCTTGTCCCTTTCGCTCCACGCTCGCAGAGATCGGCAAAGCGTAGAAGACCGATCGAATCACCGAGCTGTCTGGTCAAATTGAGAGTCGCGTCAGCCCTGCCGACGATATGCATCGATTTGTTCCAGCGCAGCACCTCGAAGACGTATCGCTCTAGCTGAAGGACCACTTCCTGCGTATAGAATGCTGGTTCCGGAGAGTATATATTGTTTTTCAGCGCATCGCGTACGATGCCAGAGCTACGCCCTTGCATCTTCCGCCCCCTTCGGCGCGCCATCGCGCCTCATCCGATCGAGAAATATCATTATAATAGAGAGGTCCGATGTGCGGACTCCCGAGATCCTGGACGCCTGGCCCAGCGTCACGGGCCTGAAACGCTCCAGCTTTTCCCTGGCCTCGGTGCTCAACGCCTTGATATCGTACGAAAACCCCTCCGGGATCGGCATTCTGTCGAGGCGCAACAACCGGTCGGCCATTCGGCGCTGCCGTTTTATATACCCCTCGTACTTTACGCGTGTCTCGAGTGCCACCCTCTCCCCCCTGTCCAGCTCCAGCAGCGGTCCGGCCATCGCAGTCGCGATCATCTCTATCGTAATGCGGGGCCGCTGCAGCAATCGCGCCGCCGACTGAGGCTCCTGAACGGGCCTCTCGCCCCCCCCTTCGAGTATTTCGTTGCAGTCCGCCGCCCCTATCCGCTCCCGCCCAATCCGGACAGCCGCCCTGTTGATCCGGCGCCTGCGTTCTATCATTCGCTCCCATTGCCCTTTCGGCAGGAGACGGCACCGCACGGCATATTTTAATAGCCTTTCATCCGCGTTGTCCTGCCTGAGCAGCAGCCTATGTTCCGCACTCGATGTGAACATCCGGTAGGGCTCTCCGATCTCCTTCGTTACGAGATCGTCTACCAGTACTCCCGCATATCCTTCCGCCCTGCCGAGCAGTATGGGCTTTTCCCTTTTGATGCTCCGTCCCGCATTTATACCGGCGAGTATCCCCTGCGCGGCGGCCTCCTCATACCCCGACGTCCCGTTCACCTGGCCGGCGAAGTAGAGCCCTCCGATCCGCCGCGATTCTAGCGATGGGTAGATCTGCCGCGGAGGGAAGAAGTCGTACTCGATCGCGTACCCGTACCGGACAATACGGGCATCCTCGAGCCCCGGCACGGTCCGAATCATCCCCTCCTGTACATCCCGCGGCAGGCTGGTAGAAAGCCCGTTGATATATATCTCTTCAGATTCGATGCCCTCCGGCTCGAGAAATATCTGGTGCCTGTCACGGTCCGGGAAACGTACGACCTTGTCCTCGATCGAAGGACAGTACCTGGGCCCTACACCCGAGATCCTCCCCGTGTAGAGAGGGGATCTGTCCAGCCCGCTTCGAATGGTGTCATGCGTCGCCTGATTCGTATGCGTTATGTAGCACGATACCTGTTTTTGATCTATACGCTCCGTCCTGAAGGAGAAGGGCGAGGGATCATCGTCACCCGGCTGTTCTAAGCACCTGGAAAAATCTACGCTGCTTCTTTCTACCCGCGCGGGCGTTCCAGTCTTGAGCCGTCCCCTCTCTATGCCGAGCGATGCGAGATCGTCACTCAGGCCGCAGGAGGGGGGCTCTCCCTCCCTGCCCCCGGGGAAGCTTTCCTCTCCTATGTGCATTAGACCGTTCGGGAATGTGCCGAGCGCCAGTATCACCCTCTGCGCCTCGATCCGGCCTCCACCTCTTACTATCACTCCAGACGCTCGATCCGAATCCACGCCTATCCCGACCACCTCGGCTTCGAGCACCTCGAGGAGCTCCTCGGACATTATGACCCGCACCATGCGCTCGTGATACCGGGCCTTGTCCGCCTGCGCCCTCGGCGACCATACGGCGGGACCCTTTGCCCTGTTCAGCATGCGAAACTGGATACCCGTTTCGTCTATATTGAGGGCCATCTCCCCGCCCAGGGCATCGACCTCCCTTACCAGCTGCCCCTTTGCAAGCCCGCCTATCGCCGGATTACAGGGCATCCTCGCAATATCATCCTTGTTTATAGTGACCATAAGCGTCTCGAAGCCCATCCGGGCTGCCGCCAGCGCCGCCTCGCACCCTGCGTGCCCGCCCCCGACTACAACGATCTCGTATCTTTCAATTTTATTCATAATCATTTTTGATGATTTCTTAATTCAATATTTACAAGCTTGTTATGCATGTTTTCCACAATTTTTACTTGTGTCAAAACTTAAATCCATGGCGAGTTGGCAGTCCTGCGCCAAACAGTCATGCCCTATTTTCCAATACAGAACCGGCTGAATATAGTATCTAGGAGGTCGTCCGTCACAGATCGGCCCGTGACGAGCCCGCAGGACTCAGCGGCGGACCTGAGGTCGGCGCTTAGCAGTTCGGCTGGCGCGCCCTCCCGGGCCGACGCGATAAAACGTTCGAGTCCCTCTGAAACCTCACGAAGAGCTTCGGCCTGCCGAGCATTGACCGCGATGCGCTCCCTGCCTACATCAGCGGCGGAGCCGGACACGGAGGTTTCGTGTATCCATCTCCTCAAGCCGTTGAGCCCCGTGCCCTCGAGTGCCGATACGGCAACAACCCGCTCGACGCCGAGGCGTTTCGCCGCAGCTTCCTCGTCGAGCGATAGCCCCAGATCCTTTTTGTTCAGGACGCAGAGCGTCTCCGCGCCCCCTATCCGCCCGAGCTCGTCCAATACGCTCTCCTCGGGCTCAAGAGATCCATCTATTACAAACAGGACGATATCCGCCCCCCTTGCGGCGCGCCTTCCTATCGAAATTCCCCTTGCTTCTATCTCGCATCCCGTCTCTGCAATGCCTGCCGTATCCTCGAGGTAGTATGTAAAACCCTCGATATGTATCCGCTCTCTCAGAAGGTCTCTAGTCGTCCCTGGGACCGGCGACACGATCGCCCTCTCCTCCCCTATCAGAGCGTTGTATAGGCTGCTCTTTCCGGTGTTCCTCGCTCCGAGTATCGTTATTCTCATCCCATGCCTGAGCTTTAACCCCGCAACATCGGTCTTGAGGACAGTCTCGAGTTTTTCTACGAGCCCCTCCGCCGAAGCCGTCATCTCATTCGTGTCGTATGTTGGGAGTTCCTCTTCTGTAAAGTCGATTGATAGTTCGACGAGCGCGAGATGCTCGAGTATCCTTTCTTCGATCTCTCGCACGCTCTTGGATAATCCCCCCTCGAGATGTTCGATCGCTACCTGCCTCTGCAGCTTTGTTTCCGAGGCGATGAGGTCGGCAACCGCTTCGGCCTGTGCGAGATCTAGCTTGCCGCTCATGAAGGCTCGCCTCGTGAATTCCCCGGGGGCCGCCGGCATGACGCCCAACCTCATCGCCGCCTCGAGGATCTCCGAGACCACCTGCAGTCCGCCGTGGCACGATATTTCTACAACATCTTCTCCGGTGTAGCTGTTGGGAGCTTTCATCATAACGACGAGCGCCTCATCGATGATCCGCCCCTCTTCGTCGACCAGTCTTTCGTGGTAAATGCGGTGTGATTCGCGGGTCTTACGGCCGGTCAGGCCATCGAGAGTTTCCTGTGCCCTCGCTCCAGATATCCTGATGACAGCAATGCCTGATTCGCCCGGCGGCGTGCTCAGGGCTACAATCGTCTCGCCTTCCATGACGGTGCTCTCGTGAGGGTGCAATATGGTTGTACGGACGGACGTTTTCTACCTGTTATAGTGCCGGTCCCCACCCTGGTCACCCCGGCCGGTCGAGACACAGACTTTCCTCATATCCCCATTACCGACCGTGTAAGTAGTGACGCCGTCGACATCCGCCAATGCGAGGTGGACCATTCTTCTCTCGGCCGCCTGCATCGGCTCGAGCGGAATATCTCTCCCCGTCTTCTTTGCCCGCTCGGCCGCCTTGAGCGCCTTCTGCTTGAGGATCTCCCGCCTGTTCAACAGGTAACCGCCGATATCCAGCGTGAGCCTCTGGTAGCCTCCCATCCTCTTCGAGACGATCCTTCCTGTCAAGTGCTGGAGCGAGTTCAGCGTGTCGCCCTTTCTCCCGATCAGAAGCCCGTCTACTCCCGCCGTCTCTATATTTATATATGTGCTATCGTCCTCTTCCTTGGTGAAGAGTCTATAGTTGACATCCAGGCAGTCCATAATCGTCCTGGCGACATCGTCGACCGCCTCCTCGATTCCCTTCCCTCCCGATTTGCGGGTCACCCTTATCTGGGCGTCTCTCGAACCGAACAGGCTCAGCATGCCTTTCTGCCCGGCATCTATGATCTCGATCTCGACTTCTTCTATGCTCGTGCCAAGCTCTTTCAGGGCTTTCTCCAGGGCCTTCTCGACCGACTTCCCGGAAAAGAGAATACCGTCTCTCTTGATTATCTTTCCGCCTTTTTTCATCATCCCATATCTCCTGTTCTTCTTGATATGACCGTTGCTCGATATCATCCGATCTGTCTATGACGACTCTTGTTTCTTCCGCGCGCGCGGGCAGGCTTTCTTCATCATGATGTCTCTTTTGCCGCCGCTTCACTCTCCTCCTCTTCAACCTCCCTGTGCACATAGTACTGCTGAACGATCGTCAGGATGTTGTTGACTATCCAGTATAGGACCAGCCCCGACGGCATCGCGTAGAACACGAAGGTCAGGACGATCGGCATCATCGTCGACATCATCTTGGTCTGGCCGGGAGGATTAGCCCCCCCTGTCGGCGACGCACCCAATTTCGTCTGAAGCACCATCAGCCCCCCCATCAATATGGGCAGAAGATGGAACTCGTTTCCAACGAATGGAATCGAAGCGCCGAAACTGAACAGTACGTCGGGCGATGATAGATCGTTTATCCAGAACACAAACGGTGCGTTCCTGAGTTCGATCGTATTACGCAGGACGTTGAAGAGCGCGATGAAGACGGGCATCTGGAAAAGCAACGGCAGGCAACCGCCGAGCGGATTGACTCCCCCGTCCTTGTAGAGTTTCATCGTCGCCTTGTTCAGCTTTTCCTTATCATCCTTATGTTTTTCCTGGAGCTCCTTGATCTTCGGCTGGAGCCTCTGCATATCCTTCATCGATTTGAAGCTCTTGTGCGTCAACCGATAGAAGACGACCTTGGTCAGAATCGACAGGATTATAATAATCAGGCCGTAGTTCGGTACAAACCTATTTAGCATGAGCATTAATCTCAGCGCGAGAACGCTCACGATCCTCAGCTTGCCGAGGTCGATCGTCTTCTCAAGTCCGATCCCGTACGCCTTCAGCGTATTCATGTCGAGCGGTCCGAGGTAGCAGACGAAGGAATCCTCGACGACCCTCGGATCCCCCCTGAACGGATACCGCAGGGCGTACCCGACATAGTTCTCGCTTTTCTCTCCAAACAGCGACACCGAGCTCGAGCGGGGCTCCAGCGGAATCAGCGCGCTGAGAAAATATTTACTTCTCGTTCCCGCCCACGCGACCATTCCCTCGTGGGCTTTTTCCGTAGTCTTCGAAAACTTGCGCACCGGCTCCTGGTAAAATTCTTCGCCAACGGTGCTGAGTGATGCGAATTGCCTGATGTCCCTCTGCGCATCTTTTTCGTTCACCGCCATGCCGCCTTCCCATCCAATCGAATAGGCGCCTGTATCTTTCAGCCACCCATCCCGGCGCACTTCGATGTCAAGGCCGACCTCGTACCCTTCGACACTGAACGTAAAACGCTTCTCTAGATATCCTCCCGCCTCATCCCGAATCAGAAAGGCCACCACCGCTTCCTGCCCCTCTTCCCGAACGACTATCTCCTCGCCTTGCTCCGCTGCTCTGCCGTTTACATAGGCTATATAGCCGGTACCGGCATGGCTGTCCCACTGCCCGTCACGCAGCGTCGAGATCCTGAAACCGCCGGAGCTCTCTTCCGGCATGAGCGCAACCGGAGTTCCATCCGGTCTCTCATACTCGATCAGCTCCACCTGCTTCATATCTCCACCGATGCTGCTCAGAAGGACGCGCATCGTACTCGTCAATACCGTTATCTCGGTGGCCCGAACCTCCGAAACGACCCCTGCCACTGTCCCGGTCGCTTCTTCGATCTTCTCGACCGAGGGGGGTTCTTTCGGCGCCTCGGCAATAGTGTCGGCTTCCGTCTCGCGCGCTTCGATTGTTGCAATTGAATCCGCGATAGCCAACTCTGCGGATCTCTTCCGGTCGATTTCCTTTTTCTTCGGCCCTACATAAAACATCTGGTAGCCGAGCAGTACAACGAAGGTCAACAAAACCGCAATAATGGTGCGTTTGTCCATCTGGTTCCTTTTCCAATGCGAAGGTTGTTCTCTTCTTTATCTCTTGTCCAAATGGGGGTCAGCGAACAGGGTCGTAACCGCCACGCGAGAATGGGTGGCACCGGAGAAGCCGGCGCAAGGCCAGCCATGCTCCCTTGCGGGGGCCATACTCCTTAAGTGCCGCCTCGGCATAGGCGGAGCAGGTGGGCGTGAATCTACACACAGGTGGATGATAGGGGGAAATCGCATTCCTGTATATTCTGAGGGCCCCGAGGCCCAGGTGATTCAAAGTCCGAGATATCATCCGTTTGTTGATATGAGTCCTGCTCTTGCCATTGAGCCTTCGACGTCCTCGAATAGCTCGCCGTAATTCGTATCTTTAGGCTTGAAAGAGGCGATGAATACTACCCAGATGTTGTCTTCGGTGATCCGCTCCCGCAGCTGCCTGAATATCTCGCGCATCAACCTCTTCGCCCTGTTTCGCTGGTTCGCCTTTCCTATCTTCCTGCTTGCAACGAACCCCGGAAGAACCCCTTCGGACCCTTCCCTTAGATAATAAATGACGACTTTCTTCCCGACTTCCTTTTTACCCCCTCGGTACACAGCGCGAAACTGTCTATCTTTTGTAAGCCCCTTTGATGCCATATGGCACCATCTCTTTTCTTTTTTAGACCGCTAATCGCGCTCTTCCTTTGGCTCTCCTCCTTTTCAACACCAATCGTCCGTTCTTCGTGCTCATTCTCTTTCGAAATCCATGGGTCTTTTTTCTTCTTCCATTGTGCGGCTGATACGTTCTCTTCATCTCAATATCTCCTATTTTTGATATTTCACAATGAGTTCCGTTCCCATATCTTACATGTATTAAAGTAATTCACGATAAAAAAGATCTTCTTCCTTGTCAAGACTTTTATGCCCTTCGCGCTTATCCCCTTATGCCTCCAAAGGTTGCCGGACCATTCCCTTCTTCACAAATCCGCGATTCTCCATTCCACTTGGTAGTTAAATATTCTGTCACGCGCTATCTTTATATATATCAACCTATTGCAAAATTTTTCCCCCGCCGTGTAAAATTCTCTTGATTAGGTTTTCCACGTGTGGTAGATTTCGCTCCGCGGGATGGGGGCAACTTCCCCCGTAAAGTGATATTTACAGCATTGTTCTCACATCTTATCCGCTCATCTTGCTAGAATGTGGAAAACGTTCTGAAGTTGCAGCGAATGGCCCTCCAAACCCGTTGTAAGCGCAAAAAATAGCAGGTTTTCCACAATTGTGGAAAATGGTTGGTTCGTCAAGGAATAATCAGCCTTTCGCGGGAACGGGTTCTTCCTTGCAGTCAGATATAGGAACCTTTGGGTCATACTGGGCGGAACATAATGGTAACACAACAGTTGGGGGAACTCTGGGACCGCGTCCTCGATAGGGCCGGCACGCTCGTTAACGCACAGAGCTTCAAGACCTGGTTCAAGCCCACGAAACTCGTGAAATTCGAGGAGGGTCGCCTCATCGTGGAGGGGCCCAACCCGTTTTTCGTAGACTGGCTCTCCGAGCATCACCTCGAAAAGATCGAATTCGCCGCGCGCGAGACCCTCGGCGAGGATGTTTCGGTTGAATTCGTCTCGTCCGGCACCCCCCAGCGCACAACATCTCCCGAAGACGGCGTGCGCAGATCGGTTCTCGTCAACAAGCAGGTGACTCTCCCCAATAAGGTTCACCTGAACGCCCGCTACACATTCGACGAATTCGTCGTCGGCGGCAACAGCCGCCTGGCGCATGCCGCGGCGCTAGCCGTCGCGGAGCAGCCGGCCCGTGCCTACAACCCCCTGTTTATCTATGGAGGCGTCGGCCTCGGCAAAACCCATCTTATCCAGGCCATCGGGCATCAGGTGCTCACGGAACACCCCGCGCTGCGCATCTCCTATGTATCCGCCGAGAGCTTCATGAACGAGCTGATCCATGCCATACGCAAGGGCGTGACGCTCGAGTTCAAGGATCGGTACCGCAACATCGACATTCTCATGATAGACGATATTCAGTTCCTCGCCGGCAAGGAGAGCACGCAGGAGGAGTTCTTTTTCACCTTCAACGCACTACACGACGCGAACAAACAGATAGTCGTTACGAGCGACAGGCCCCCAAAGGAGATCCCGAAGCTCCAGGAGCGCCTCACGTCCCGGTTCGAGTGGGGGTTGATTACGGACATACAGCCGCCCGATCTCGAAACGAGGATCGCCATTCTCCGAAAGAAGGTCGAGAACGAGCGCATCGCCATCCCGGACGACGTCATCGAACTTATAGCCGAGAATGTCAAGAGCAACATCCGCGAGCTAGAGGGCTCGTTGATCCGGATACTTGCCTGCTCATCCCTTGCCTGCCAAGAGATCAACGTCAAAATGGCCCACAGCGTCCTCAGAGACATCATAAAGGGCTCCCCCAAGAAAACCCCCGATGTAAATACGATCCAGCGGGCTGTCTCGCAGCATTTCGACATCCCTGTCGAGACCCTCAAGGCCAAGACGAGAATCAGCCGAGTTGTCCGTGCTCGCCAGGTCGCTATATATATCACGCGCGAGCTCACCGATTGCTCGCTTGTTCAAATTGGAAAATATTTCGGCGGGCGGGATCACAGTACCATTCTTCACGCGTGCAAGAAAATCGAACGCGAACTCGAGAACGACCCGGCTCTCGAGAGAAAACTGGAGGCTGTCCGGGAAGATCTCTCCGCCTAGTGTATCGTTATTCACAGTTTCCACAGAGTGCCTGTTAAAATACTGTTTATTTCTGTGGATATGTCCAGGGTGTGTTGACAAGAGAGGTTTCTTCAACATACAATCAACACAGCAAGCGTGCGCCTGGGGTGGCCGGCGATGCGCTTGCCGGAAGGTTATCAACATATCGACACTACCTACTACTACTACTATTTTATTACTTAATATCTGTATTAGTAGTTTATATAACCATGCTCGATTTATTGTTTGTTTTGGTTTTTTATTTCACTTGAAGAAGCTCTTGGAATTATCCTATGATACAGGTTCGCGATAGATAAATATGTGGATTTGGTTGCGTCGGCGCGTAATGCCCTGCAGGAGGTAGCGGTGTGAAGATAATAGTACAACTCGGTGAACTCAGCAAAAAGATGAACGCGATATCATCGGTCGTTCCGGGAAAGACAACAATGCCCATCCTGTCGACGGTACTAGTCGTCGCCGACAAGGACGGTATAACTTTCTCCGCCACAGATCTCGATATATCCGTTACTTCCAAAGTGAAGGGGAAGGCTGATGGGAAAGGCACATTAGCTGTGCCGGCAAAGAAACTGGCCGAGATCGTCAAATCACTATCGGGTGATTCAGTGACCATAGAGGCGAGTGGCGAGAAAATGACTCTTACTTGCGGCAAAAGCCGGTTTGTGCTCAACGGGAGAAGCGCGGAGGATTTTCCAAAGCTGCCGAAGCAGGAGAGCAAGACATCGTTCAGCATCGATCCGGAAACACTAGCAAAACTCATACGGAAAACGATATACGCCGTGTCTACGGATCTTACGCGGCCGGCGCTTTGCGGTGTTCTGTGGGAGATATCGAGAGCGGGTATATCAATGGTGTCTACCGACGGGCACAGGCTGTCGAAGGTGGACCTCGCTAGGGAATTTTCCGATGTCGAGAGTGTGCAGGTCATAATACCGCCAAAGGCACTGTCCACGCTCAAGGCATACGCCGAGGGCGAGAAGGAAGTAAGGGTGAGCATCGCCGAAAACAGCGTCTCGTTCGATATGGAGGACACGGCGATCTACTCGAGACTTCTCGAGGGCCCATTCCCGGCATATCAGAAGGTCATCCCTGCGGCGAACGAGAAAGAGCTTATCGTCGGACGGGAAGCGCTGGCGGAGGCCACAAAACGCGTCTCCATCCTGGCGGACACACTGACTCACCAGGTGGTCTTCTCGACGGGCAAGGATAAGCTCACTCTGCACGTGAATACGCAGGAGATAGGAGAGGCCAAGGAAGAGGTGACGGCTAAGTTCACCGCAGACCCGATGGACATAGGTTACAACGCCAGCTATGTAATGGATGTCCTGAAGACGATAGACGCAGACGAGATTTCACTCAAACTCGACAGGTCGGATAACGCGGGGCTGGTCGAGCCGGTCTCTGAGGCTGGCGAGCTCAAGCACCTGTGCATCTTGATGCCGCTACGTATCAGCTAGGGGGAGAGGGGTGTGGTGACCGGGGTTGATCATTAAATCGCTCGATCTGGTTAATTTCCGTAACATCAAAGAAGCGACCCTTGCCTTTTCCGGGACATTCAATGTCATCCGGGGCAGGAACGCTCAGGGGAAGACGAACCTTCTTGAAGCCATTCACCTTTTTTCTCTTGGAAGATCCTTCAGGACCAGGAGACGCGAGGAGATGGTGAAGTTCGACGAGGAGTACCTCTTCGCGCGCCTCGCCTGCACGAGTGACGCAGGCGTCAGCTTCCGTATCGAGATAGGTCTCGAGAGGGGCGGGAGGATCAGCGTGTCGGTCAACGGCAAGAAACTCGCAGCGCTCTCCGAGATCATCGGAATAATGCCGACGGTGATCTTTATACCGGAAGACGTTGCGCTCGCCACGGGGCCGCCCTCGGAACGAAGGACCTTTGTGGACTATACGGCGTCCCAGATATCACCCTCGTTCCTTCAAAACCTCAAAGAGTACAGGAAGGTGCTCGTTCAGAGAAACGCCGCCCTGAAGAGGGCGATGGAGAGCGGGAGCCAGCCGGAGGGCATCACGGCGTGGGACGAGATGATCGTGGAGTGCGGCGCGGCGATCATCGAGGGGCGGCAGGAGATGCTGTCCGAGATCGAGAGCCGGGCGTCGAGATTGATAGACGACATCATGACTGGCACCGGAGCGATCACGATGCAGTATTCATGCTCCGTCGATCTGAGCGGGAAGGAGACGAAAGAGGCTCTCCGCGAAGCGCTCCTGGGGACCAGGGATCAGGAGAAGAGAAGGGGATATACCCTGGTCGGGCCGCACTACGACGACATCAGCATCTTTCTTGATGACAGGGAACTCAAAAGGTATGGATCCCAGGGGAGGAAGCGGCTCGCGTCGATAATTCTGAAGCTCGCCCAGGCCTGGGCCATCATGGAGCGCAGGGCGGAAAGGCCGATTGTCCTTCTCGACGATATCTTTTCCGAGCTGGACGACGAGACCGCGAGAAGGGTGAACAGCCTGCTGTCGGACAGGTACCAGAGCTTCATTACGACCCCCCGCACAGAGGATATTATCGATGTCGAGGCTGCCCGGTTTTTCGTCGAGGAGGGTGTTGTGGCCGTCGAGAAAGAATAACGGCCAATCGGGCCCAATCAGAGGTTGTAAGCGAGGAAGTTTTTATGTATTTTTACGGAGTTTTCTAATAGAATCAGGTTCTGCGGGGTGCCGTATATGGGGTGTTGAAACGCTGTGAAAAAGAACCCGGCAAAAAGGGTTGGAGACCTCCTTCCGCGTGTGTTGAAGGGTCTCGGACTCGAGGAAAAGTTCGAGGAAGGCAGGCTCCGCGAAGAGTGGAAAAGCGTGGTCGGCGAAGCGATCGCTGATCGAAGCAGGCCGCTCAGGGTGAGGGGGAAAACGCTCCTCGTCGAGGTTCAGAACAGCACATGGATGAACGAGATCCAGTTTCACCGGAACGAGATAGTCCGGAAGGTGAACAAAGAATTTCCAAAGCTGAAGATAGATGAGATTCGGCTGCAGCTCGAAAGGGAAAGGGAGAGGGAATGAGCCAGGAGTACACAGCAAAAGGGATTCAGGTTCTAAAGGGGCTTGACGCGGTCAGGAAGCGGCCGGCCATGTATATAGGCAGTACCGATCTTCACGGGCTTCATCACATGTTATACGAGGTCGTGGACAATAGTATCGACGAGGCGATGGCCGGTCACTGCAGCGAGATCGACATCACCATCGGAAGCGACGGGAACGTAACAGTGATAGACAACGGGAGAGGTATTCCAGTCGATCTTCATCCGACCCAGAAGAAGCCGGCGGTCGAGGTCGTCATGACCACGCTTCACGCGGGCGGAAAGTTCGACCACAAGAGCTATCGTGTCTCGGGCGGGCTCCACGGCGTGGGGGTTTCGGTCGTCAACGCGCTCTCCGAATGGCTCGAGGTGGAGATATGGCGCGACGGAAAGTCCTACACACAGATGTACAAGCGGGGCGTCCCGGCGGAGGCGCTGAAATCGAAACCGATGACAGGGAAGAAGCGCTCAGGGACGAAGATAGTGTTTCGTCCCGACGACAAGGTATTCAGCACGATGGATTACAGCTTCGACACGCTGTCGCAGCGCTTCAGGGAGCTGGCCTTTCTAAACAAGGGGATCACTATAAACTTCGGTGACGATCGGACCGGCAAGAAACACGAATTCAATTACTCCGGCGGCATCGTCTCTTTCGTAAAGTGGCTGAACGAGAACAGGGAAACCCTCCACAAGCCGCCTATATATTTTCACGATACCAGGGATAACTGTGAGATCGAGATCGCGATCCAGTACAACGACTCGTATTCGGAAAAGATATTCTGTTTCGCAAACAACATCAACACGGTCGACGGCGGAACGCACCTTGTCGGCTTCAAGGCCGCGCTAACGAGGACATTCAACAGCTATGCCCAGAAGAACAACCTTTTCAAGAAGCAAAAGATCACCCTGTCGGGCGACGACGTGAGGGAGGGAATCACGGCGGTCATCAGCGTAAAGCTGCCCGAGCCTCAGTTCGAGGGCCAGACGAAGGGTAAGCTGGGCAATAGCGAGATGAAGGGCATCGTCGAGAGCATGGTGGGACAGAACCTCGGAGAGTTTCTCGAGGAGCACCCTCCCATCGCTAGAAAGATCATCGACAAGGCTTCGCAGTCTGCGAGAGCGAGGGACGCGGCGCGAAAGGCCCGCGATCTGGTACGCCGAAAATCCGCGCTGGAGACGAGTGCTCTGCCAGGCAAGCTGGCCGACTGTTCGCTCGAGGACCCCGAGGTCTGCGAACTTTACCTCGTTGAGGGCGATTCAGCGGGGGGTTCCGCGAAGCAGGGGAGGGACCGGAGGTTCCAGGCGATTCTGCCGCTCAAAGGCAAGATACTGAACGTCTGGAAGGCCCGCGTCGACAAGACGCTATCGAACGAAGAGGTGAAGACAATAATAACGGCGCTTGGTACGGGGATAGCCGAGGATTTCGATGCAAGCAAGAATCGATACGGGAAGATCATAATCATGACCGACGCGGACGTGGACGGAGCACATATCCGCACGCTTCTCCTCACCCTTTTCTTCCGCTACATGCCCGAGCTCATCGAGAACGGAAATGTATATATTGCTCAGCCGCCCCTCTACAGGGTCAAAAAGGGCAAAGAGGAGAAGTACGCGTACAGCGACAAGGAGAAGGACAAAATCGTCAAGGAGATGGGTGGATCGAAGGGTGTCTACCTGCAGCGATACAAGGGGCTCGGCGAGATGAACCCGGATCAGCTTTGGATGACGACGATGGATCCAGAACGCCGGACGATCATCAAGGTCATCCTCGAGGACGAGATCGAGGCGGATCAGATATTCAACATCCTGATGGGGGACAAGGTAGAACCGAGAAGGCGATTTATTCAGGAAAATGCTCTAAACGTGAAGAACCTGGACGTGTAGGATGGGCGCGGCTCCGAAGGCATGAGGCCCAGGAGCCGGGCGTTCTCTAACAGGAGAACACCGGGACACAAAGGAGAAGCTTACATGGATATAGGCAGGCAGCGGGTAATACCGATCTACATAGAAGACGAGATGAAGAGTAGCTACCTCGACTACTCGATGAGCGTGATTGTCTCGAGGGCGCTGCCAGATGTGCGGGACGGGCTGAAGCCTGTTCACAGGCGCATACTGCTTGCCATGAACGATCTCGGCCTGGTGCACAACAAGCCCTACCGGAAATCTGCGAAGGTGGCCGGTGACGTAACCGGAAACTATCATCCACACGGGACGGCCGCCGTATACGACGCAGTCGTGAGGCTCGCGCAGGATTTCTCGATGCGATACCCCTTGATAGACGGCCAGGGCAACTTCGGTTCGATCGACGGGGATCCCGCCGCGGCGGAGAGGTACACAGAGGTCCGCATGACAGAGCTCGCCGTCGAGCTGCTCAAGGACATCGAAAAGGAGACTGTCGAGTTCGGCCCGAACTATGACGAGACGCGCCAGATGGCACTAGTGCTCCCATCGAAAATACCAAATCTTCTCGTAAACGGCGCTTCTGGAATCGCCGTGGGCATGGCGACGAACATACCTCCGCACAATATCATGGAAATCGTCGACGGCCTGATCGCGATACTGGACGATCCCGAAATCACGATCGACGGGCTCTGCAAGATCATAGAGGGGCCGGATTTCCCCACGGGCGGGATAATATACGGACGCAGCGGCATACGCGAAGCGTACCATACGGGCAGGGGCAAGATAACATTGCGCGCCAGGGCGAACATCGAAACGATGAAGAGCGGCAAGACGAGCATAGTCGTCACCGAGATACCATACCAATCGAACAAGGCCTCGATCATAGCGAAGATCGCGGCTCTGGTGCGCCAGGGAAAGATCGACGGGATAAGCGACATAAGGGACGAATCGGACAAGGAGGGCATGCGCATCGTCATAGAGCTAAAGAGGGACTCCTATCCGAAGGTGGTTCTCAACCAGCTCTTCTCCCACACGCAGCTCCAGATGACATTCGGCATCATCATGCTTGCCCTCGACGAGATGAAACCCGAGGTCATGGACTTAAAAAGGATGATGGCGGCGTTCCTGAAGCATCGCGAGGAGATAGTGACGCGCCGCACGCAGTACGACCTCAAGCGCGCGGAAGAGCGAGCCCATATCCTGGAGGGCTACAAAGTCGCCCTCGACCACATAGACGAGATCATTCAGCTCATAAAGAAGAGCGCGTCCCCCGCTGAGGCGCGCACGGGCCTTATGAAGAAGTTCAAGTTCACAGAGATCCAGGCCCAGGCGATCCTGGACCTCAGGCTGCAGAGACTGACGGGCCTGGAGCGCCAGAAGATCGAAAACGAGTACCTCGAACTGATCAAGAAGATCGAATACTTCCGGTCAATACTCGAGAGCAGGGAAAGGCTGATCGGGATAATAAAAGATGAGCTCGAGGCGCTGAAGGACCGGTTCGGGGACGCCCGGAGAACGGAGATCGTCGAGGGCGATGGAGAATTCGAACTCGAGGACCTGATCGCCGAAGAGGATATGATAATAACGGTGACCCGTACTGGATATATCAAGCGGATCCCGATAGGTACATACCGCAGGCAGCGGCGCGGCGGCAAAGGAGTGACCGGCCTTGGCATGAAGGACGAGGATTTCGTCCAGAATCTCTTTATCGCTTCGACCCACAGCTACATCCTATTTTTCACAGATAAGGGAAAGTGCTACTGGGTGAAGGTGTACGAGATCCCTCAAGGGGGGCGTCTGGCGAGGGGCAAGGCGATCGTCAACCTGCTCGAGATGTCCCGAGAGGAAAACATCACCGCCATGGTGCCGGTCGGAGATTTCAGCGCGGATGCTTACCTGATGATGGCGACGAAGGACGGCTTCATAAAGAAGACACATCTTTCCTCCTATTCGAATCCACGCAGGGGAGGAATAAACGCCATAATCCTCCGCGAGGGCGACCGGCTTATCGAGTCGCGCCTCACGTCCGGCAATGACGACGTGATCCTTGCCAAGAAGAAGGGCAAGGCGATACGTTTCAGCGAAAGCGACGTGCGCAAGATGGGAAGGGTGACACGGGGAGTAAAGGGCGTCACGCTCGACAAGGATGACGAGGTCGTCGACATGGTCGTGGTGAAGCGCAAGGCCGAGATCCTTGCCGTTACGGTAAATGGCTACGGCAAGAGGACCAGGATCAGTGATTTTCGCAACATTCGCCGCGGCGGCAAGGGCGTGGTCTGCATACCGACTGCGGGACGGAACGGTGTTCTCGTCTGCGTGAAAGAAGTCATTGAGACGGACGAGGTCATGATGATAACCAGCAAGGGGCTCGTTATCCGCTGTCCGATAAAAGGTATTCCGGTGCTGGGGCGCCCGGCCAAGGGTGTCAGGGTCATCAGGCTCAACGCCGGCGATTCACTCGTCGATGTAGCACTGATCGTGGGCGGGGATGAGGGGAACGGAGATATCGAGGAACAGGTCCTGATTGCCGGCGAGGAGGAAAACGTGGGGGATCCCGGGGAAGAAGCCCCGGAAGTAGAGGAGGAAGAGGAAAAGGAAGAGCCGGAAAAGAAAAATGAAAAACCGAAAAGCAAAGATACAGCTAATAAGAAGGCGAAAGACAAACCGGCCAAGCCCAAGGCAAAGGGCAAGAAGAAATGAAGTGGATAGTGAGCCTGCATAGAGTGATGCTCGTTTCGGTGGCGCTGATAGCGACGCTCGCGCCGCCGGCCGGTTCCGAGGAGCTGCTCTGTCTCTCGCACTCCAGGGGACGAGTTGTGATACATCTGCCCCTCGATGGGAGTCTCGGAATCTGTTCGTATCCCGAGGGGGAATACGGAATAAGGTGGCCCGGGCCCCAGGGAACCGAGTTCCTCGGCGCCGGAGGGATCTATCTGCGATTCCGGGTGCCGGGCGAGTCAGGCTTCAGATTCACCGAACCGGGCCAGCTGGAGCCTATGTTCATCGTGGCCGACGGATTGAACGAGGGATGTGCGGGAGGCAAGCGTTATCCGCATCCCGAACGGGACGACGACGAAGACGGCCATATCGACGAAGACGGCCATATCGACGAAGACCCGGTCGACGGCACCGACAACGACGGCGACGGGAGCGTCGACGAGGACTTCGCCGCATACGGCAATGACATGAAGGTGACCAGAACTGTCGACAGAGACACCGGGCTTATCATCCAGCAGAGCAGCTATACCTGGGCGTATGGGCATGTCCGGGATATCGTCGGCTTCACAACGGTGATCCAGTGCGATCACCGGGATCGCAGGGGCATAGAAGAACTCGAGGTGGTGCTCTACACCCATTTCAGGATCGGGGACGGAGATGATTCCGGAAGGGGAAGTGACGACCGGCACTTTTTCATGGAGGTCGACACAGCGCCGGGGAAGATACGCGTCGCCGTAACCGCTGGAGAGCAGTACCATGTCGCGTTCGTTCCGCTCGAAGTGACCGCCCCCGGCCCCATCCGGCGCGGCATGACCGCGGTCCTTCTCGGTTCGGCCGATTCTCTCTGGGCCGGCCTGGCGCCGGACGATTCGAAGGGGGCTGCACCGATCGTCGAGATGTTCACGGGCGATGGGGAGCCCGAGGATGTCGATGGGGTCCGGTTTGGCCCCTCCACGATGGAAGATGTTCTTGTCGCCGGCGAGACCAGGGGAGAGCGCGCGGCGGCTTGCCTTGTGCATCCCGTCCGGGCTCTCGGACCGGGAGAGGAGCTGCGGATCGAGTGGGCGCTGGTATTCGGAAAGAGCCTGCCGGCGCTGCTCAGAAGCATACGTATGGCCGTCGAGACATACACAGGCGTTTTGGACGAGCAGGGGCGGCGCCACAACTGGGTCGTACCTGCGCGGAGAGCCGTACGGGTGGAACTCGAGGCGAGTCCGGCCTTCGCCTGGTCCCAGGGCCAAAGGCAGGCTGCGGCTGCGATACTGCTGCCCCCGGAGATCGAGGATGAAGAAGTCGAGTGGCTCAGGGCTATGAGCGGCGAGTTTATAGAGTACCAGCAGGTGGGAGGAAGGATTGTCGTAATGCTCGGCGATCCTCTTGCCGATGGCGAGCGGATAGTAGTCGAGGGACAACTGACCGACGGGACTGTCTTGACGGCGACGCTCGATGCCGCGACACTCCAGGGAACGGACGATGACGACCGGAGCAAGGACAACCTTCCGGACGAGAGCATACAGCTCTATCCGAACCCATTTCTCACGAGCCTCAATATAAACCTTCGTATATATAATCCGTCCGCCCTGGCTTCAGAGGATGGAGGCGCGAGTTCAGTCAGGATATACGATGTGCGTGGAAGGCTCGTAAAGACGGCTCTCGAGCAGGAGCTGCTGCACCCGGGCGAGTATCTGCGCGTATGGGACGGGTGTGACGAGTACGGCAAGGAAGCCGCGCCAGGCGTCTACTACGTGAAGCTGCAGATCGGAGATCGATCGGTAACGAAGAGAGTGATACTGCTCAGGTGAAGCGTCCACACTATACTCCGCCTACAGGCGCGCCGGAAGAGCGTGCCTTTCTTGTCGGTATACTTCTTCCCGGAAAACGCAGAGAGGACGAGGAGAACAATCTCCGGGAGCTGGAGCTCCTCGCAAGGACCGCAGGCGCCGACGTCGTCGGCAGCGCTATCCAGAGCAGGACGCGTATCGACGGATCCACATTTATTGGTGGGGGAAAGGTGGAGGAGCTGGCCAGGGAGGCTTACGACCATCAGGTGAACCTCGTCATCTTCGACGACGATCTTTCGCCCGCCCAGGCGAGGAACATAGAAAACAGGCTCGAGGTCAACGTAATAGACCGGAGCGAGCTCATCCTTGATATTTTTGCGAGGCGCGCCCGGACGAAGCAGGCTCGCATCCAGGTCGAGATCGCCCAGCTCAAGTATGCGCTTCCGCGGTTGAGGCGGCTCTGGGACCATCTGTCGCGTCAGGCGGGTGGTATCGGGACGAGGGGGCCGGGAGAGACGCAGCTCGAGGTCGATCGGCGGCGCGTCAGGGAGCGGGTGGCGAAGCTCTCGAAGGAACTGGACCGGATCGACAGGCGTGTAAAGGAACGGAGAAAGCAGAGAAGCTCGATGTTCAACATCGCGATCGCCGGTTACACGAATGCCGGAAAGTCGACACTGCTGAACCGGCTAAGCGGCAGCAAGATCCTGCAGAGCCAGCGCCTCTTCTCGACACTCGACTCGACGACGCGCAAGGTGGAGAGCCCTTCCGGCAAGACGTTTCTCCTCACCGATACGATCGGTTTCATCAGAAAGCTGCCCCCGCATCTGGTTGATAGTTTCAGGGCGACTCTGAGGGATGTCAGGGAAGCGGATCTTATACTTCACCTCGTCGACGTATCGGACGAGCGTTTCGAGGATCATATCGAGGTTGTGAACGGTGTTATCGGCGAGGTGCTCGGCGGCGAGCGGGCGGATGAAGAGATCCCGACCCTGCTCGTTCTCAACAAGAGCGATCTCATAGAAGATAACGCGCTTAAAAGTCTCAGGGGCAGGTATGCAGAGGCAGTTCAGATCAGCGCCTCCTCCGGTGACGGGATCTCCGACCTGCTGGAAACGGTCGACGGCCGGATGGAGCGCGATATCGTGCAGGCCGTGGTCGATGTGGAGGCGGGAGACGGGAAAGCGATCGACACGGTGGAAAAGATCGGGGACGTGCTGGAACGGACAGTAGAGGGAACGCGGATGATCTTTCATATCAGGGTGAAAAAACGCGACCTGGCTGCACTCGAGAACGTCGGCGAAGTGCGTGTCCAGCTGGTTTAATACATAAATTGAATCATTTCATATAGACGAGCCTGCCGTCTTCCATTGTGACATCATCGAATCTTTCGGACAGATTTTCTTTCATCTCGATTGCCGCGGGACTTGCCGCCTTGAACTCGTAGCTCCTGTCGAGCTGCCAAACTATGAAGCGGGAAAGGATTATGAACATCAGCGGGACGAGCATCGGCACGAAGCGACGGATCCTCTGGTGGGTGATGAGGCGCGAGCAGAAGACGGCCCCAGCGCTTATCACTACGACGAAACCTACCGAGACCAGGTAGAGGTGGCGTATGTTGAGCCAGTCGTCCGGGAACTGGAAAAAGGCGAAGGGAATCACCATGATGTATGTCCAGGCGATGAAGAATCTGATGGGACGGTTGCCGAAGATGAAACCGAAAAAAGAGTAGGATATGATCGTAAGCGCGATGATGATCCGTATCTCCGTCGCGAATCGGTAGGCGAACCGGACTGCCGTTCCCGACTGGGCGACGAGGTGAGATGTGTGGATCGGGAAGACCATCCTGACCAGATAGTTGATAACATTCTTGAAGGTCCAGAATATGAACTTGAAGACGCCGGGATTTTCGGTGTAGAGCGGGGGTCGGTACCCAAAGACCTGTGCCTTGATGATCAGCGCAGTGACCGCGACGACCAGGAGTATGATAAAATTGGCGTTCAGCACACGCTTGCCCGTCTCGTTCTTGAAAAAGAAGTTGAAACCGAGGAAGGTGCCCAGTATGGCCATGCTCGTGCTCCGCGTAAGCATCGATGTGACAAAGAGGAGCAGGGTCAGAAGGTAACAGCCGCTCAACGTCTTGCCCCCCCTATCCAGTTCGTTCTTGAAGTAGCAGAGCATCGTCAGCAGCGTGAGCGTAGTTATTAGAAGATCCTCCAGCCCCGAGGCGATCATGACCGACTTCCCATAGCTCCCCACGGTGAAGACGAAGAGGAGCCCGGACAGAAGGGCTATGGTCCGGTCCTTCAGGATCGTCTGAACGAGACTGTAGACGAGGAACGAATTGAGGCCGTGCAGAATAATGTTGAAGATAAAATAGCCTTTTGCATTGAAGATAAAGGCCTTGAACAGGACGAAGTAGGCCAGGTATGCGAGGGGCTGGAACTTGAACGGAGGCTGGCTCGAGAAGGAGTCGGCGGTTCCATCAATCATCATGAGGCTATGCTGGAGGGAGAGGAAATCGGCGCCGTGCCAGAATCCGTTGTCCTGAGCCTGGCCGAAGAAGAGATAACCGAGCAGAACAAAACCGCAGAGAATGAGAATGTTCTTTGCCGCCATTTTTTACCCCCGGAGCCGCGCACACTAAGGCTGGACCACTTGCATGATTATACCTTATTTCGATTTTTTTGGAATAGTTTATTTTTTTAAAGGGGGTGGAAACCGGCCCACCCCCCTTTAAAATACGGTTCTAACTCTGCAAGAATAGATGCGAGAAGACCTTCGAGTCGCCCACCATGTTATCTATATGCGTGTACTCGTTCGGCTGATGGGCCAGTTCGTCGATCTTGGACCAGACGACGGCGTTTATTCCGGCCTTGCGGAAGAAGGCTGCCACCGTGCCTCCGCCGATTCCCATCGGCTTTGCATCGACTCCGTGGATTTCCTTTATCGCCGCCGCCAGGGCCTTTACGACTGGAGCGTCGACCGGCGTGGCGGGAGCCGCTTCCTCGCGCTGGGGCGATGTGATCGATATTGTCACCTTCTGCTCCTTCTCGACTTCCCGGGTCATCCCTTCCAGGGTCTTGTGCACCTCGTCGAGGTCGATATCGGGGAGGATCCGCATATCGACGTAGAAAACGTCGTCGCCCGGTATCGTGTTGATGTTGGGCACGTTGTTCTCCTTCTTTGTCGGCTCGAAGGTGCTGATCGGCGGATCGAAGACCTCGTCCTTCTGGTTGAAGATCTCGTAGAGCTTGTCGATCTTCGTGATCAGGTGCGCCGCTGCACGGTGGGCGTTGATCCCCTGCTCCGGCGTAGAGGCGTGGCACTGCTTGCCCTTCGTCTCTATCTTGACCCAGTAGATCGATTTTTCGGCCACCTCGATCATGCTGCCGTCGGGGACGCCGGCGTCGGGAACGATGATCAGATCCTGCTCTTTGAAGACGTTGTGGTTCTTGAGCAGGAACTGGATGCCGTGCTCGCTGCCGGTCTCCTCGTCCGCGACGAAGGCGAGGCCTACGTCGTATGCCGGCTTGACGCCGAGCTCCTTCAGCGCCTTCAGCGCGAAGAGAGGCGTCACCATTCCGTGCTGGTTATCCTCGACACCCCTGCCGTAGATCTTGCCGTCCTCGACCTTGACCGTGTAGGGATCGCTGTTCCAGAGCGACAGCTCGCCGGGCGGTACGATATCGAGGTGAGCCATCGCCCAAATGCACTTGTCGCTCGATTCGCCCTTCATGATGGCGATGATGTTGGGCCTGATCCCGGAGGGGACTCTGTCGTCAGGTGAATCGTACTGTTCCATCGTGTCGAAGCCGATCTCCTTCTCCATCCAGTCCTTGATGAAGGCGGCCTTCTTCGCCTCTCCCTCGCCCTCGTTTGTCGGGCCCAGCGCAGGGATGGCGGTGAGCTTTGCCTGGAGATCGACCATCTCATCCCTGTAGCCGTCGATCTTCTCGTAGAGCTGTTTCATGATTTTTTCGTCCATGATGCCTCCAATCGGTAGGTTACGGTGCCTTTTCAGGGGCCCATCGGGTGCACGCTTATTGTAAGTACGGATTGTGGACTGACTACGCTATCACCGGTACTTGGGCTTCGTCAAGCTGATTCTCCCGGGCCCGGGGGGCTGAGGAGAAAAGGCTTTCCCCAGTGTAACGAAACGGGGTAATATCATGCCGGAGCATGCAAAAAACAAGATCGTTATAGAGAAGGAGGCTGAAAAGAGATGTTCAAACGTTTGATAACGCTGGCCGTGGTCTCCATCCTTGCCGGTGGATTCTGCGCCTGCACGAAGGAGAAAGGCGGGGATCTCGACGTGGCTACGGATATTTCAGAGCGGCTCGGCGTCTACGCCGAGGTCGATATGGAGGTTCCGTGGGACCTCCTGGACGAGCGGGACCGTTCGACGTTGAACGAGCTCTACCTTGCGGCCATGGTGATGGACGAGCTCTTTATGGGACAGGTCTCGGCGGAGAATGCCGAGCTCGGGGATAAGGTCCGGGCTACGGGCGACGAGGGACTCATCACCCTATTTGAGCTGAACTTCGGGCCATGGGACAGGGTGCATGACAATGAGCCCTTCATCGGTAGCGGGGCAAAGCGGGCCGGCGCGGATTTCTATCCGGCCGACATGACCAAGCAGGAGTTCGAGGCCTACATCAAGGAGCACCCGGAGGACAAGGAGGCCTTCGAGAGTGAATTCACCGTTATTAGGAGGACTTCCGGGGGCGGACTCGAGGCTGTTCCTTACTCCACGGCCCACGCAGAGCTGCTCGGCAAGGCGGCGGAGCACCTGGAGAATGCGGCCGACCTTTCAAAGAACGAATCGCTCTCCAATTTTCTCAACCTCAGGGCCAAGGCGTTCAAAACCGACGATTACTTCGAGAGCGATATGGCCTGGATGGATGTCGAGGGGAACCTGCTCGACGTCACAATCGGCCCCTACGAGGTATACGAGGACAACCTCTTCAACTACAAAGCGGCCTACGAGGCCTTCCTCTGCATAAGGGATCCGGAGGAGAGCAAGAAGCTGGACGGCCTCAAGGGCTATCTGCTGAAGATGGAGAAGAACCTCCCGATCGCCGACAAGCACAAGACTCTCGACCGCGGAACCGACTCGCCCATCTCGGTCGTGGATTTGATTTTCAGCGCGGGCGACACGAAGGCCGGCGTGCAGACGCTCGCCTTCAACCTGCCGAACGATGAGCGGGTGCACGAGGCGAAGGGAAGCAAGAAGGTGATGCTCCGCAACATGTGCAAGGCGAAGTTCGACAAGATCCTCGTTCCGATTGCCGAGAAAGTCATCGATCCCGACCTTGTGCCCTTCGTCACATTCGACGCTTACTTCAATCATATATTGCTCCATGAATTCTCGCATGGGCTCGGCCCCGGGCGCATCACCCTCGAGGACGGGACCGAGACGACGAGCGACAAGGCGATGCGAGAGAACCACTCTACGATCGAAGAGGCAAAAGCAGATGTTGTGGGCCAGTACAATTTTTATTATCTTATTGGGGAGGGGTTTTACGAAGGCCGCCTCGAAAATGAAACCGCAGTCACATTCCTCGCGGGGTTCTTCAGATCGGTCAGGTTCGGGGCGGAATCTGCTCACGGCAGGGCGAACATGATCGCATTCAACTATCTCAAGGAAAAGGGAGCCTACAGGCTCGATGCCGACGGCTATTGGACCGTCGATATAGAGAAGGCCAAGGTCGCGGTGCGGGAGCTCTCGTCCAAGATCCTGATGCTCCAGGCCCTCGGCGACTACGCGGGCTCGAATGAATTCATAGAGAAGTACTGCGTGATGGGTCCGGGTGTGAAGGCGTCGCTCGCGAGACTGGGCGATGTCCCGATCGACATCCTGCCCCGCTTTGCCATAGAGAAGGAGTTCGAATAATAATCCGGAGCCGGCGCGAGGCGCCGGCATCCGAAAAATCCAGATATGGCCTAGTATTTTAGGCCGGGTGCTGCCCTCTAGGAAGCTGGTCGGCCTTCGATGGGGGTAGGAAGTCTTGTTGTTGGGATACCGTAGCGCCCGGCCTAAATTTATGTATCCAACCCCATCCGCCGGCCCGCGCCAGATTCCCTCGGTCTATATCTTTATTGAAAGCCCGATATGGGCTGAGATGTACATCAGCGCGGCATCTTCGGTGAACATATAATCGAACACCGGGAGAAACTCGATCTCGAAACCGAACCCGGTATCGACAGAGATTCCCGCTCCAATGCTCAGCACCGTATTGCCCTGGGAACCGATGACAGGTTCTTCCGGCCCGACCGGATCCTCCGGCAGGTCGGGGATCATCCAGCTGACCGCGTCGGAATCGAGCGATGCGTATCCTGCGCCCAGCTGCATGAAGAGAACCGCCGGCTCGAGCTTTTCGCACGAGGTCTGGAACCTCACCGCCGGCATGATCTCCAGAACCGAAGCGGAACCATCGGCGCACGTCCATTGGTATGGGCGGCTGTTCGCCTTCCAGCTGTGGTAGCGAAAGCTTCCGCCGAGCGCGATGTTCGGATGTACCGGGTAAAAGAGGCTCCCGCCGATGGAGTAGCCGGCGTCGAAGTAATCACCGTACGATCGGCCGACAACCGTCGATATCCCGCCGTCGATTCCCAGAGAAAGATCGGCCGCGTAACTGGTGCCGGTTGCCGGAAGCTGGACTACAAGACAGATCGCTATAGATATGAGGACCCTGTTCATATCGCTCCTTTCTGCTGTACATCCAGCACACCCGCTCCGGAGATCCTGCTCTCCTTGATGAGCCAGAGCGCCTCATTCGCCTCCTCGAGATTGAAGAGGGTTGTTTTGGTCCGTATAGGGATCTCAGCGGCGAGGCCGATCAGTTCGCGGCCGTCCTCTCTCGTCGAGGCGGTCACGCTGCGCAGAACTTTCTCGTGGTAGAGGTGGCGCTCGTAGTCGAGGGCCGGGATCTCGGTCATCGTGATCCCTGCCAGGGTGACGGTGCCTCCCTTGTCCAGCACACGTAGGGCGTCTGGCACGATTCCTCCTGCCGGGGCGAATATAATGGATGCATCGGTTTTCTTGGGCGGCATCTGTTTACTTGTACCCGTCCATGACGCTCCTAGTTCCATCGCATGTTTGCGATGCGCCTCGGTCCGGGAAAAGACGAGGACCTCGCAGCCCCAGTGGACGGCTACCTGTATCGCGACATGCGCGCTCGCGCCGAATCCGTAGAGCCCCAGCACCCCGCCAGGCTCGATACCGGAGAGCCGCAGCGCCCGGTAGCCTATGATTCCGGCGCAGAGCAGCGGCGCCGCCTCCCTGTCGTCGAACCCATCCGGGAGCTCGTATATGAATTCAGCGGGGAGGACCGCGTACTCGGCATAGCCCCCATTTACGTGAAATCCGGTGAACCGCGCGCTCTCGCAGAGATTCTCGGAGCCCGACACGCAGAACCGGCAGGACTGGCAGGTCTCGTAGAGCCAGGCCGCGCCTACGCGCGCGCCCACTCCGGGCGCTGCTACCCCCTCGCCAAGCTTCTCGACGGTGCCGACGATCTGATGGCCCGGGATGATGGGGAGCGTGGGTAGCTCGAGATCCCCCTCGACAGTGTGGAGATCTGTGTGACAGAGTCCGCACATGGAGACGCGCACCAGAATCTGCCCCTGCCCCGGTTCGGGCACCGGCGCCTCAGTCAGCTCGAGCGGTTTTTCCTCTATCGCCCCATGTTTTTTAAGGATCATTGCTTTCATCGGATAGGTCCCCCGTGTGTTGATGGCTCGTATTTGTAGGGTGCCCGGCACCACACCACTTGCAAGCCGGCTTCGATGTATTGTAGTATATTTCATATAACATAAAAGGGTTTCAAAAATATTGTATCAAATAGCCCGCAAGGAGCACAGAGATGGAAAAGTTTCTCACCGAATGCGCACAATCGATCATAGACGGTAACGCGGAGAAATCAGCGGAGCTTGCCAGGATGGCGCTCGATGACAAGCATCCGGTACTGGAGGTCATAAACAAGGGGTTTGTCAAGGGTATACGCGAGGTGGGCCGCCTCTGGGAAGAGGGGGCGATGTTCCTGCCCGAGCTCGTGATGGGGGCGGAGGCGATGAAGGAGGCGATGACGGTCCTGCAGCCGGTCCTTGAGGAGGATGCCGCCGGGAAGAGCGCTGCCGGGCATGTCGTGATCGGCACTATCGAGGGAGATATACATGATATTGGCAAGACGCTCGTAGCGACGATGCTCTCGGCCAACGGATTCGAGATAACCGATCTCGGCGCAGATGTCCCGGTTGTGCGGTTCGTGGACGAAGCTGTGGAGAAGGGCGCAGGTTGTATCGCGATCTCGGCGCTGCTAACGACGACGATGAGCGGTCAGAAAAAGGTCATCGAGGAACTCGAAAGCCGCTCGGTGCGAGACAAGATCAGCGTGATGGTCGGAGGCGCTCCTTGCAACGACGACTGGGCCAAGGAGATAGGTGCGGACGGATACGCGGGCAACGCAGTCGCGGCCGTTCAACTCGCAAAGAGATTAACCGGCGCATAGGGTGTCCCGGAGGGGAGACGGGAGAGGGCCAATGGAACATGATCTGATAAAGACGGTCTGGCGCAAAGTCGTCCTGATGGACGGCGGCATGGGCAGCATGATCATAGATGCGGGGATGCGCGAGGGGGACATACCGGAAGCCTGGGCTTTGAAGAATCCGGAGAAGCTATCAGCGATACACGCCGCCTATCTCGAAGCTGGCGCAGAGGTGATACAGACAAACACGTTCGGCGGGAGCAGGCTCAAGCTCCACTCCTCGGAGGCGGGCGCGAAGCTCGATCCGGTTGAGGTTAACAGGAAGGCAGCCGAGCTCGCCATCAAAGCGGCCAGGGAGCACGATTCCCGGGACCGCTTCGTTGCGGGGGACATCGGACCCACGGGGCTCTTCTTCCCGCCTGTCGGGCAGCTCGACGAGGAGACGGCGGTTGCCAGCTTCGAGGAGCAGGCGAAGACCCTGGCCGAAGCGGGAGTGGACCTGATCCTGATAGAGACGATGTATGATATTCGGGAGGCGGTGGCGGCGGTGAAGGCGGCCCGAAAGGCGACCGGCATTCCGATAATTGCGGAAATCACCTTCGAGAAGAGACCGAAGGGGTACTTTACGATGATGGGCGATACGGTCGAGAAGGTCGTCGAACAGCTCGAGGCCGTGGGCGCCGATGCGCTGGGCGCGAATTGCACGCTAACGAGCGAAGACATGCTGGGGCTCGTCAGCGAGTTCCGGGAGAGGACTGCGCTGCCACTCGTCTTTCAGCCCAACGCGGGCCAGCCGGCCATCGAGCACGGCAAGGCTGTTTATCGCCAGGATCCTGAGGACTTCGCGAAGGATCTCGAGCTTATCGTCCGTGCCGGCGCGAACGCAGTCGGCGGCTGCTGTGGAACCTCGCCAACATTTATCAGGGCGGCGCACGACAGGCTAACGCTTACCGGATAGGCCCGGAACGGTTTTTCCATCACCGAGCAGAGGTTCGAGCCGGGAGAGGACTCATGCTCCTCGAACCGGGGGGTTCCAGATGGATCCAGTGATCCAGAAAGATTTCAATATAGCGATCGAACCCAGGGAGGTGAAGCGCCTGCTCGGGTACGGGGAGGAGTCGGGCCGGGAACCGAGGGAACGCTTCGAAGAAGTCCTTGTCGAGGCGATCGAGCGGGCCGGCAAACTCGTATCGCCGGCTGGAATATATGTGGATGCATCGGGCGGGGATCTGCCCGGCTCGACCGTGTTCGATGGGCTGGAACGGGTCGCCTACTGTGTCTGCACGATCGGCCCCGAATTGGAGGGGGAGGTTTCGCGTTTGTCGGGCGGGGACGAGTTGCTTCGGGCGGTCGTCCTCGATGCGGCGGGATCGGTCGCCGCTGAGACGGTAGCGGAGTATATGGACCGGTCGATTCAGGATATGGCGGCAGCCGAGGGGTTGAAGACCTCCTGCCGGGCGAGCCCCGGCTATGGCGATTGGGATATTAGGGAGCAGCGGGCGCTTTTCGAGCTGGTCCCAGCTGGAAGGATCGGCGTACGCCTCAGCGAGAGCGCGATGATGATCCCGAGAAAATCAGTCTCATTCGCGATCCACATAGATGAGCACCCGGCCCGTATGAGATCGGAGAACTCTTGCCGGAACTGCGATCGCACCGATTGCACCTACCGGCTTCTGGAATAGATGTGAAGTGAAGACAATGGACCAGAAAGGCGGAAAGAGAGCATGAGCATTATCCCCCGTGTCACATGGTTCACAGAGGAAGACAGAAAGAGGGTAGTCGCCGAGGCTGTCGAGATACTGGAGAAGATCGGAGTCTTCGTAGAGAATGACGAAGCAATCGAGCTTCTCTCCGGGGCCGGAGCGCGGGTTGACAGGGACAAGGGCAGGGTCTTCATCCCCGCCTCCATGGTGGAGAAGGCCGTCGGATCGGCTCCCTCCCGCATCCTCGTCTACAATCGCCATGGAGAACCGGTGATGGATCTGGGTGAGGACCGGATCCATTTCAATCCGGGTTCCGCGGCTCTACGGATATATGATCATAAAAAGAAGAAGACCCGCACGCCCATGACCGCCGATCTCGTCCGGTTCTCGGCGCTGACCGATGCCTTGCCCAACTACGCCGCTCAGAGCACCGGTATCGTCTCCGGAGACGTTCCGGAGGAGATAGGGGACCGCTACCGGGTCTATATAGCCCTTCAGAACTCGGTGAAACCAGTCGTCACCGGTACGTTCTTGATCGACGCCTTCAGGGTGATGCACGAGATGCTCGCAACCGTCGCCGGCGACCAGGGCGCCCTGGCGGAGAAGCCGATGGCGATCTTTGACTGCTGCCCCTCGCCCCCGCTCAAGTGGAGCGACCTCACCTGCCAGGCGCTGATTGACTGCGCGCGTACGGGCCTCCCCGCCGAGCTCGTCTCGATGCCCCTGACCGGGGCCACATCTCCCGTGACGCTGTCCGGCGCGGTCGTGCAGCATGCGGCCGAGAGCCTGAGCGGAGTGGTGATCCATCAGCTCGCAAAGGCGGGTGCGCCGATCATCTACGGCGGATCTCCCGCCTGCTTTGATATGCGCAAAGGGACGACGCCGATGGGAGCGGTGGAGACGATGATGATAGACGGAGCCTACGCCGAGATCGGCAAGCACCTCGGCCTTCCCACTCAGGCATACATGGCGCTGAGCGATTCGAAGCGGGTCGACTACCAGGCCGGAATGGAGAGCGCCATGGGTGCGGCCGTCGCCGCCCTGAGCGGCATCAACAACGTCTCCGGCCCCGGCATGCTCGACTTCGAATCCTGTCAGAGCCTCGAGAAACTCGTTCTTGATCACGAGATCGCCGGTATGGCGCTACGCCTTACCAGGGGGATCGCATTCAGGGACGATCCAATCGCGCTCCCGTTGATTGAAGCCGCCCTCGAGAAGAAGGAATTCCTGTCGCTGCCCCATACGGCTAAATGGTACAGGGAGGAGGCCTACTTCCCGAACGCAGTCATCGACCGGAGCACGCTGGAGGAATGGGAGTCGAAGGGGGGGCTGGACGCCACAGCACGCGCTTCCGAAAGAGTCGAGAAGCTCCTCTCCGATCACGAGCCGGAGCCGCTCGATGATGCGGTCCGCGCGCACCTCACAGAGCTCATGGAGCGCGATGCGAAACGCTACGGTATGGACAAACTGCCCGTTACATGATCGCCGCCTTGAGGGCGAACTGCACGCGGATACTGTCGTAGTCCCGTTCCCTCGTATCGACCGATCCGCCGCTCATCGTTTTGTGGAGATAGGTCGTTTTGAGATAGGAGCCTTCGATCATCGCGGTGACATTCCTTGTGATGCTGTACATGAGATTTCCGAAGAGTACGGAATTCATGGTGATCATCGAGTGAGAGCTGTCGTCCGGGATGATGAAGTCCGAATCGTCCGGATTGTCGAAGCAGTACCCGGCGTTAAGCAGGGTTCTTTCCGCCGGGACGAGAGAGATCATCCCCCATCCGCCAGATGCTCCGAGCTCGTTGAAGGTGGGGCTGTAGTCCTGCAGGACGCCGCCGAAGTAGGTCGCGAGATTCTGTCCCATGAAGTACTCGCCGCTGATCGTCATCTTGTCTGTGAGCTTCAGCTTGAGATCGACGTTGAAGGACCATGAGTCGAGCTCTCGTGTCGCATTGTCTACGAGCTCACCCATCTCGAATGTCTTGATCCTAGCCTTTTCCTTGCCGTAGTGGCCCGAGACGCCGAGCCATGCGTGTCCCTGGCCGCCGAAACCGCTCTCGAACCCGAGGCGCCCCTGAACGGTCGGGAATCCGGCGGCGGAGCCGTCGTCATATCCGTCGCCCGTCTCACACTCCCCGTCCTCACAGATTATATCGAGATCGTGCGCCAGCGTCCGCGCGGCAGCTATTGCGGCTGTGACTTTCTTCGAGCCCATATCAGCCGTCCCGGTGAAGCGGAACTGCGGGCGCCGGTAGCCGATGTTACCCTGGCCCCAGCCGACCGTGTAGTTGACGGTCTTGGGAACGAGGGGGGAGATGACGTCGCTCGTCTGGCCTGCGAGGATCGACCAGCAGCCCCTGGAGAGCTTGAGATATGCGTGGCGGAGCATCGGGGCGGCCTTGTTCTCCATTGAGATCAAATTCGAGGGAGCGGCGCCGAGTCCGTAGAAGTCGAACTCGAGCTTCGCGGCCGTCCGCCAGTCCTGCTCGATCCAGGCGAAATCGAATCCCAGCCTGGTCTCGCGGGCCGTCATATGTGTGGCGCTCCCCTCGGCATCCTCGAGCACTTTTATTGCGAAGTTGCCGGGCCAGGTGCGAAGCTCGTCAAAGGCGTAGTCCGCCTTGAAGTAGCCGCTAAACTTGAAGCTGTAGGAGGTGCACTTCTTCTCCTCTTCCTTCGCCTCGGCCTCGCCTTTCTTGAGCGTCTCGGCAGCGCCCGCTGGAATCGTCAGCGTGAAGGCCGTCAGGGCTATAAGGGCTGTCGATCGAAGCAGATTCATGGTGTTCCTTCCTATGAAAGATCAAGAGTCGTTTCCAACGCAACGTTCAGATTTATTTAGGAGATATCGCGAAGAATGTCAAACGTTTTTCAGTCGGACAGTTTCCTGTCGTAGAGTCGCCACGGGGGGATCTCCCGAAGGAGCGCACGTCCCGAGACGTGGTGACCGGCGAGCTTCGGGATGTTTCCTCTCGTGAGCAGGTAATCCATCTCTTCGTACCGGCCTTGGGAGCCGTCCGTCTTTCCGGCCCATTCCTTGTAGTGGGGGAGCCGCGCTCCGCCCGGCCTGCGCCGTACCGAGCCAAACCGGTAATCCACTAGAGAGGTTGCGGCGATTCCTCCCTTCCACACCGTGTAGTATGATGGGAAGTGAAGATAGACTGCATGGTTTCGGTACTCGTGATCCATGATGAGCCCGGCGAGCCTCCCGCCGGTCTTCTCCGGGGGAAAGAACGATGAATCGAAACCTTTGTTCTCTGAATCGAAGCCGGCGAAGTAGCTGGCCCAGAGGATGAGGTGAACAGCGGCTGCGGCTATATAGAGGGTCCTCGGGAGCGATCCGATCCCAGAACGTTTGACGCATGCGCCCAGAAACACCAGGGAGAGAAGCAGCAGGACGGAGAATCTTTGGTACAGGATCGTCTGTTGGGGGATCTCGTGCGGGAGGAGAAAGAAGCTGGCGAGCGAACAGGCGAAGAGGATAAAGGGAACCGACCGGACAAGTCTGCCGCGGTCCGATTTTCCGTGGGCGCGAATAAGGCTGATAACCCCGGGCGCGGCGATGGCGCAAGTCAGTGCCGAGCCCGCGAGGATCCCGTACCATTCCTTGTAGAGATGGTAGTTGTCGAGGAAGAGTATGTGAGCTCTCGGCAATATACTTTGAAAGAAACCGCCCGCATAGTAGACGGTCAGGAATCTGGCCAAGCCCTCTCCACCCTGCTGGGAACGCCACCAGACGACAAATAGCAACACGAGGGGCAGAGCTGGAGCGAGACGGGAGAGAAGCTCGAGAGGTCCGCCACGGGATCGGATCAGGCCGCAGACAACGAAGATCAGCAGCGCGAAGAGCGCCGCGAGGGCGTGGACGAAAAAGAGCGATACGAACAGAAGTGTGAGCAACGCTGTCTTGCCTGATCCTCCCTGTTCGAAGTATCCGACGAGCAATCCGGCGAAGAGCAGGACGAGGGAGATCGAGAAGAAGAATCCAACGAAGCCCCAGCTCACACTGTAGTTGTAGAGAAGCACGAATGCGGCGATCGAGTGCCAGTGGTTTCCGCCTGTCCGTCTCAGAAAAAACAGGGCCGAAAGCGGCAGGAGTAATATGTAGAGAGAGAGAAAGACCCGGTTCGCGAACTCCACGGACGGAAAGAACTTCAGGCTGCAGAAGAGCGGGTGAAATACATTCGGACGGGGGAATAGCTCGATCTTGAAATAGTCGGAGAATGAGACGGCCGGATCGCTGTAGTGACGTATGATCGTCGCCGCTGCCAGATGATTGGGCAGATCGGTGAAGGGAAAGAGCCTCGTCGTCCAGATCATGACGAGATGGAGCGCGATGAATCCGGCGAAGACCGGAACGAACCAGCATCTGTCGGATCTAGTGCTCAGCATAATCCTTTCGCCGGTGGAATGTGGCGTTCGTCCGGAGCTATTGTAGCGGACGGAGCGCGGCGTGGCAATGGATGATAGGGAATTCAGCCGATCTCGATCATACGCTCGATCGACGAGAGTGCGAGCCCTGCTACATCGGGAGCTACCCTTATGATGGGTTCGAGCGCTTCGAGCGAGGAGAGGATCTTCTCGAGCGAGATCTTTTTCATGTTCGGGCAGACGGCCTGCTTTGAGGCGGCGATGAAGTACTTTTCGGGGTATAGCTTTTCGAGGCGGTAGACCATTCCGGTCTCTGTTCCGACGATGAAGGTCTCCGCGTTGCTCTTGCTCGCGAATCTTATCATCCCGCCCGTTCCGAGAATCTGGTCGGCGACGCCGGCCACTTCGGGATTCACCTCGGGGTGGACCATAACGACCGCGTCCGGGTTTTCTTTCCGGAGCTTCTCGATCTGTTCGGGGAATATCTTCTGGTGCGACGGGCAGTACCCGTTCCAGACGATCATCTCCCTGTCCGTTTGGCTCCGGACCCAGCCGCCGAGGTATTGGTCCGGGCCGAAGATGATCCTCTTGCCATTGGGAATCGATTCAACGACCTTGACAGCGTTCGCCGAGGTGCAGCAGGAATCGGTATGCGCCTTGACCTCGGCGGTCGAATTGATATACATGACGACGGCAGCATCGGGATGGTCCTTCTTGAGCAAGACGAGATCGTCGGCGCTAAGCATGTCGGCCATCGGGCAGCCGGCAGATGGATCCGGCAGGATGATCTTCTTTTCGGGTGACAGGATGGCTGCGGTCTCCGCCATGAAGTGGACGCCGCAGAAGATGATGATCCGTTCTTCGATTCGCTGGGCGAGGCGGCTCAAGTCGAGCGAATCGCCAAGGTGGTCGGCGATATCCTGTATTTCGGGAGGCTGATAGTTATGGGCGAGGATCACCGCGCCCCGGTCCTTCTTCAGCCGCCGTATCTTCTCTGCGAGTTCCCGTTTCGCCATCGGCCGTCCCCTCCGTTCACTCGTCCTTGCTCAGGTCGGCGCTGCAGTGTGGACATGCGTTCTCGCTCGTCGCGGCTAGTTTCCCGCAGGATGGGCATTCGACGAACTGTATTTTGCAGCTCCTGCAGAGCGGCGGCGTTTCGTCGAGTTGCGTGTCGCAGTAGGGGCAGTTATCGACATGCTCCTTCTTGTGCGGATGAACCTTTTTTTCGACAGGCTCACCCGTCTCCAGCCGTTTGCGGTAGTCCTTGATCGCCTCGTGGAGGGCGTCGGCCCCGAGGTTGGAGCAGTGGAGCTTGTTCTTGGGAAGCCCGCCCAGCTGCTCGGCGACCATGTCGTTGGTGATCTCCATCGCCTCGTCGAGCGGTTTGCCTATGGCCATCTCGCTTACCATGCTAGAGACGGCGATAGCGGCGCCGCAGCCGAAGGTCTTGAACTTGACACCCTCAATGCGATCGTCCTTGACCGTTATGTAAAAGGTCATCATGTCCCCGCAGACGGGGTTTCCAACCTCGCCCACGCCGTCGGGCGTATCGATCTCCCCGACGTTACGCGGGTTCATGAAGTGATCCATCACCTTGTCACTGTAGAGAGCCATCTCATTTCCTCTTGTAAAGTGGTGACATCTCGCGCAGGCGCGAGATGACGGGTTTCATTGCATCTATTACTCTATCGACATCTTCGATCGAATTGTCAAGCCCAAGAGTCATGACGATTGAACCCTGAGCGGTCGCCGCGTCGAGACCGATCGCCTCGAGGACATGGCTTCCCTTGAGCGACTTCGATGTGCAGGCGGAGCCGCTCGCCGCCATGACGCCCATCTGATCGAGAAAGAGCAGCAGTCCCTCCCCCTCGATATACTCTACGCAGAAACTGGCGTGGCCCGGCAGCCGTTTCACCGGGTGGCCGGTCGGGATTACATCCTCGATCTCGGCCGGCAGGCGCGAGATCAAAGCATCGCGTATCGGTTTGAGCTTTCCGGCGCTTTCCTTCAAACGCTCCGCGGCTATCTCGGCCGCCTTGCCCAATCCCGCGATTGCGGGGATGTTTTCCTGTCCAGCCCTGATTCCCCGCTCCTGAACACCGCCCGTGATGATCGGCTTCGGCCTGACACTTTTCTCAATGACCAGTGCGGCGGCTCCGGGCGGGCCGCCGAAGTTCTGGCCGGCGAGTGTGAGTGCGCTTATACCGGAACCGGTCATATCTATGGGGATCTGGCCGGCTGCGCCCCAGGCGTCCGTGTGGAACGGAACCTGGTGCTCGCGGCAGAGCGCCGCCAGCTCGTCGACCGGCTCGAGCGTGCCTATCTCGGTGCTCGCGTAAATGACTGAGACCATGGCCGCGCCCTTTTCCAGTTCCGCAGCGAGGGAATCGCGCGAGATGAACCCCTCCCCGTCGACAGGCAGGGTCACGAGTTCGAACCCCTCCCTCGTCAGGGCTTTAGCCGGCTCCAGGATGGAGTGGTGCTCGATCGAGGAGACGATGATCCTGGCTGAGGCCTTTTTTCTGGCGCGGGCTATCCCCAGTATCGCGAGGTTGTTCGCCTCTGAGCCGGACGCCGTGAAGATGACCCCGTCGGGATCGGCGCCTACAAGCCCCGCCACCTTCTCGCGCGCGGCCAGGAGGACGTCGGCGGCACGCTGGCCTCTCGCGTGAACGCTCTGAGGATTGCCGAAGCCGCTCATAAGGAGCAGTTTCATCACTTCGACAGCCTCGGGAAGGACCGGCCCGGCGGCTATATGGTCCAGATATATCTCTTTCTCTTTTTTTATCATGGTTTTACCCCGCTATGTAAGGTGCCCTTCAGGAAGAACAGGCAGAAATACCGACAATTGTTATCAGGAATAATCTATTTGGATATCCCCCGTAATGCAAAGAAAAAACATGCTTGCGCTTGATCGGGCAAGCCGGGATGCCTCGTTCGTCCAGGCATCAGGACATCATTATATTATATATATAAGCGTTTACAAAATCCCTTAAGATAAAAAATTTAGTGGAACTATTGTAAGGAATTATTTTATAATAGAATATTGGCCTTCGAGCCTATTCATAATTGCGTAATACAACATGTTAACCCTATTGGGAGGGTATTGTATGGACATGCGTGTGAAGTATGTGGCCCTTATCCTGCTGGGCGCGTTTCTCCTGGCCGCAGTCGCTCTGCCGGCCATGGCCGACGAGAAGTCGAAGAAATTTCCGAAGTTCTTCACTCCCAAAACGGCTGTGGAGGTCGGCGAGTTCATCGAGGGCAAGGATATCGAGTATACCTTCATTGTTAGAAATCATGGACTCGCGGAACTGCATATCAACAGTGTGAGGCCTGGCTGAGGCTGCGCGGTGGCCGACCATGACAAGGTCATCCCTTCCGGGTCGGAAGGAAAAATTTCAGTCAAGATCAACGGGCACAAGATACACCCCGGACGCTTCAAGAAGAGCTGGACGGTGAGCACGAACGATCCCGATAACAAGCGGCTGGTCCTCTATGTCGGCGGCTCGGTCAAGAAGGTCTTCGAGTTCTCGGGACAGCTCTCCATGTCCGGGTTCAGGGATGAGGAGATGGAGGAAGAGATGATCCTGACCAATCTTCTCGACGAGCCGATCAACATAAAGGGATGGAGTTGGGACGAGAAGTCGGCCAAAAGGGGCATCGAAGAGAAGATCGGCATCAAGCTCGACGTGGTGGAGCAGGGGCGGAAGTACAAGATCTCCGCCTGGAAGAGATCCGGGGTCAAACCCGAGCATTACAGGGGCGAGATCGTTCTCGAGACCGACCATCCGGAAATCAAGGAGAAGAAGATCGGTGTCAGGATGACGGTGACTCCCGATGTCGAGGTTCATCCGAACAAGGTCTATTTCGGCGAGATGATCGTCAAAGAGGGCGTGAGTAAGAGCTTCGACCGCCAGATCCGCATCATCGCGTCGAGGAGCGACACCCTCAAGATATTGAAGGTCGTCCCGGACAGCGATGAGATAACGGTCAAGATCCAGGAGGTGCAGGCGGGAAAGGTCTACAAGGGAACCGTCAGCGTGAGGCCCCCGTCGAAGGTGGGTACCTACCAGGGGAGCATCAAGATCTACACGAATTATCCCGGGTACGAGGAGCTGATAGTCGTGGTCGCGGGCGCGATACGTCAATCGTCGCAGGCTACGAAATTCAAGGATAAGAAGCGCCCCTGAGCGGCGTTGTAACATATAACCGTAATCGGGTGCGCACTTCGATGAAGGGCGCGCCCGATTCATTGTAGAGAAAGGCATTGCCGATATGAAGCTGCGTATGATAACGGGCACGCTGATACTACTGCTTTTCGCCGGAGCCCTCGACGCGTTCGGTGATTCGGCGGCCGAATTCGAGCGGATGATGGCCGAGCTGCTTCAGAAGAAGCAGCAGGTCGATCCTCAGGAGTTCTTGCTGGTCGCCGAGCAGCGCATGACCGATTTTCTGGAAAAATATCCCGACTCGCCCGAAGCGGCCGATGTTCACCTGAACCTTGGACAGCTCTTCGCCCAGGCGGGATCTCCCGATAGGGCCGTCTCTCATCTCGAGATCTACCTCGAGCACAGCGTGGGCAGGATGCCGGTGGAGGTGGCGGTGGCCAAGTTCTTCCTGGCGCAGGGGTACATAGCCCGGGACGAATTCGACAAGGCAGAGCTGTATCTCCAGGAGGTGCAAGCCTCGGGGGATGCCGCCCCATTGCAGCTACGGCAGATGACGGAGATGTCGATCCAGAGGATACCGATCCTCAAAAAGCTCAAGATAGGCAACCCGGCCCTGCCGATCGACGCCGAGACGACCGCCGGAGACCGGATTGCACTCGGATCCTACAGGGGCAAGGTGCTGTTGGTCGATTTCTGGGCTAGCTGGTGCAAGCCGTGCAGGCAGGAGATGCCGACAGTGAAATCTGTTTACAAGGAGTTCCACGAAAAGGGATTCGAGATACTCGGAATCTCCCTGGACCAGAGCGAGGCGAGCTTTGAGGGCTACATAGAGGAGCAGGGCATAACCTGGCCCCAGATCTTCGACGGCAAGGGATGGAAGAGCTCCGTTGGACAGCGGTATGGGATCAATTCGATTCCCGCGACATTTCTGATCGACCGAAAAGGCACGATCAGGTACAGGGACCTGCGCGGCGACAAGCTTCGGGAAGCGGTGCGGGAACTCATCGAGTCAGGGTGATCTGAACGAATCAGATTTTTCTGAAAAAAATCTTGACACTTTCCCGCGTCTGTGGATAATTACGTCTTGTATTTTATTGGGTTGGGTGGTTGTCCGGGGTGAAAATCTCAGTAAAAACAGGCGACTTCAGATTGGCTCTTCGTTCAGTAGTGCAGCCATTTTCATAGATAGGGAATAGATGCACTTTATCGACTCGACAAATTTTGAGAGGCTTTTGAAAAAGCTCTCTAGCGAGGGAGAGCTTTTTGTTCCTGTCCGGAACGAAGAAAACGGCAAGCTCTCGCTCTCGCGCGTGGATGCCTTCCCGCTTGACGAGAATGTCTGTTTCGACGGATATCGGACCGTCGAGCCTCTCAAGGGCTTTGCCCAGTTCCTGAGGTCTCCCGTCGCCGAATACCCGTCGGCGGACAGTGACGAGATGGCCGATCCGGATGGTTTTCCCGACTATATAGTCGTGGGCGCGCGCGCCTGCGATGTCAACTCCCTCGAGCTCATCGACAGGATCCAGGTCGAGGGCGAATTCATCGATCCTTTCTACAAGATACGGCGGGACAAGTTGCTTTTGATAGCCGCCGATTGTTCCGAGTGCGGCGATAGCTGTTTCTGCACGCTGCTGGGGAATAAGCCGTGGCCGGAAAAGGGCTTCGATCTATCTATCGCAAAAGTGAGCGGCGGATTCGTCGTCGATATCGGTTCGGACCGGGGGACGGCGGTATTCGAGGAGAACAAGGATCTCTTCACCGAGACCCGAGAAGGCCAGATCAAGGCGAGGGATGAGATCAGGGAAAGGGTCGCCAGCGAGCTCGAACAAAAGAACAAGGACTTTCCGGCTGCCGACAAGCTTCCCGAAATACTCAGGGGAGCTCTAAACGACGAGGTCTGGGACGAGATCGCGGCGCACTGCGTTGAATGCGGAGCCTGCACGAACATCTGCCCGACCTGTTACTGCTTCCTGTTGTTCGACCAGAAACTTGACGGGGAACATTTTCAGCGGGTCCAGAGCTGGGATTCTTGCCAGGTCACCGGCTACGCCCGGATGGCTGGAATGCTGAATCCGAGGCCCAGGCTCACGGACCGGGTCAAGCACCGTTACTATCACAAGTACGATTATCTCGTGTCGAGTCACGAGGCGATCTACTGCACCGGATGCGGCAGGTGCATCGATACCTGCTCGGCCGGTATAGACATGCGTGAATCCTTTAAAAAGGTGAAAGAGAAAGCAAAAAGGTAGTGAAAGCGGAACAAATGAAAAACCCGTACTACCCAATAGACGCGGTCATCGAGGAGATCATCGAAGAGACACCGACGATCAAGACGTTCGTGCTGAAGCCGGCACGGCCGATCGAGTTCCGCGCGGGGCAGTTCATGCAGCTGACCCTCCCGGGTATCGGCGAAGCGCCCTTTACACCGAGCTCGTCTCCCAAGGTGACCGAGAAGATGGAGATCACGATCCTTCGGACGGGCAAGGTGACCGACGCCCTCCACGAGAGCGAAGCGGGCGCGAAGGTGGGACTCAGGGGACCTTTCGGCAAGGGATATCCGCTCGACAAACTCAAGGGCAAGGAGGTGCTCCTCGTTGGAGGAGGCGTTGGCCTGGCGCCCCTGCGCTCGCTGATCCATGCTCTGCTCGACAAGCCGTCGGACTACAAGCGGATCTCGATAAAGAACGGAGCGAGGCTTCCCGAGGAACTCTGTTTCAATGACCAGTACGATGAGTGGGGCAATGCCGCTCCGAACGTGGATTTCACCTGCACGATCGATACTCCCGCGTCTGGATGGGAGGGCAAGGTGGGCCTCGTTACGACGCTGCTCGATAATCTCGACATCGACATAGAGAATAGCATAGCGCTCTCCTGCGGGCCGGAGATAATGCTCAAGTTTGTTACCCTGAAACTACTGGAGGTTGGTTACAAGCCTCCTCAGATCTACCTGTCGATGAATCGCAAGATGTCGTGCGGCATGGGCAAGTGCGGGCGCTGTAACGTCGGGCACTACTATCTCTGTGTCGACGGCCCCGACATGTGTTACGACAAGATCAAGCACGTACCGAACGTGTTCGGATAAACCCGGACGGCCCAGGCCGGGCCGTGTAACCGGAGAAGAGATATGAGAGAGATCAAAGGAAACTGTTCGTTTTGCTCGCTCGCCTGCCCCCTCGTCTTCAGAGGCGGCGGGAGATCGCCGATGTTCGGGAGCGAGTCCCTCCTGACCCTCGATTGGGACACTGGTGAGGGCTCGAAATACGGAGGGAGCCTCTGCGCCCGCGGCAGCGCGGCCGTGGAGTTCGTATCGCATCCGGACCGTATGAACTATCCGTGGATCCTCGGTGAACGCTCGGTCATGCATGCTGCGGTCAGCGAAACGGCGAAAAACCTGATTGCTATAAAGGAAGAATTCGGAAGCGACAAAATCGGTCTTCTGATCGGCGATAACTTGACGGTTGAAGAGGCGTCGCTGGCGCGCATGTTCGCAAAAGAGGTTCTCGGGACCGAGAACGTAGCTCTCTTCGCGCCGGATGATATGCCGATCTTCAGGGGCTACACCGGCTGTGACCTCTCCAGCGTGAAAGCTTCGGGCGCCAAGCCGGAGGGCGACCGTGAAGTCGCACTTATCGTCGGGGATTCGTTCGCGGACCATCCCTGCACGGCGAAGCTGGTTCTGCCGGGCAAGTACGGAACGCGTGGTAGCGAGATCATCGTCATCTCTCCCGAGCGCGGCAACACGGCCTGGTTCGCCAACAGGCACCTCAGGTGCGCGCCCGGCGGCGACACGGCTGTTCTGGCAGGGCTTCTCAAGGCTCAGCTCGAAAAGGGAGCCGGTAGTGTGCCGGCCGAATTCCAAAAGCTGGTGGAGGGTTTGAGCTGGAACGAGATCGAGAACCTCTCCGGCGTCGGCAAGGATCAGATGGTCCTGGCGGCCGAGTCGATGCTCGGCGCTGCGAAAGTAAGAACATACGTATCCAATATATACGGTCGTTTCGGCAATCCGGCACTCTCCGTTCTATTTGCCGAAGCGGTGGCGCGCCTCTGCCCGGGGCTCGAGACCTTCACGCCTCAGTTCGTTCAGCAGAACACATGGGGTGTCTATGCGGCCCTCGCCGGCACGAACAGCAGCGACGTGATCGAAAAGCTGAGCAAGGGAGAATTGAAAGCGCTCATAATACTGGGACTCGATATATTCAGCGCCTCTCCGGCCGCGCCGGTCGAGAAGGCCCTGCGAGAGAAGAAATTCACAGTTACGACACAACTGTTCTGGAACCAGACCGCATCCCGGGCCAACGTTGTGATCCCCGCGGCGGCACTAGTGGAGAAGAAGGGGACGGTATGGCCCGAGTTCGGCGAGGATTTGAAACGGGACGGCCTGCTCGAATCACCGGGAGGAACTATAAGCGACGCGGGTTTCCTGAAGCTCCTGTCGAAAGAGATGGGCACAGAGCTTGGAGAGCCGCCGGCCGTCACCGAACCGGCCAGAAGCGGTTCCTGCGACTGGGTGGTCCTCGAGTGGAGTTCCTACGCGGGGCTGCTCAAGGAGCTCAACCTCGCAGATACGGTGCTTATACCCTGGAGCGATCCGGTCCATGTAGGCGACGGGTCCTTGAGCAGGAAGTTTCATTGGTCTCACATGTCGAGGCCCGAACCGGTGCTCATGGTTTCGAACGAGCTGGCCGATTCTTTGGGGCTCGATGACGGCGATACGGCGACCGTAACCTCGAGCGCCGGCGAGGCGGCTTTACAGATACAGAAAACTGACAAGCTGTCGGGAAAAGTGGTTGGAGCCACGATTCACTTCCCGAAGGTGCGCAAGCTCTTTCCCTGGAAGCTGGACGAGAAGACGGGGGAGATATGCCTGGCGCCGATTTCTGTGAAGGTCACCCGGTAGAGAGAGAAAAGATAATGGAGAAGAGAGTCTACATAAACATGAACCTGTGCACCGGCTGCCGCTCCTGCGCTGCGGCATGCGCCCAGGGGCATCACCAGCAGGGACTTCTCAAGCACGGGGCGGTTCAGGAAGCGGCTATGCTGCCGATGCACTGCAGGCATTGCGACACGCCCCTCTGCCTCGAGGTCTGTCCCCAGGAAGCGATCAAGAAGGACGAGAACGGGACGATAGTGCGGATGACGCACCTCTGTATCGGCTGTAAGTCCTGCATCATGTCCTGCCCCTTTGGCGTCATGTTCATGTATTCCGTGTGGCACGTTTCGCCGAAGTGCGATCTTTGTCACGACCGACTCGAGGAGGGCAAGGAGCCGCGGTGCGTGGCGACCTGCACCTCGGGAGCGCTCGTCTTCGAGGAACTGACCGAGCTGGAGAAGAAACAGAAACGAGCGGTAGAAGGCGGCAGGTATTACGCCCGGTTCATGCTCAACCGTTAGCGGAGAGATGAAATGCTGGATCCTATTTACATAGTCTATTACCTGATTTTTCCCGGTTTCCTGTTCACGGCGGTAGCGGGGCTCTTGACGACCTGGGTCGACCGGAAGGTCTCGGCGCGTGTGCAGTGGCGCGTAGGGCCGCCCTGGTTCCAACCCTTCGCCGACATGATAAAGCTGCTCGGCAAGGAGGTCATCGTGCCCGTGGGCGCCAGGAGAACCGGATTCCTCCTATGGCCCGTTGTGGGATTGGCCGCGGCCACGCTGGCCTCGATGATTCTTTGGCTCTCGAATCTCTGGCCCGGCACGTCGTTCGTGGGAGACACGATCGTGGTTATTTATATAATGACGATACCGGCGATATCGATGATCCTCGGAGCCAGCGCGTCCTCTAACCCCCTGGGGATAGTGGGCGCGAGTAGAGAGATGAAACTGCTTTTTGCCTACGAGCTCCCTCTGGTCATCGCAGTTCTCACCACCATATACAAGGTCGGCAGCTTCTCCTTTCAGGCCGTGCTAGCGCACCAGGCCCAGGAGGGGGTCATGCTGGGGAGCGTGTCCGGCGTGATTGCCTTCATAGTCGCGATATTCTGCACCCAGGCAAAGCTGAACCTCCTGCCCTTCGACATACCAGAGGCGGAAACGGAGTTGGCGGGCGGCTCGCACATCGAGTACTCGGGCGCCGCTCTGGCGGTGGTGAAGCTCAACATGGCGATAATGTTTTTTGTCATGCCGGTCTTTCTCATCACGGTTTTCTGGGGCGGGATAGCATTTACCGGCTGGCACATTCTGACTTCGATCCTCAAGTATGTGGCGATCGTGGTCATTCTCGTTTTGATAAAGAATACGAACCCGAGGGTTCGTATAGACCAGGCGGTCCGTTTTTTCTGGGGGCCGATGTTCATCCTGTCTGTAGCGGCGATGGTCCTGGCGGTGCTGGGATACTAGGAAGCGGAGGAAGTTCATGTCACTGACGTTGAAAGCTCTAAAGAAGTCCCCCTGGATTTTCCATGTGAACACGGGGGCGTGCAACAACTGTGACATCGAGATCCTCGATTGCCTGACGCCGCGGTTCGACGTGGAACGCTTCGGGGCCGTGCTAGTCGGCAGCATCAGGCACGCTGACGTATTGCTGATCAGCGGTCCGGTGACGAAGATCTGCCTTCCGAGACTGAAGCGCCTCTACGAGCAGGCGCCCAAGCCGATCAAGGTGATCGCTATCGGCGCGTGCGGTTGCAAGTGCGGGATATTCCGGGACGGCTACAACATTGTCGGCCCAATGGACAAGTATATACCAGTCGATGCCTATATACTGGGCTGTCCGCCGAAACCGGAGACGATAATATCCGGGATTGTCAAGGTTCTGAGCACGCTATAGGCGTTGATCGAAAGAAAGAGATAATGGAGAGAGAAGAAGTAAAGAAAAGAATAGCGGAGAAGTTCGGCAACAAGGTCCAGATCGCCGAGAGCTCTCCCAAGAGGGTATACATCTACGCGGAGAACGATATCTGGGTCGATCTCGCCTCGTTCCTCTTCAACGACCTCGACGCCCGTTTTGACACGGGGGCGTCGGTCGATGACCGGGACGGAGTGGAAGTCATGTTCTTCATGCCCTTCGACCGGGAGCACTATTACGTGACGATAAAGACCTTCGCGAAGAAGCCGAATCCTACGCTCCCGTCTATATCTAACGTGATCATAGGCGCCAAGTGGATCGAACGCGAAATCTTCGAGATGTACGAGGTCACATTCAAGGGCCACCCCGACCTCAGGCCGCTGCTCAGGGCAGACAACAGGCCCGAGGATTTCTATCCGGCCAAGCGCGAGACCAAGGAGACACACGAGATGCCTCGCTCCAGGGACGATGGCCAGGAGCGGGCCGACGAGGTGGCGGGCAAGCCGCCGAAGGGCAAGAATCCGTAGCGTGAATACCGGTGACAGGCGCCGTGTTAATAAAGAAGGTGAAAAGTAATGGTTAAAAAGATTCCAATCGGCCCGTTCCATCCAATACTCGAGGAGCCGGAATTCTTCGAACTCCACGTGGATGGAGAGAACGTTACCGAGATCGACATGAAGATCGGCTGGAGCCACCGCGGGATCGAGCTCTTGAGTGAGCACAAGACATGGGATCAGGTGCCGTTCCTCGTGGAGAGGGTCTGTGGGATCTGTTCCTGCTCGCACCCTTTCGCATACGTGAAGGCGGTCGAGGATCTGCTCGGGATCGAGGTGCCGCTCAGGGCGCAGTACATCAGGCTTATCGCGGCAGAGCTGGAGAGGCTGCACAGCCATCTCCTCTGGACCGGCCTGGCCGGACACTTCATCGGCTACAACACAGTATTCATGTGGGCCTGGAAGTACCGCGAGCCCGTGCTCGACATTCTCGAAGCGGTTACGGGAAACAGGAACCACTACGCGGTCATGCGTGTCGGCGGAGTCCGCCGGGATCTACCGCAGGATGAGATACAGGGCATCTTTCCTATTCTCGACCAGCTTTGGAAGAATAACGAGTTGCTGACAGGTGCAATCGTGGACGATCCGGTCATACATGCCCGCACCAAGGGTGTCGGTGTTCTCGGAAAGGCGATGTGCCGGGAGTACGGAGCCCTGGGGCCGACGGCTCGCGCAGGTGGCTACGACGTGGACGCGCGGCGCGATCACCCGATCGACGCCTACGACAAAGTCGACTTCGACGTCATACTCTGCGAGAATGGCGACGTCTTCGACAAGGCGGTCGTGAGGCAGCTCGAAAACTTCGAATCGATCAAGATCATAAGGCAGTGCCTGGAGCAGATGGAACCGGGCGAGATCTGCGCCGAGGTGCACGAGATACCTCCCGGCGAGGGCCTCGGGATCTATGAGGCGCCGCGGGGCGAGGTCTTGCACTACGTCCGCTCCGACGGCGGCAACATGCCCATGAGGCACAAGATCCGCGCCCCGAGCTTCAACAACATCCTGACGAACGAGTACAGTGTTCGGGGCAGTACGATAGCTGACGCCGGCCTAATAACGGCCGCCGTCGATCCCTGCTACTCCTGCACGGAGCGTGTCGGCGTGATCGATCGGGGGATTGATGATAGGTACATACTCTCCGAAGGCGATCTGATCCGGCTGTCACAGGAAAAGACCGAGGAGATAAGAAAAAGGTTTGCAAAGGAGTAGCGTAAGAACGTAGACTTCCGTTTCCGGAGCCTTAGAATATGCACGAACTACTATATCCCATAATCGTACCGGCCATCGCCGGGATCATCCCCATCTTCATTCCTCGAAAGGGGAAGATGGTGGCTGGTATCATCAGCCTCGCCGCCGTGGCCTGGGTGTTCGTGCGAGCGCTGAGCCTGTTCGGGCTGTGGGAGCTCGCCTACAACGTGCGTCTATTTACGATCGCGGGCATCTACCCCATCGATTTTTCGCTCAGGCTCTACCATTTCAGCGCCTTCATCCTTCTGTTCATAATGTTCTTCGGGCTGTTGATTATTCTCTACTCGCTCGGATTCTTGAGGGGCAAGGATACATCGAGCACCTACTATACGTTCATACTCTGGACCCTCTCGGCGTCCGCCGGAGCCGTCCTGACCGATAATCTTCTGGTCCTCCTCGTTTTCTGGGAGATTCTGACGCTCCTGCTCTACTTCCTGGTGAACATGGGAGGGGAGGGGCATGAGAAGGCGGCCGCTAAATGTTTCACCATCCTCGGTTTCAGCGACGCGGCGATGCTGCTCGGCGTGCTCCTGATATGGCTGAACTACGGAACGCTCAGCATGTCTCAGCTCTCGATTGCCACGGGTGATACGATGGGCGTCATCGCGTTTGTGGCGTTGTTTATAGGCGCGATCGCAAAAGCGGGAGCGATGCCGCTTCATTCATGGGTGCCGGCTATAGCTGTGCCGACGCATCCGCCCGTCATGGCTTTTCTGCCGGCCGCTCTCGACAAACTACTCGGCATATACCTTCTCGCGAGGCTCGTTCTCGACATCTTCATCATACAGACCGGATCGGCGCTGTCCCTGATGATGATGACGGTCGGCGCGGCGACTATCATTTTTGCGGTGATGATGGCGCTAGTGCAGCACAATCTCAAGAAACTCCTCTCCTTCCACGCTGTGAGCCAGGTCGGATACATGATCCTCGGTGTGGGAAGCGGGATTCCAATAGCGATAATCGGCGGTCTCTTTCATATGCTGAACAACGCGATCTACAAGGGAGGGCTATTCCTGGCCGCGGGAGCGGTGGAGAAAAGAGTCGGCACGACCGAGCTGGATAAGCTCGGCGGCCTGGCCGGGCTGATGCCCATAACTTTCGTGACGACGCTGATTGCGGCCCTATCGATATCGGGCGTGCCGCCCTTCAACGGGTTCGTCTCGAAGTGGCTCGTCTACCAGGGGATGCTCGAGGGCAACTATATGATCTTCCTCGTGGCGGCGATATTCGGGAGCGCTCTGACGCTCGCCTCGTTCGTCAAGGTGATCCACTCGCTCTTCTTGGGAAGGAAACCGGACGGGCTGAAGGATATAAAGGAAGTCGATTTCTCCATGCAGTTTCCCATGATATTGCTCGCGCTGCTCTGCATTCTATTCGGTGTTATGGCCAGGTTGCCGCTCGAGCGGTTCATCCTGCCGATCGTAGGCGGAGGAGCGGTGATGACGGCGAACGGTGTTGTCGAGACGACCCAGGGACTCTGGAACCCCGGGCTCGCGACAATCCTTATCATAATCGGCATCATTGTCGGGCTCGTAATCTACGCGCTGAGCCGGGCAAGGACAACGAGGACTGACGAGAATATCTGGATCGGCGGCAATATCATGGACAGCGAAGAGATACGTATACCGGGTACGCACTTCTACAAGACGGTCACGGACGATCTGAACCCGGTCTTCACCGGCGCCTTCCGTGACGGCGAGAAGGGCGCCATGGACGGCTACAACATCATCGGAGGTCTCGGGGGAGCGCTTGTCAAGGTCCTCAGGGCCATGCATGACGGCATTCTCTCGACCTACCTCTCGTGGGTCGTGATCGGCCTCGGGGTGTTGGCGTTTATACTGATGTTCCATTAGGGATGGCCGAAGCAGGAAAGGCAAACTGACGAATGGATCTGTTTCTCCTCATACTCCTGGTTTTCATGATCATCGGCTCGGTCATCGCCATCGAGACGAAGAACCTGCTCTCTTCGGTCATCTCGGTCGGCGTCGTCGGCTTCAGCCTCAGTATCATGTTCCTGATGCTCGGGGCGCCCGATATAGCGATCACGCAGATGGTGGTCGAGATCCTGATTCTGGTCATATTGATCAGGGCGACGATCACAACCGACAACACGGCGATCGAACGGCACGCCGATACATTCTCGGTTATATCGAGCCTGATCTTCTTCGGGCTTTTCCTCATATTTGCGTTCCTCGCCGTTCACGAGCTCAGGCCCTTCGGAGAGCCGCTCATGCGTGTCTCGAAGACCTACCTGGCGACGAGCGCCGAGAAGACTGGCGCGACGAATGTCGTAACAGGCATACTCCTTGACTTCAGGGCCTACGATACGATCGGCGAGGCGACGGTGCTCTTTACATCGGTCGTCGGAGCGTTCGTGATCCTGAGGCGCAGGGGCCGCAAGCACAAGCGCGAGAGCGACACGGAGAAGGTCGGCATACTCGAGGATGCCGATATAAAGAAGGATTTCAAGGGGTTCTAACGAGGTAGGACATGCACGATATCGAGAAGGAAATACGCGAATCAAAGAGCGGGATGACCATGATCGTCAAGACGATCGTCCGGTTCGCAATGGGTATCATCATCCTGTTCGGCGCCTACATCGTTCTCTACGGCCACCTGACCCCGGGCGGCGGATTCGCGGGCGGCGTCATCCTCGCCTGCGGCTACATCATCCTGACGCTCGCTTTCGGCAAGGATATAGCGCTCAGGAAGCTGAGCGATCAGGGAGCATCGATAATGGACAACTCGGGAGCCCTCGCATTTATCGTCATCGGGCTTCTCGGATATACGGGAGGATACTTCTTCCTGAATTTTATCGATCATGGGAAACGGTTCGAACTTTTCAGCGGCGGGATCATCCCGCTCTGCAACATCGCGATCGCTCTGAAGGTGACAGCTTCGCTCTTTGCGATCTTCATCGCCTTGGCGATATTCGGGAAGTTCATATCCGGGCTCGTGGAAGAAGAGGAATAGAAAGGGGCAACGGCAGATGGTCCTGTATTTTCTTTCGCTAGTGCTCTTCGTGATGGGACTTTATTGTCTCGTCGCCAAGAAGAACATCGTAAAGAAGATCATCGGGATCACGATCATCGAGTATTCGATCAACCTTTTCCTGATATTGATCGGATACCGGAGAGGCGGCGTCGCTCCGATTTTGATGAAGGACATGAGTGTCGCCGAACTGGTCGAGAGGGGGGTCGATCCCCTTCCCCAGGCGCTCGTGTTGACCTCGATAGTGATCGGCCTTGGTGTCCTCGCCCTGATGGTGGGGGTTTGCCTGAGGCTGTACGAAAAATACAAGACCTTTGACATGTCGGAGATCAACAGGCTCCGCGGATAGAGTACGGGAGAGCAGATGCAGCAGTATTATCCATTATTCACGGCGATTCCACTGGCAATCGCATTCGTCAACCTGCTGATCACGAAGATCAACAAGCGGGCCGGCGATTACCTTGCGTTAATCGCGACCGGAGTGCTCGCCTATATGTCCATCAAGATGCTCTTCGTGGGGCCCTTCAGCTACCATGTCGGAGGTCACCTGCCTCCATGGGGCATCCTGCTGGTCAGCGACGGTTTGAGTTCGCTGATGCTCGTTGTTATTAACGTGATCGCTTTTCTGTCGATCATATTCTCGCTCAAGTACATGACGACATACACGGCGAAGCCGAAGTACTACTCGCTCTTTCTCCTCATGGTGGGTGGGATGAACGGCGTCGTCATCACTGGCGATCTCTTCAACCTCTACGTATTTCTCGAGATCGCATCGATTGCCTCCTATGCACTTGTCGGCTTCGGCTGCGAGAAAGAGGAGCTCGAGGCATCGTTCAAGTATATGATCCTGGGCGGCGTGGCGAGCACCGGAGTCCTATTCGGAATCGCGTTTCTCTACTCGATCACGGGAACACTCAACATGCCGGATATGGCGATGCAGCTCGAGCTCGTCGGCATCAACAGGGCCGTCGCGTTCGTCATCGCCCTGTTCGTCATGGGGTTCGGCCTCAAAGCCTCATCCGTTCCGTTCCACGCCTGGCTTCCGGACGCGCATCCGAGCGCGCCTGCGCCGATCTCGGCGATGCTTTCCGGGGTCCTCATCAAGGCCCTCGGTGTCTATACGATCATGCGTATAATGTTCCACGTGATCGGTCCGAATCCGCTTGTCTCCTCGATCATGATGTTCCTCGGGGCGCTCTCGATGGTGGTTGGCGGGCTTCTCGCTATCGGGCAGGAAGATTTCAAGCGTATGCTCGCCTATTCGTCGATCAGTCAGATCGGGTATGTGATGATAGCGCTCGGCCTGGCACTGAACCCCGGAATCGGGATGATGACGAAGGCACTCGCCATAGTCGGTGCGCTTTTCCATCTAGTGAACCACGCTGTATTCAAATCACTTCTTTTCCTCTGTTCCGGCGCGGTCGAGTATCGCACCGGCACAAGGGATCTGGGCAAACTGGGAGGCCTGATTCGGAAAATGCCCGTGACGATGACGACCTGTTCGATAGGATCGTTGTCGATCGCCGGGCTGCCGCCCTTCAACGGATTCTGGAGCAAGTTGATCATCATCATGGCCCTGCTCAGGGCCGGGTACATGGTCTACGGAGCGATCGCGATCCTGGTCGGGTTCATCACGCTGGCATATTTTATCAAGCTGCAGGCGAACGTGCTCTTCGGCAAGCTCCCAGAGGCGTTTTCGGAGGTTCGCGAGGCACCATTTTCGATGGTCCTGCCGCTGGTGATACTGGCGATCCTATGCGTCGGGCTCGGAATCGCTTATCCGTTCGTCGAGACCGAAATGCTCCGGGCGGCGTGGGATACGCTGCTCGACAAGGCGGGCTTCATGAATTTACTGTTGGGTGGATAGAAAAGGTAGAAGATGAAAAGGTTCTTACACTTTCTGATACTCCTCGTGGTCTGGGTCATGTTGACCTGGTCTGTCCATTGGCAGGATCTGCTTGTCGGATTCGTCGTCGCTCTATTAGCCGAGATCATGCTCGGCGATATCTTCCCGACCGGAGTGGTGAAGGTCTTCTATCCTCGCCGCTTTTTCTGGCTCGTTGTATATTCGGTTGATTTCTTCTGGTATGTGATACTGGCTAACTTCGATGTGGCCTACCGTGTGCTGAACATCTATCTCCCGATACGTCCGGGAATCGTCAAGGTCAGGACCAGACTCAAGACCGATATGGCTAGAACCTTCCTCGCCAACTCGATCACGCTGACGCCGGGAACCCTCTGCGTCGACTTCGTGGGCGATCACATCTACGTCCACTGGATCAACATCACGAGCGAGGATCCGGAAGAGGAGACGGAGCTCATCGTACGGAAGTTTGAGAAACTGTTAGAAAGGATATTCGAGTGAGCGTCTTCATCGCGCTGCTGATCTTCTGCACTTTCCTGTGTCTCTACAGGGTGGGGAAAGGGCCGACCGCGCCCGACAGGACTGTGGCAATCGACATCCTCGGTACGCTCGTGGTCGGGTTCGCTGCGATATTCTCGATAATCACAAAGAAAGATATATACATGAATATAGGTATCTCGTGGGCGCTCCTGAGCTTCATCGGAACGCTGGCACTTGCCAAGTATCTCGAAGGGAGGGGCTTCGATGAGTGAGTCAATCGGGCTCGGGCTCCTTATCGTCGGGATAGCATTCGATGTCGTCGGGTGTATCGGGCTCGTGCGCCTGCCCGATATCTACAACCGTCTCCAGGCTGCGACGAAGTGTGTTACCCTGGGGACTTGCATGATCCTTCTGAGCGTCGTTTTCTATACGGGCATAGGTCCCATCTCGTCCAAGGCGGTTCTCTGCATATGGTTCGTGCTCTTGACATCCCCGACCGGCGCTCACGCAATCGCGCGGGCCGCGCACAGATCGGGTATCCGACTGTGGGAGGGAAGCTTCATGGACAAATATGCCGAGGATCACGAGGGGACCGAGGACAAAGTTTGATAACAGGACACCGGGGGTTGTAAGTGGCGATACCGAAGCCAAAACTGAGAGAGCTGAAGGAAGCGATCACCGCCCTGATCAAGGGGCCCTATACGACCAAGTTCCCGGCGGCTCCGGCAATCGTTCCAGAGCATTTCCGTGGAACCCCTACCTACGTTCCTGACGACTGCGTGGGGTGCGGGGCGTGCGGCCAGGTCTGCCCGGCCGGCGCGATCACTATCATAGACGAGTTCCGCGAGAACGAGGGCAAGATGGTGCGGCGCATAGAGCGGAACTGGGGATGCTGCATCTTCTGCAGCCAGTGCTTCGAGTACTGCATAACGGGCAAGGGTATTATTCTCGACAAGGATTTCGACAAATCGACGCTGGACACGGCCGATTTTATCGACACGCACGACAAGGAGCTCGTCTGCTGCGAGGCTTGCGGGGAACCGATCACAGCCCGGGAACACATCCACTGGATGGCGGAAAAACTCGGAGAGCTCTCCTTCGCGAACCAGTCTCTCACCGTCGCGCGATTCGAGGAACTCGGGCTTACCAAGAAGATCGCACCGCGCACCGAGCGCGATCTCGAGAGGAGCGATTTTCTAAGGATCCTCTGCCCCAACTGCCGCGCTTCCTATATCCTTTCGGATGAATGGGGCGAGAGCTAGGATTTGCGTATAATCATTGGAATAGACGGCCCCGCATGGGGCCTTTTTTGTTGAGCGGCAGGCTGCACGGAGGATAGCTGCCGTTAGAGGGACGGAGAATCACAGGGCATATCGGGAAAGGATAGCTGATATGGCATGTACTCTGGAAGATCTCATCGGGCGTATCTCGGGAAAGCGATTCGGCGTGATCGGCGTTGGTAACGTGATGATAGGCGACGACGGGGCGGGCCCAGAGACTGTGGGTCAGCTCGAACGGCTCGGTTTTTCTCTGCCCATGGCCGATGCCACTGAGGTGCCGGAAAACTACGGCGGCTGGGTACCCAAGCAGGAGCTCGAGGCGGTAGTTTTCGTCGACGCAGTCGACTTTGGCGGAGAGCCCGGCGAGTGCCGCGTGATACCTCTCGAGAAACTCATGGTGTCGGCGAGCGCCACACACCGGATGAGCCTTCACTACACGGTCATGTACCTTAGGGACGAGTGGGAGGGGGACGCGATCCTTGTCGGCATACAGCCCAAGAGCCTCAAGCTCGGCGAGGGTCTCTCCGACGAGGTCGCCGCAGGCGTTAACGCGCTTGCCTACCTTCTCGACGAGACAGCCCGGAGAGAGCCGTAGGATATCACCCGGCGGGATGAGGAGATATCGTATTGCACCGCTCCGGCGAAGCCCATTTATCGAAAACCTTTGATAGAAAATCCATTAGAAGGTAATAGATTGTTATAGGCCATTATCCTAAAAGGAGGAGTGTATGGAAGAGCAGACGAATATGCAGCGGACAGATGATCAGCTCACTTTGGTGAGGGAGATGGGATTCCCCCTATACCAGGGCAGGGGATGGATCAAGTTTCTCGGGATCATGTCGATAGTCCAGGGCGTGATGGCGGCCTTGACAATTGTCGGCGCCATAGTAGCATGGCTGCCTATCTGGGTCGGTATACTCCTCTACCAGTCGGCGACGACGATGGAGAAGGCGTATGCCCTTGGAGACAAGAGGACCTTTGCTGTGGCAATGGGAAAGTTGAAGACCTATTTCCTGATACAGGGAATCGTTACGCTGATCGGGATCATCATTGCGATCTTCGCCTTTTCGCTCGGAATGCTCGGCGTGATCTTCGAAGCCATATCGTGATTGCCGCTAGCCCCGAGGAGAGAAGGAGCCGGACAACCTTTGTCCGGCCATATGAAAAAGCGCCCTACACCTTCAGCACATGGAGCAGGTAGTTTGCTGTGTTTGCGATAAGGTGGATGATGAAGCAGGGCCAGATCGATCCGGTCCGGTAGGCGAGGTAGCCAAAATAGAGCCCGGCAAGGATACAGCCGACAGCTTCTATCTCCGGCTTTCCAATATGTAGGATCGCGAAGGGCACCATCTGAAAGAGGATTGCCCCCTCTCCGAGTTTTTCCTTCAGCCCGAACAGAAGAAAACCCCGAAACATATATTCGATGGCGAAGATGATGACGATCCGTTCCGCAATGTACTGCAGGATCCCTGTGCCCGTCTTGGTCCCGTAGTACTCGGATACGGATCCCAATCGAGAGCCGATAACCACGAGAAGGATTGCGAGGGCACAGGCGGCGAGGACATGGATGGACCACCGCCTCAAATCACCCAACCTCAGTCCCATATCCAAAGGGTTCCGTTTGAGCAGGAGTAGCCCGGCGGTCGGGATGGCGACGAAAAAGACGGCATACCGCAGTACAAGCGACCCCAGCGAATGATAGCGGAAGAGTATGAGCGATAGTGTCGCCAGCGGGACGATCACGAGCTCGTTTCCGTACCTTTTCACGAAAGATCTTATGTCGGACAGTTCATTCATGGGTTAGCAGATGGTCTGGGAGCGTTCGACGGCATTCGTTTTGTGCAAATGATCCGTGACAAACTGACCGCAATTGGAACCAATCGCGTTCTCCCCCAGCTCGCCTATCGATAGTATCACATCGAACCCCGCATCCTCGAAGGATGAGACGAGGGGGGTAGCCTCCTCCGGCCTCTCTCCGATGATCAGCGATTCCAGGCGGTGAGCCGTCTGGTTTCTCGTGGGATTGACTGGAGTTATCTTGATGAGAAATCTTTCCGGATCGAACAGCTCCCGCACCTTGCCCATATCGATCTCGAACCCCCTGGGCGTGGCGAAATTGAGCGCGATCTTTCTGTCCCCTTCGGCGAAGAACCTCTCCCCGTACGCCGTGATTTCACCAAGCGTCATCTTTGGATAGGGTATCAGAAAATCCCGCTGCTCCTCATTCGTGGAATGTACCGAGAATTGCATCTGGAAACTGCCCTCCGGGTACAGATCGTTCTTTACCCGGATCAGGCGTTCGAGGAACCGGGCGCCGCTCCTGGGGGCGATCGTCGATATGCAGGGGATTAACGCGGGAGCTCTGTAAAGGACGTGAAGGGATTCCAACACCTCGATAACGGCTGGATTAAGGGCTGGATCGCCCATGCGAGCGAACTGCACCTTGAATTTCTCAACCGGGATATTGCCGTCCGGATATCTTCTGGAGACCATATGGTCTATCTGGGCGAGGATCTGCTGGGCGGAGAGGGGCGCTCCAGGCTGGGAGTTCGCGTCACAGATAGGGCATTTGACCGGGCAGCCTTCCAGGGTGGAGACGATCAGCACCCATTTCTTCTCCCTCGTCAGAGGGGGCTGGAGCGATTCCACGAATTCTATGTACCCGTTGCGCTTCCCTCCCGTTCTGGCGACGTACACGAATGCGAGGTCGTCGTTCCCGCGGCGCGAGATTATTTCGAGAGGTCCGCGCATCATCTATCTCCTAAGTATCTGATCATCTCCATCGCGGCAGCCGTTCCGTCTCCCATGGCGATCGCCAGCTGTCTCGCATGTCCTCTCCGTGTATCTCCGGCCGCGAATAGCCCAGGAATGTTAGTAGTCCCTTCCGGGGAAATGCCGCCGATGTCGATTCCCGGCATCAGGCCGGGGAGATTCGATTTGCGGCCGATAGCGCAGAGCATTGCATCGCACCTATATTCTATGGACCCCGCAGGCGAATCGAATCGAAGCAGGATCTCTGGCCCATTTTCCTCGATACGGGAAAGCTCATGGTCATAGTCGACGTTTATGCGTTGATCGGCCCTGCAGGCGGCTGCGAGGACCGGAAGGCACTTCTCCCTCCCCTTCCGGATAAATATTCTGATTTCAGCGCCGGGATGAATCGCGAGTGCAAGGGCATAGTCGAAAGCGGCGTCTCCGGAGCCGAGGATTGCTGTCTTCGATGGCGCGCCCGCATTATTCAAGTCGACGATCTCGTAGAAAACGCGTTTTCCCTCGAGCTCTTCGGCGCCATCCGCATCGATCTTCAACGGTGTCGTGCCGGCCGCGACAAGCACCGCGCCAAAACCAGATAAAGAATCGGCATCGCCCTTTGAGATCAGGGTAAACCTTCCGCTCGGTTCGAGCGATATCCTGTCGACCGTGGTCTCGATCACGTCGATCTCGAGTTCCCGGCATTTGGAACGGATCATCGCGGTAAACGAGCTTCCGGGCAGCCCTGCAGGAAAGAGCGGGAAATTATCGATGGAGCGAGCGTTCTCGATCAATCCCCCCGCTTCTCCCTTCTTGTCCAGCAGGAGCGGCGAGATACCGTAGTGCTTGAACTGCACCGCGGCCGCGGAGCCGGATGGCCCTGCGCCGATGATAGCAATTTCCCCTTCGTTCATGGTCTAAGTCCGATGCAGCGGACGGGGATCGATGTTATTCCGCGTCTGCTCCAAGTTTGAGGCGCTTGGCCTCCACTACCGGATCTATATATCCGAAGGCTTCGAAAACCCTGCCCGGAAGCTCGAAGGTGAAGGGACTTACAATCTTTCCAAGAGATCCGTCCCTTTGGAAATAAGCTAGCGTGTCGGCCATCAAAAGGCTGTAGATGGTCGAAGTGTCTATGCGGGCCGGATCAAAGAATATATGCGCGACGGGCCTGTAACCGATAAGCGAAGTCGCGAAGCGGACGATAGAGCTGTCAGCGGAGATGTGACTGACAAGGTACGGCATTTTTCGGCGGAGCATGAAATTATCCGCGTTTGGCATTCCTATCTCGTAGATATGGAGCCGGCCTATATCCACGCTCTCGTACCCGTTGAAGGGCTTGTTGTAGACCCCGAACATCCTTTGCAGATAAAATCTCCGGGCGACTTTGCCCAGGCTGTGTCCCTCGTCGTGACAGGCAAAATCCATCTCGTATGTGCGCTCCTTGTCGCCTGCTTTGCTTTTGATGAGTTTGGTCTCGTCGATGAGCTTCTGGATCTCCACGGATCGTGTGCTATCACTGCTGTAGAACACTCGGGCTACGACCGGTTCGCCGTAATTCGTCTCGAATCCAAAGACGTACGGATCGGCTCGTAAAATACGAACAAGATTCATGTTGTCATCCAGGTCGAAAAAGTTTTCGATCCCGAATTCCCAGACAGAGAGAGAATCAGGCCGATAATCGCCGAATCTATGAACCTTGTAACGTCTGGGATTGAAGATCGCAGCCTTGACGTTTCTCTCTGTGATCTCGTCTGGATTGTAAAAGACCTTTACGCCATGAGATTTTGCGTAGGTGTCCAGGCCGTAAATACCCTTCTTGTCCATCAGCTTTTTGTAGAGAGCGAGGGATGTGCCGAAACATTTAATATTACTGATGTTGTCCTGCCGGTAGGCGGCGATGTTCTCTATCTCGTCGAAATCGCCCCAACGCCTCTCGAGGGTGGCGAACTCATAGCCGGTGGAAAGAATGAATCCCAGGAGCGGCAGAATTATTACGACCGCAGGGGGCAGCCAGAGGAGCTTCCTCGATCTGTTGATAGCGATCGATTTTGTCGTCTTGCACGCGTAGGCGCACTCGGAACAGATCATGCAATCGGGGTGATCGACTCTTGTGTAGCTGTCGACTTCGATACCGTAGGGGCATGCCTTCGTGCACAGGTTGCAATGCGTGCATGAATCCTGATCGACAGTGATCTTCGTGATGGGAAGCGGCAAGAACCTGAAGAATCCGACCTCCCAGGCGAATCCGATGACGGCCAGCGCTCCGAACAGCCAGACGATCGAAAAACCGGGATTGGAGAGCCGGATGACAAAGAACAGCACGAAGGGGATGACGAACAGATATATATTGACGAACATGTTCGAGATGGCGCCGAGTGGACAGAGATACTTGCACCAGAACTGCTTGAACAGCATCGAACCGATGATTGTGATCGCCACCGCGGTGATCGACCACCAGAGGACGGTGTCGTGGTCGAAACCGCTGGCCATGGCGTAGTAAGGCTCAAAGGTCTTGCAGAAGAGCTCGCTGCTCGTGATTGTGTAGTAGAGAACAAAGAAGAGCAGGGTGTATTTCAACAGCCGTAAGGGACGATCCACCGATTTGGGCAGCAGGAAATGCAGCCTCATTTTCTTGCCCAGCTTGCCGAACCATTCGGAGATGAACCCTATCGGGCAGATATAGCTGCAGAAGAGCTTTCCGACGGCCAGGGCCCCGATGAGCAGGGCGAAAGCCATGAAGATGGCCACCTCGCTCATGCTGCAGGCCATGGTGTTTTGATATAGCTGGGTTCCGAAGGATAGAATGCCCCCCATTGGGCAGAAGGCCTCGATATCCCATCCCCTGATAATTACGTGGATGATCAAGCCTACGATAACGAGCTGGAAGATTAATCGGATCTTGCTCTTCATGATCCTTCCTTTTTGCCCGTTTGCGGTCCCGGGCATTTTCTCTAAAGACACTGGCTACTGCTGCCTTCCTTCGAGGAAGGCCTTCTTGTTGATCTCCCCCGTGTTCTTGGGGGCCATACGTTCGATTACCTCGAGCCACTTCTTCTCTTCGAGATCGATCGATTGCGAGAGAACGCCCAGCAGGATTGTGTTGACGAGCCGCGTGTTGCCGAGGTTCTTCGCAATCGCGAAGGCGTTGACGATCTTCGCGCCTGGAACCTTTTCCTTGATCCTCTTCTCGATCTCCGCCGGATAGTCGAACTTGCCGGTCGAGACGATCGGCGGGACGATTCTCTGGCTGTTCGCGATCATCGTGCCGCCCTCCTTCAGCTCGTCGATCCAGCGCAGTCCCTCGGCGATTTCGAACGCGAGGATGGAATCCGCTTCCTTCTCCGGGATCAATGGCGAGTAGACCTTTTTGCCGAAGCGGATGTGGCTCGTCACGACTCCGCCCCGCTGTGACATGCCGTGGACCTCGCTCTTCTTGGCGTCGAGCCCCATGATTTTGGCGACCTCGCAGAGGATCTCGCTAGCGAGCAGAACCCCCTGTCCTCCCACTCCGACGATCAGGATGTTGGTGGTGCCGTTCTTCATTCCATTTCCTTTCTATTACTCTTGTTCGAGTTCGACTATGGCATCTACGGGGCAGACCTGAACGCAGATAGTGCAGCCGGTACACATGGCCGGATCTATCTCGGATTTTGGTTTTCCCTTGTCGTTCTTTTTCTCGGATCCGGATATCGCCGGGCAGCCGACCCTGAAGCAGGCGCCGCACGCTGTGCAGAGCTCCAGGTTGACCGTGTAGGGTTTGTCCTTGATCTTCCGGGGAAAGAGCATGCATGGGCGGTTCGTTATCACTACCGATGTCGCGTCACGGTCGATCTCTTCTTTCAGTACGTTGGTTGTTTCTTCAAGATCGTAAGGGTCGACGACACGCACGTGCTCAACTCCCAGGGCGTTGCAGAGCTGAACGAGATCGATCGCGTGGGTCTCCTCGCCCATCAATGTCCGCGATGTGCCGGGGTGGTCCTGTCCGCCCGTCATCGCCGTGATGTTGTTGTCGGCTATCACCGTCGTCGTTGTGCCCTTGTTGTAGACGGTGCTGGCCAGAGCCGTGATCCCGCTGTGCAGGAAGGTGCTGTCGCCGAGCAGGGCGACAGCCTTCTTCTCGGTCTTGCCCGCCTTCTCGATGCCGAACGCGTGACCGATCGAGGCTCCCATGCATAGGCACGTGTCTATCTGCTCGAGCGGTGGTAGTGCGCCGAGCGTGTAGCATCCTATATCTCCCGTCGTGTAGACCTTGAGCTTTTTCAATGCGACCATAAGGCCCCTGTGGGGGCAGCCGGCACAGAGTACGGGCGGCCGCGGCAGGAGCTGTTTATTTTCAATTTTTACCGGTTTTCCATCGAGGACCCCCGCTTCGATGAAGCCGTTTCTCACGCGGGTCACGTTCAGCTCGAGGAAGTTGGAGAAGAATTTTTTGCCCTCCACTTCTATGCCGGCCGCAAGGATCTGCTCTTCGTAGAAGGGCTCGAGTTCTTCTACGACGAAGAGGCGGTCGACCTCGGAAGCAAATTCCTCGATCTTCTTCATCGGCAGGGGATATCCAAAGCCCAGCTTCAGGATGCTCGCGTCGGGCATCGCCTCGCGCGCGTACTGGTACGCGACACTGCCTGTTATGATGCCGACTTTCTTGTCTCCCCACTCGATCCTGTTAAGCGGCGTCTCCTCGGCGAACTTCTTCAGGTTCTCGAGACGCTCGATGATGATCTCGTGCCGTTTGGCCGCGTGGGCCGGGACCATGACGTACTTTTTGGGGTTCCGCTCGAAACCGTCGTGCTCGACGGTCTTTCTCTCGCCGATCTTGACGAGGCCCTTCGAGTGGGAGATACGGGTCGTGATCCTGAACAGAACCGGCGTATCGAACTTCTCGCTTATCTCGAAGGCGTTCTCTATGAAATCCTTGGCCTCCTGGCTGTCGGAGGGTTCCAGTACCGGGATCGATGCGAACTTGCCGTAGCATCGGTTGTCCTGCTCGTTCTGTGACGAATGGAGGCTCGGGTCGTCTGCGCTGACCAGTATCAGTCCCGCCCCGACGCCGGTGTAGGAGAGCGTCATCAGGGGGTCTGCGGCGACATTGACGCCGACATGTTTCATGACGGCGACAGACCGGGCCCCGCCGTAGCTTGCACCGACCGTGTTTTCGAGTGCGCACTTCTCGTTGATCGCCCATTCCGCATAGACGTCGTCTTTGAAGAAGCGCGCTATGGTCTGCAGGATCTCGGTGCTGGGCGTGCCGGGGTAGGCGCTGGTGAATTCTCCTCCATACTCATAGACGCCACGGGCGATCGCCTCGTTTCCGGAAAGAAGCATCTCCATGATCGGTGTCCTCCTGTCGGGGATCTATATCTGTTCGTTTCGCAGTATGAATTGCGGTAACATGGTAGAATCAAACTAAATGGAAAACCGGAAAAATTCAACCAAATATTTATTGGCTTCGGCCAGATAATCCTTCCTGAAGATGCCGAAATCCATTAGTATTACACGAGTTAGTGAGATGCGCCCAGGTCGGGACGCTATTTGGCCCGTCCCATGCATAGGGTGATTGCATTCCCTTTAGGAGCGAGTGTATGAGCAAGAGGCCGACATACGAGATAGATGGCGAGACGACACGCTTTGACGAGCGGGACACGGTCTTCGCGCGCGAGGCCCTGGTGCCCGGCAGTCCGGAGGAGATGGATTACCACGAGCGCCATCCAGAAAAGCGCGAAGTCGACGAGCGCCTGGCCCGTTTCATCCTTTCCAAGATGGAGGAGGGGGCGAAGGGCGAGCATCTCGCCCGCGCCATCTACGAATCCCACTTCCTGACCTCGGCGGCGCTGGCCCTGCCCGATCAGGTAGACGGGGAGCCTGCCGAAAGCAGGATAGAATGGGATCCAAAGGAGGCGGTGAATCGGATCAAGGAGTTCGCACGCGCGCTGGGCGCCGACGACGTCAGGATCGGGCCGCTCCGGCCCGAATGGGTATACTCGCACAAGGGCTCGCGGCCCTTCTTCGGGGAGGGCTACACGAATCCCCCTTACTTCAAAGGTATCCCCGAAGGCTATCAGGGCGCACGGTACGGCGATCCTATAGAGCTCGGGCATCGGCACGCTGTTTCGATGGCCTTTGGGCAGGAGAAGGATTTGATCGCCACCGGCGCGACACGAGCCGTCGATTTCGAGGTCGGGCGCGTATATTTGAAAAGCGTCGTCGCTTCGGTGCAGCTGGCGAGATTTATCAGGGCCCTGGGCTACCCCGCACGAGCGCATCATCTCCGGAACTATTTAGTAATGCTAGTCCCTATCGCTGTCGATGCCGGGATCGGCGAGCTCGCCCGCAGCGGATATGTCGTGAGCCGCACCCTCGGCGCCGATTTCCGCCTCTCCTGCGTGACGACAGACCTTCCGCTAGAATATGACGAGCCGGTCGACATCGGAATGCAGGATTTTTGCTCGAAGTGCAGTAAGTGCGCGACCAACTGCCCGGCTCGAGCGATCCCGATGGGCGAAAAGACAGTCACCAGAGGGGTGCGGAAATGGAAGCTGGACGAGGAGGCCTGTCTGCTCTACTGGGGGCGCTCCGGTTATACCTGCGGGATCTGCCAGACCGTCTGTCCCTGGACTAAACCTAACAACCTATTCCACCGCTTCGTGGCGGCGATAGCGGTCCACCTGCCATTCATGCGGCGTTTCCTCGTCTTCGGCGATGATGCCGTCTATGGGGCCGGGTTCCGGCCCAAATCCCTTCCCGACTGGCTACGCGAATAGAAACAGGAGACAAGAGTAACCGACAAGGTCATGACGGCGGCGATCGTGCGTGTTATGGCCCTGCTCGGCAGGGGGTACCGTGCGAGCAGATGGTGTGCGCTTGCGAGGATGCAAGCGGCGGTGACGGCGAGTATGACCCATGATCTTCCCCGCCAATGCCTCTCCGCGACCGTCCCGATGAATGCGTAGAAAACGATAAAGGCAGGCGCCATGAGCCGTTCGTTGTTCGAGCCGAAGAGTGTGCTGGCAAAGACGATCGCGAAACAGACGACCAGGTAGATGTTGGACTTCATGAACAGCCAGAGATCCTTGAAGTAGAGGAGCGGCAGGAATACGAGCGGTATGAAAGGATTTACGAGGAGCCCGACCCAGACGAGCCGGTACTGCAGCTTCGGCGAGTAGTAGAGGAAGGCTTCGACGAGCCCTGTCCCTCCCTGGGTCGGGACGAGCAGGCGCAGGAGCAAGAATCCGGCAATGCACGGGAGCAGAGAGAGTGCGGCCCGTCTCCACGCTGCGCCCGGTTTTTTGCGCTCGATCAGATAGGCGAACAGAACGGGAACCATGATCAACGGCGCTTCGCCGCTCAGGACCCCGATGAAAAGAGAGAGAGAGAAGAACGGCCAGTCATCTCTCAGCATCGCGATGAAACAGGCCGATATGCAGAGGAGGCCTATCGAATCCTTGACCTGGAAAAAGTTCCATGCACTCGAACCGAACAGGTGCTTGTTGAAGATGAAGAGGAGCGCTGCTACGAACGCGGCCGAGCGCTCGATGCCGAACTCGACAAGGAACCGGTAGAGAAGCACCGGGATAAGGAGCGATGCGATCGCAGTCAGCGCCAGAAATCCGGCCGGATCGGTCGACGGCAGCAGCCCCGCGACCCAGGGCCCGAGGAGACGGAAGGCGAATGGGGCCGGGACACCCTCGGCTGTATGGGGGGAGGCCTGTGCCATCTGCCGGTAGTACCTGAGGTCTATGTCCCGGAAGCCATCGGCGGTATAGTCGATGTTCCCGTAGAGATAGATCATCACCGCCGCCGCTGAGAGCAGGATCAGGATATGATGTCTGGATGTAAGTTCCATCTGACTCAATAGGGTTTTTTCTCCGGCAGCCAGACGATGACGCCCACTCTGAAGTCGAGTGCCTGGAAGCGGTCCTCGAGCGGCTTGCCGTTACTGTCGAATATGACGTCACCCGTGACATTCTCGAGGTATGGGGACTCGAATATATCGTCAGTCACGCCCGCCCTCCAGGTGATGCCGGTAAGCAGGCCGATGTTCTTTGAGATTTTCCACTCAATATCGAGCAGGGCATGGGTCTCGACCGCTTTCAGCTTGCCTCCGCCTTCTACGAGGTTGGTCTGGCCGTAGCTCATGCCGAATCCGACGATCGGCACGATTTTCCCTCCCCTCAGGGGGAATCGTTTCGTCACGGTTCCGGTGAAGGCGTAATTGCTCATCTTGCCCGTGAAGTGCTCGTATTCGTTCTCGTACTTGAAGGAACGGTACAGGGAAAAGGATGCCGAGAGTTCTACGCTCCACGAACGCTCGAAAAAGGTCCTTCCGAGACCGATGGAGATACTTCCTCCGTCCTGGAGCTCCTCGCCCGATTCCTGGCTGTCGAGCTCGTCGGCAAGGGCCTTTAGCAGCGGGAGACTGTACCCGACCGCGGTCTTGAGATAGAAAGTGTCTTTCTGTTGAGCGAGGCAAGGAGATGCGGTCAGGATCATGACGAGCAATACTGTCACAAGGTGTTTCACGGCGGCCACCTCCGAATGATTTTAATTTCTTAACGGTCTCGCCGGGAGCTATAGCCCGCCAATGATCGCCGGACTAAGCTTGATCAGCTCCCATTCCGGCATGTCGCTCGATCCAGTCCCTGAGCTCGTCCAGCGGCACGAGGCCCGTGAGGCGATCGACCACTTCGCCCTTTTCGACAAACAGTATCGTCGGCACGCCGGAGACCTGGAACCTCTGTGGGATGGAGGGGCTCCGTTCTGCGTTAACCTTGAAGAACTTGACCTTGCCCACGTAATCGGGGCCTACCTCGTTGAGGAGCCCCGCCATTACCTGGCAGGAGGAGCACCATAGATTGTAGATCTCGACGACGCAGGGGAGTTCGCTCCGAAGGACCTCCTCTTCGAAACGGTCATCGCCTATTGATTCGGGCTCGCCCGGTTTCGTCTCGAGCCCGAGTAGCTTTTTCAAGAAACCCATGATCGCTCCTTTTTTTTTCGAGAGTCAACTATAGCACGGGTCGCATGAACCCGCCAGACGAAATCGGTTGGGCGTCCGAGCAGAACAGCGTATAATTATATTCTGATGATGGCACTTTCCGGCCTGCTACAGTCCGGTGTTTCAGGATACGAGAATGGAGGATCGTAAGATGAGACGGATAAACAGGATCGTAATGATTGCGCTTCTGGCTGCCATGATTCCGGCCGCTGCCGCGTGTGACGCGTACGAGGATTCATTGCAGGCGATGCTCGCAGGCGCCGATCGCATCGAGGGCTGGGAGAGGGACGGGGAGTGCCTGATCTACTACGCCGACGAACTCTGGGAGTATATAAACGGTGCGGCGGAGGGATTTCTCGCATACGAGGTCAAGGCTGTCATGGTGCAGGACTACGCAGGCTCGGGTGGAGAAGGCCTTAAACTCGAGATATACGATCATCAGACCCCGCTGATGGGTTTTGGCATCTACGCGCAGCATCGCGACCCGTCACTCGAGTTTGTCGAGATAGGCACCGAGGCGTTCGGCGACGAGTACTCCATACAGTTCTGGAAGGGCAGCTATTATGTAAAGGTCAATGTATTCTCGGCGAGCGAGTCGATGTCGCGGGCGATGAGGCTCTTCGCCGAATCGGTTGCTGAGAAGATTCAATACGGCGCCGGACCTCCCGCCGAGCTCGCGGCCTTCCCCCCTGAGGGATTAACGCCAAGGAGCATAGCGCTGCTCACCGAGGGTGTGCTCGGCCGCAGCAGGTTTCCCAGCGCCTTCGTAGGTTCCTATGGGGCGGACGGGGACACAGGAAGGCTCTATCTCTTCCCGTGCGGAAGCGAGGAGCAGTCGGCGGATCTGTTCGAGTGGTACGCCGGCGAGATCGGGGCCGCCGTGAGCGATCAGGAAATGGAGAGATTCTCTTTCAGGAGCGGAATGGGGAAGGATCCCTATCATGGAGAGGTGGCGATATTCCGCGCCGGTGCCTGGGCCGGTATCGTAACCGGTTTCAAGTCTTCGGCCGAAGCGCGTCGCGCAGTCGCCATGGGAGCCGTGGAGCGTATCAAGGGGATGCAGAGGCCTGTGGCCGCGCCCGACCAGTTAAAACTTGAGCCCGGCGATAAGACCGGCGATAAGAAGTGATACGCAAGGTCCTCTTGTAAATGAGATCGATACAGGCCGCTGCCGAACTGTGTGCCCGGCGGCTAGATGACCCTCTCCCCCGCCTCAGACATCATATCGGGGATCGGGAGGTTGTAGGGGCACATCTCGAGGCATTCGCCGCATGCCGTGCAATCCTTATAGGTCTTGGGCAGCGCCGCGAGCCTCTCTTTCGCCCAGCCTTTCAGCCCGTAGCGCGTGTAGTACGCGTCGATGAGCAGAAGGAAAGGTATATCGAGCCCTTCCGGGCAGGGCATGCAGTAGGCGCAACGGCGGCAGAACCTCTCCCCCCAAAGCTCCTTCTCCTGCTGCAGCGCGGCTAGCTCTTCCTCGCTCGGAGGCGCGAGTCCCTCTCCGACCGAGCTGTTTTCGTTCACCTGCTCGATCGAATCCATTCCGGGTATGGAGACGTCGATTCCGCGTGTGAGAGAGAATCGTATCGCCGCGGGGACATTTCTGAGCGCGCCGCCCGCCACCGGCTTCATCCCTATCGTTCCCATGCACGCGGTTTTCGCCGCCGGCAGCACATCCTGTTCCCACTCGTTCTCGATTGGATTGAAGGGAAGCTGGATGGTATCGAAGACCCCCGTCTCGACCGCCTTGTAGAGGATGGGGCGGGAATGCCCCGTTACGCCGATCCATCGGAGCTTGCCCGCCTCGCGCGCCTTCGAGAGCGCCTCGTACGCACCGCCCGGCGCGAGGATCTTCTCCAGCTGTTCCAGGCTGCCGACCGAGTGGACCTGGTATAGGTCGATGCAGTCGGTCTTTAAGTTCTTGAGGCTCGCTTCGAGCTCGGCCGTCATAGAAGCGGCGGTTCGGGAAAGCGCCTTGCTTGCCAGGTAGATGCCGTTTCTCCTGCCGGAGAGGGCTCTTCCTATCTTCTCCTCGCTGTCGGTGTATGCGCGGGCGCTGTCGAAGAAGTTTACTCCCCGGTCGAGCGCGTGATGAAGGACCCGTTCCGCCTCTGTTGCGGAAATACCCTGGAGCGGTATTCCGCCGAAACCGACTA
>DAOUUU010000111.1 GCA_030667985.1 Candidatus Krumholzibacteriota bacterium
AGCTTTGAGGCAGAGAACTTCAAGGCGACCAAGAAGATGGTCCTCCTGAGGTAATCGCCTACAGGGTACGGCTTTGAAGCCGTCGAAGGGGCCGGGGGATCAAACCTCCCGGCCCCTTTTTTGGGCCGTATGACACACCCTCGCCCTTATCTGCATCCCCAAGTATGACAGGTATTTCAGCCGCTGATCGTACAAATTTGGCTCCGTTGAATTTTCATTGACATACAAATTTCCAAATACTTATATTACAGGTAGATTGGGAAATATCCACGGTTGCAATACTCAAAAAAGGGATGGACATGGGACGGTTCAAAAGTGGGAAAAAGCTGGAGGTATATTTGATTTTCGGGTTGTTGTTTCTTTCCCTGATTCCTGCATGCAGGAGGGAGAATCCGCCCTTTGATACGAACAGGGCACCTGAGACATTCTTGACGAGTGCTCCGCCGGAGACGCTGAATACCGATTACAAGGTTCATGTCTATTGGAGAGGGACGGATGTAGACGGTATCGTGACCCGGTACATATGGTACATGTCAGATACGGTCATGACGCTCGATCCTATCCACGAACCCGATCAGGAGATCCTCGACTGGAACCCGGCCAACAGGATTGCCGATTATCTTATAGGCAACTTCACGGATAAGACAGATTCAGTTTTTATTTTCACTGGATACGATTTGAGGACGGGCGCGATGGTCAACCGGCAGGCCTTTCATATCGCATCCGTCGATGACGCCGGCAGGATAGACACGAGCCCTGCCCGTCTTCAATTCAATGCCAGGGTAACAGGGCTTCCCACCGTCGAGTTCTGGACGATAATAGACGGGGTGGATAAATGTTTCGACATCACCGATCTCGATACGGTCTCGATGTTTTCTCCGTTCTGTATCAAGTTCTTCGGCAAGACTATCAACGGTGTGATCACCGGTTACAGGTGGAGTTACGGCGGTGTAATCTATCCCGATTATACCGGTGACGGGTCTCCCGATTGGCTTATTCCGATAATCGATCCGCCCGAGTCAGTGACGGTTTGTCTCGGTGGCGAAGGTGATGATCCCATTCCCGACGGCATCTTCTATTTCAAGGTGATAGCTCGTGACGAGGCGGGGGCGCTATCCCCATCGGATATCGTCATGGGCACCGGAATCGCCGCGGTCGTGGTCAACCACGATCCGGACACGAGAGTATTGGATGGGGAATGTTTTTTTACTCCTTTGAGTACAGGGGAACCTATAAGTGAACAGATAGATTTCAGCGACGGCATCCCCGATACATTGCCGTACAACTCCCGTCTGCGGTTTGATTACCTGGGCTGGGATGATCCGAAAGACAGGTATTCGTTAGAGAACGATCCGCCCCTGCCGATCCGATTCCAGTTCAGATACTTCCGCCAAACCAGGGAGGGGCTGGCGAAAAAGGAGTCGTCCTGGTATCCTCTAACCGGACCGGAGGATACTAATCCCTGTGACTGGGGTGCCGATCCTATAATCCGGGATGCCGATTCGACGACGATCCGCGTGGGAACATTCGATTACGAGTTCCGCGTGAGGTCCTTCGACGAGCAGACGAGGGCCGACGGAACACCTGACACGGTCAGGTTCGTGGGCAACTTCCCGCCGACGATCGATTCAGTTAGTTATTGGTACAGTTTCATTTTCGCGTATCCACCCATTAAAAAATCATTGGACGATACGTTACGTGTACAGTGGGATTACCTCCCTAATTTAGACCTGAATGCCTCTATTGCTTTTGATTCAGCATTCGATCCTATTGCGCGCACAAAGTCAAAATATTACCGTCTCTATATCTATGGCTATGGGCATGACGATGGGAGAGATCCTCCCGGATCGGGAGTCAAGGGCTGGCAATTTTTTATCGATGATCCCGACGAAAATTATCCTTACAAGAAAGAGGGCGAGTGGCTCTTCGACCATGAGACCAATTACATGGAACAGGAGATCATCCTCAAGATCACGGCGCCCACCGATGAACTGGGCAAGGTGGATGTGGATTCCCTCATCAACAATCCTCCACTTTTTCTCGGGGAGCAGTTCCTCGAGTTGAGGGCTAAGGATATTTCCGATAAGGAGATTTTCGACGAAGGGATCAGGGGGATCACACCGAAGTTCGATGGTTGTGATGTGATTCCCGGTGATTACTGGATCACCCAGGAGTACAGGTTGGCTTCCGTTGCGCGTTCCGATACCCTGATTGCGAGGTTTTATTTAAAACTTGTTCCTTGATTTTTTGTTTCGAGTCTCTTTTCCCGTATTCATGGTAAAGGGGATTGAGGAGGTAAGGGGAATTATGAGAAGGTATCTGCTCTCGACAGTGACGATATCCATACTGCTGACGCTGATGCTTCTGATTGGATGCTCCGAGGATGTGTTCATCGGTATCCCAAGGACCAATCGGGCGCCCGAGATATGGCTTTCGAGCGGACCGGTAGAGGGTGATACTACCGGGTATCAGGTTCATTTCTACTGGGGGGGATGGGATCCCGACGGCGAGATCTCTTTTTATGAGTTTGTTGTAGCCGAAGGCGATCCTACCGGATTCAATCCGGAAGATACTACGGGGCTGGACAAATGGACGGGGACGGCGGCTCATGACAGTATTATAAGGGTCTCCGCAGACGAAAACAGTGCCACGGTTTCTATCAACAACAGCCTATACACGAAGTACGACAAGACCCACACATTCTTCATCCGAGGAGTGGATCTCCTGGGAAAACGGTCTGTCGCGGTGACGAGATCGTTTACGGCCTGGACCCTCGCTCCATACGTTATTATTGAGGCTCCTGAACCTTCGCAGACGGTGCTGAGCCGGGTCATCAGGTTCACATGGGTGGGTAGGGATCCTATCGATGATCCCGGCAACACCCAGGATCCGGATTCCATAAGATATCTCTGGGGGTTGGTGACCGATACTGCTGGAAATTACGACCCAGGTTTTGATATGCCGCCTGATATGAACGCGAACCCGGGACGGTACGAGGATAAGTGGCAACCTTGGATTTACTACAGAGCTGAAGAGGACAGTGGAAGAACGACGATTATCGGGGACGACGAAGTGCTACAGGTCAATAACTCGCACGTTTTCGTTGTTCAGGCCAAGGACGAGGCGGGAGCGGTTACTTCGATCTTCACCAGGGATGTCAATTTCCGCCAGTTCATAGTCTCGGCCTCAAAGGCCCCGTCCCTTACTGTTTTCGAGCCCTTCCTGGGAGTTTACCGCTTTATCGGCAGGAACCTCACGCCGGAAAAATGCGACATGCCGCCGAGCATTCCACTCAATTTCAGATGGTGGGCCGATGCAAGCACCTATGGTGGTCAGATAGTGGGTTTCAGGTATGGGTGGGATGTGGCGGATATCAACAATCCGTCCGATTGGGAGGGTCCTTTCAGCCCATTCACTACTGCAGCTGATGAGCGGATACACTACAGCGGGATACACACCTTCTTTGTCGAGGCTATCGACAACGCCGGTATGACGGTTCTCGGGATGATCGAGATCAACATCATTCCCTTCTCGATGGAGAGGAACCTGCTCTGGGTCGATGACTTTTATTCGACTGATTTCACTCAGAATGTATACGTTATGCCGACGGAAACCGAGCACGACAATTTCTGGCTGGATATATGTTCCAGGGCTAATGGATTCGATCCGGAAGTCGATGTATACGATGCGGCGCAGAGAAACTTCCGGGCGGTAGAGATGGGGATGGTTGGAAAATACAAGAATATCATCTGGACATACTCTTCCGATCTGGAAACGAATACATGGTCCGACGTTGTCTATTTTATGCCGGAATCGCAGGTGTCATCCGGAACGGAACTCACCGTCAACTACCTTTCGATCTTCCTCGCCAAGGGGGGACATCTCCTGACACTGGGACGCAGCGACAGGGCCGGTGGACTGGCAGGAATCCTGAGCCCGCTATATATGTCATTCCCCATGAGTTTCAAATGTGAGATCACAGGCAACCAGACTGGATGCGACGGCGACACGAGCGGCGTAAACTGCTTGGGTTACAAAGATTATTGTATTTCGATGCTAGATAAGATCGATGGCATAATACGGCAGGATACGGATATGCCGACTCGACAAGTATCACATTTCGATGCTATGTCTTATGCATACAGGGATGACAGCGATACAGTTACAGCTAAATTCCCCGAGCTTCCCGAGGAATTGCACCTCTGGGATGTTGTAATGCAGCCGGGAGCTTTCTGGAGTCCGCTTTATCCCGGAGGTCCCGGTGGCTTCACCTATGTCGAGATCTACAACCCCGAGTACTGGATGAACGAAAAATTCACCGACAACCAGACCTGCTTCCATCCGATGTTCAGGATGAGAACTGCGAGTTCCATGTCAGCGCTCGACCACACGACAATCGGGGTCTGGGTCACGAAATATCAGGATATCGTACCCGAGCCTGATGCCGGATTGGCTGTGGCGGCGCCGAGTTTCCATCTCGGCTTTCCGCTTTGGTTCTTCAACAGGACTCAGGGCAATAAATTTATAGATGTCGTATTTAATGAATGGTGTATAAAGGCTACTCCGTAGAAGTCTGATGATCAGAGTAATGAGCATGTAAAAGGAGGCGCGGTGGATTCTCGTACAATTATCAAGATAGGTGTATTAACTATTCTACTTCTGATCATTATACAGGATAGCGTTCCTGCACAGACTGTAGTCATTGATACGCTCGTACTCGAGCCTCTCCCTCCGGACTCCACCTATCTTAGGAGGGAAGGTAGAGAGGTCATTATCGGCTGGTATCCTCAGCATGACTCGCTGAGTGCGGGGGTCGGCTCCAAACATTTTACCAACTGGTATAAGGATAATCCGGATGTCTCCGTGGTTGATGTACTCGGGTTCTATATCGGCCATATCGACAGGAGCGTCAAGATCTCCAAGGTAAAGATCAGCAGGGATACGGTTGGCTATGAACCCTCTATCCGGATGGAGGCGGCGGTGGTCGATCTGAAGGATACATACCGCCAGGTATTCGATATCGGCTCCTCGGTATACAGCCCAGGGGATACGCGCTCGTTGCTACTCGTCGGTGAAGAGACGGGAGATACTCTCGATATCGGCGTGGATTTCGTTTTTAATGAAGGAATCGTTGATACGGGTGCCTACTTCGAAGTCGACCTGCAGGATTTCGAAGGGTTCCATGTCTGGAGGGGATTGTCACCCTACCCTTCCGAGATGACCATCATCGCCGACCTTTCCAAGGAGGATGCTTTCAGGGGAGTTGATGTGGATTCGGTCTACTTCGAAGATTGGCCGCAGACTGATGCACAGGGGAAGGACTACTATGAGTTTACGGACAATAACGCATTCGTCGGGTTCACCTACTTCTACCATGTTTCCACATATGACAGGGGCTATTTCAAAGGACAATTCCTCTTCAACAAGGTTGATAACAAGATCTGTGACGAGGAATGCACGCAGGATACGCTGAGCAATCCCGATCTGCCACATTGCGACCTTGCCATCGACTGCGAAGAGACAGCTCTCAAGATCGTGGTATCGGTCGATACGAATACCGACCTTCAGCGGATCTATGCGGTTCCGAATCCTTACAGATCTGGCACATCGGCCGGAACTGTGCGGAATTATCATAATTTCTCGGATAACTCGATCAAGTTCTTTAATGTTCCGAAAGAGGCCGAACTGAAGATATTCACCGTTTCGGGCGATCTCGTCTGGGAAACGTATAACACCAATCCCGATGGTACAGATGGCGTCATTTCCTGGAATACCATGAATAAATACGGAGAATTGACCGGATCCGGTGTCTACATCTACAAGTGTAAGAGTGGAACCGGCGAGTCAGTCTACGGCCGTATCGTTATAATTCGATAAGGAAGATGTTCTGAAGACTTTAGTGATATCGAACCGCCTTCTCTTACGAAGGCGGTTTTTCTTTTTGCTGAAGCGGTTCATGCTCCGCTATGAGCAGAATGTGGCTAGCTCTTTATAGTGCTTGACATTATATGGATTATCTGGAAGTATGATATTCCATTTTCGGTCCCGGAGTATGAGCCTGTCAGACGATTAGAGTCATTGAAGTGATCGAGAGTATGGATTGCAATCGGTTCGTCTGATAATGGTTTGCGTCCGGTTCAATCGGTGAGGAGAAGAGGATGTTGAGAACCAATACAAAAGATCTCGTCGAGAAGTCGGTCATCGGTGTGGTCACACAACCGAAGCTGACGCTGAAGAATCCGTACATCATCGATGCGTCTGGAAAGGCTCATGTGCTCCCCGGCACGGGGGGGATAACGTATAACGTAAAGGCCGGCGATTCCGCGTTTGATTTCAACGGCGATCATATTGAACCTGGTGTGAGTATATCCGCCGTCGATATGAGCAAGGACGGTTTGACTTCTGGAGGACTCAGCATCCTTGCCTGTATCGGCAACGAAGCGAAGGTCATAACGGGACAGGCTGGCGGTCTAAAGGGTATGGTCACTGGCAAGCACGGCGGTGTCGAGCATGTCCTGATCGATTTCTCGTCGACCGCTTTGGAAAAGCTCGCCGTGGGCGACAGGATCCAGATCAAAGGAGTAGGGCAAGGGTTAGTGTTAAGGGATTATTACGACGTACAGGTCATGAACTGCGACCCAAACCTTCTGCAGAAGTTGAATGTCTCGACGCAGAGCAAGCAGCTAGTCGTGCCGGTAACCCATGTCATTCCTTCTTCGATCATGGGCTCCGGTATCGGAGCACGTCACAGCTTCAGCGGCGATTACGATATACAGATCTCCGACCGGGAGATTGTGCAGAAATATGGCTTTCAGAATCTGCGGCTCGGTGACCTGATCGCGATACGCGACGCCGATTGCAGGTATGGAAGATCGTTTCATTCCGGGGCGATGTCGATCGGGGTCATAGTTCACGGATCCTGTCTGACTAGCGGGCATGGACCCGGCGTAACGGTCATAATGACAACCATCGAAAAGTTGATAGTTCCCAAGATCGAGCAGAGAGCGAATATCGCTGAGTATCTTTACATCGGGCGAAGCGTGAGAAGGACCAGTACCAAGAAGCGAAGAAAACACTGAACAAAACGGAGGTGCGCCAGCAATGCCGGATTGGAATGCTTTTTTTCCAGAGCTGTCTTGGATCAAGGATGATGATCTGCGGAACAGAACTGCTTCCACATGGGATGAAGCTTTCACATTGGGCGGTTGGGATGAGGAGGATATCGACAATATCCCCTTTACGCTCCTCGTTTCCGCCGAAGGTGTAAATCTGATCCAGCATACCAGGATCGTCACCAACATTTGCAGAAGTGTCGCGGAACAGATGGAGACGATGGGTGGATATACGATAGATCTCGATCATCTTATCGCAGGGGCCATTCTCCACGATGTGGGGAAGATGCTCGAATACGGCAAAACCGATGGGGAAGTAAAGGTGTCGAGGAGCGGCAAGCTGCTCAGGCATCCTCTCTCCGGCATGGGACTCG
>DAOUUU010000038.1 GCA_030667985.1 Candidatus Krumholzibacteriota bacterium
CCTGCTCGATGATGGGAAGGTACAGATCCCGGGATGGGACGAGTAGACCGATATCACAGAACCTTACTCCGTTTTCGGCTAGTTGCATGATGCGCCTTGCGACCGATCCGATCTCTTCCTCCTCGCCGGGACAGTTGAAGAGCTCCAACGAGGGAACAGCCCTCTCATCCCGGGGCGCGTCCTTTCTGATCAATCCGCTCCGCTCGAGCCTCCGGTAAGTCTTGGATGTAATGCGTATCTCTTCGCCGCCGGAATCGGGTACAAACAGCATCAGGCCCGGCCCTTCGCCAAGCGCCTCGAACAGGCGCAGCTGAAGTTCGTTGAAATCGTAGAATCCAAATGCGAGGAATGGTGAAGCAGCACTGAAGCCTCTCGCATTTTCCGACGCCTCTGCGAATCGTACGTGAAAACTTCTTCCCACCTCCGCCAATTCCCGAATGAAACGGCCGTAGAGCTCGAACGTCCCCCGCACCCTTTCGCTGAAGCCCTTCTTCGCTGAAAGTCCGCGGGCTATCCTCCCGTTGACATCAGGCGCGCACCCGGCCTCGGAGAGATCGGTGAAGGTCGAGAGCAGCGCCTCGCCGAAGCCCAGAGTCTCGGCGACAGGCGCGAAGACCGGAGGGATATCGCCGGCCGCAATTATCCGTTCTATGATCGCCTGTTCCGCATAGGAAGGCGGCGAGGATCCCGAAAAGCCTTCTAGCATCTCTACGAGACCGGCAAATGTGAGGAAATGAACATTGATGTGCCCGCCCGTGCGATCGGCGAGCTTGCGGCGGAGGTAGATCCCGAGAAGATTCGATCCGACGATGACATAGACCGGCGCCAGCGGTTCCCGGCTTCTGGCGAGAGATATCTGTTCAAAGAGAGCGGCCTCGAGATCGAAATGAAACCGCCCGGTCATTACCTGTATGCCCATGAGGGGCATTATAGCACCAATCGCGCTGCTCGTCCGACACAAAAGAGCCCGGCACCGGGGCGCCGGGCTCCGATTGTTTCGACTCTATACCGGCATCAAACGTTCAGGGCGCGGCGCCTCATGTAGAAAGCCGCGGCGGCGACCGCCGCCAGGCCTAGAAGCGCGAGCGTCACAGTCGAGAGCAGCGGTACGGGAACCGCCTCCACGATCACGATCGCCTGAACGCAGGTGTCATACGCAAGGTCCTCTCCCGCTCCCGTCCAGGCAATGATCGTCAGAGTGTCTGTGTCGTCCAGCGAGGCTCCACTCGCGTCGATCTCGCCATAGACGTTGCGGCAATCGCCGCCCGGCACCTGCAGAAGCATTCCGCTCTGATCGATCGCCGGTCCCACAAGACCGAGGCTCGTGATGTTGTAGCTGTAATCACGAGGGCTCGCTGCTGGATTGCCGTTACAGATCTGAAACGGGATGAATGCCTGGGTAACACCCTGGTCCACCTCGGTCAGTGTATCCTGAAAGATCTCGATCGACGGCGGCGGTTCGACGACATGCAGGACGAGTGTCGTCGTGTCGACACCGCAGGCGGGAGCACAGACACCGTTCACGTCGCAGACTGCGAGAATCGCACGGACCGTATCGTAATCGCCGATCACAGCGGTGAGGGGCGCCTCTACGAAGACTTGCCAGAAACCGAAGCAATCGTCCGCGTATATTCCGCAGTCGTCCAGATCGCCCGTAACGTACCAGCCTTCCGTATCCTCGGCGTGGATGCAGACAGTGTCGCTCCCCTCGATGCAGAGAGAGAGATCGTAGGGGCCCAATGTCTGACCGGGGTAGATATCAACGACTCCGGAGGGAAAGAGGTAATCGAGATGGTAATAGAGCGCCGATGCGTCGTTGATGCAGGGCGCCTGCGTGTACGGCGGCGAGACACGCGCTCTGATCCCGATGTCGCCCCATGCGTAGTTGCCCGCATCGAGCGCCTCCCATATCGATCCGGCGTTGCTCACGAAACACTTGTTCGAGCCCATCGGGCCGTCCGAATCGTAGGGAACCGGGTATCCGTAACTCGGCGTGTTGAAGTTTATCGCGATGTAGATCTCGTCGCCCGTCGTGAGCTCGAGCGCTGTCGCGAGATCGATACTGTAGTATCCTTCCTCGTCGACAAAGCTCGCTATCGGACCGGCCAGGAGGTTGCTGAGCGTGCCGCCCGAAAAATCGTCGTATATATAGATCGCGTAGAGGGTCGGTCCGCCGGTCGCCCAGAAATCGACCGCTGTCAGTTCGTCGTCGGCGTCCGGAGTGAACTCGACCATTCCCCAGTCGTTGTTGTCGCCGTACCCGATACTGGAGACCCATCCAAACTCGTCATGGTGATAGATAGATTCATCTGCGTCATAGTCTCTCCATCCGGTTACGACGCAGCTGTAGGATCCGATCTGGGCGCTCCCGTATTCGATGTAGAAATACCCGTTGTCGCCCCAGCTCGAGCCCCACGAGTTCTTCACGATCCAGCCTCCAATGCCTCCGCACATCGTATCGTCCCAGCCGACGATCAGCACGGCGTGATTGAGAGGTTCCGTTCCCGAGTAGGAAAGGCAGTAGCTTCCGTCGTATGTGCTGAAGCCGGGGAGACCCGCGTACATGGCTGTGTTGACGGGACCGTAGGTCATGACCGCTTCTTTTATCAATGTCACATCGTTCGGGATGATACGCCACTCGGTGACCCGATCGAGGTAGGCGCAGGCGGGGTTGTTGCACGTCGGGTTCGGACAGTCGCCCGGGTATGGATCGCACGATTCTTCGACCGTGCCCACGAGGGAGAGGTAGTTGCACGCCATCCATGCGTTGCCCCCGTCGTTGCACATCACGTTCTCGGGGCAGCAGGCGACGACGTTGAACTCCGAGAAATCGGCGGCATAGGACTCGTTGATGAGAATCTTCGATTCGAGGTCTCCGAGGAACCCAAACGACCAGCAGGTTCCATAGGGGTTCTGGTTCTTGACCGAGGTGACGCCGCCGAGCGCGCGCCAGTCCCAGCTCGCCGGCTGGAGCAATCCCGCCATGAGTCTCGGTTCCGGATCGAAGTTCATCAGCTCGTACCGGGGAGGTACGAAACCGAAGTGCTCGGCCGGAGGCGTGTAGGATTTCTCCGGAGCCCTGCGCAACCCCTGGGCTAAAAGCCCCGTGGGAATCGAGCTGCAGAGCAGAACCAACGACACAATAAGAGCGGACCATCGAGCAGCCTTCATAATCCCTCCTGAATCCGATGAAATTGTCAATCGAACGGTTTAAAATCCGCGCACATTAGAGGCATTTTACCATATATCCAGATGAATTTCAATCAGTTATACACTCACGGCGGAGCACAGGCAAGATTGTCGATTAAAATGGCCCTCGAACGGATAGTTATTGAGGAAAGCGGCCCACTTCCTGTATAATTATAACTTACACATACCGATGCAAGAGGGGCTACTGCATGGGACAACACAGCTACCGTTTTGCTGTAGCAGTTTTTTTATTGATAACGATCGCGGGCGCCGTCGATGCGGCCGGCCAGGGCCACCCCTCCGCCCGCGTCAGAGCGCTTGGCGGCGAGGCAGTGAGCGGTATCGTCCGGGACACACTGACCGATATATACCTAAACCCCGCCTTCCTCGCCTCGTGCGACCGTTTAACGATCAACTACGGCCAGCGGTACAGCCCCGAGCTGCATCTGGGATTTCCGAACCTGAATAGCAACTCCAGCTTCCAAAATCATTTAACCTATATCTCGCCTGAAAAATCGAACGAGATCACCATGTACGGCATCGGTCTCGGAGAGTGGAGATTCGCCGCATCCGCCGAGTGGCGGATCGATTATACTGAACGCTCGAGTCCGGGCTATTCCAGTTACTACGGGCACTTTCCCGAGATACAGCAGAACAACCGGCACGAAACGGCAAAGGTCAACAATCGGTACGTGCGGGTCGACCTGTCGGCGGCCCGGGAGCTCACCGGCGATTACAAACTCGGAATACGTCTGGGCGGTACGACGGCGAAGATTGAGAACTCCTTCACCAACGTAACAACCAATTACTCATTCGATATCCATACAGATCCTTACGAGCTCGTCCCCGAGCGCCGTCGCTACTCTCATTCTGTGGAGGATGAAGTTAAGTGCTATTCCGGCGGCTTCGTGCAGATCGGCCTGCTCCAGGACTCAGAATCGAAACTCAGAAGCATCGATCTGCGCATCTCCCGTAACGAGACCTATTTTCGACGCCTTTATCAAAGTGTCTTTTCGGAAACCCACTACGACTATTTGGGCGATCCGGACGAATACGACCGCGAGGAGACGAAGTGGCGGGATGAACAGTCCGGCACGATATGGAGCTATGATCTCTTCGGAAGGCTATCAATGGCCTCGGGCCTCTGTATCTTCGCAGGCGTGGGTTTCGAGCATATGAACTACAAAACGGACTTGGTGGATCTCGTCTATGATTACGGCTGGTCCAATTACAACTATTCCGAGATGGACAACAGGGCAACGATGGATTTCGAGGGCGACGGCGACTACACCTGCGCCAGTGCATTCTTAAGAATCGGAAAAGCGAAGAGGCTGAGGGATGACTTAGAGATAACGGCCGGACTCCACGCGTGGATGACAAGGCGCTGGACCGACGAGAAACCACTGGCCTACATCACTATCTATTCACTCGTCGACGAATCGCTCTTCACCGCCTCTTTAGGCAAACCGATCGAAATCTCCACCAACCGGACCGATGCCGGCCTCAATATTCCGATAGCGATCGACTTCGAACCAGCCCACTGGGTCTCGATCTGGTCGGGTTTCAGAATATATGCGACATACAAGAGATTGGACGATAAGATTCCCGAGATCGACGCTCGCTATCTCGGGAATATCACCTCTTATCTGGAGTTGGAAAACTACACGCCCGCGTATGATATATACCGGCTCGATGATGTCGATGTCGGCTCGACGGCGACGTTCGGCGTATCCCTTCATTACAGGGATCGGTTCTTCGTCGACATCTACACCGGTTCCGACGTAACACCTGATTATCTCACTAACTACATCCTCGATGTCCGCTACGTTTTTTGATCCACAGCAGACGCATTACAGTTCGTGCCTGAAGAACAGGGGCTCGCGCGGCGCGAGGTCTCGGTAGATGAGTGTGCGCAGGTTGTAGGCGAACATGTTCTGCAGAAACCCCCGGGAAAGAAGGCTCTGGAGAAATGTCTTACGCTTGGGCAGGTGAACGACCGTGATCGACGATGGATCATCGATATCGGCGAGCTGACAGGCTATCTCGACCGCGTGTCTCAATCCTCCCGTCTCGTCGACGAGCCCAAGGCCTGCGGCCTGCTCCCCTGTCCATACCCGTCCCCGCGCCAGGGAATCGACCTGGCCGATTCTCATGTCGCGGTAGAGCGCGACATCCTCGATCCACCTGAAGTAGAAGGCGTAGTGCTCCTCTTCGATCACTCGAAGCTCCTCCTCGGTGAAATCGCGATAATCGCTGAAGATCAGCGCCTTGTCGCCGATGCCTATCTCGTCCTTCGTGACGCCGATCATATTGTAGAAACCGCGAAAGTTCATCTTGCCCGTAATCGAGCCGATCGATCCGGTGATGCTGCCCGGCAGAGCTACGATCTTATCGGCACGGTAGGCGACCTGGTACCCGCCCGAGGCCGCGACATCGGACATGGAGACGACGACCGGTTTCACGCGAGAGGTGAGCTGCACTTCCCTGGATATCATATCTCCCGCGAACGCGTCACCGCCGGGAGAATCGACTCTTAGCACGACTGCCTTGACCGTCGTGTTGTCGCGCGCTTTGCGAAGGGACGCGATGACCGTCTCGCTGCCCGCCGTATTGCCGTTCATCATATCGAAGCCGCTCTGTCCCGAGACGATCATTCCCTGTACATGGACAACGGCGACCTTCGGCCCGAGCGCCTCGATGTAGCCGGCGGCCCGGCCCTCGAGGTAATCATACATGTCGACCAGATGCATCTCCTGATCTTCGAACACTGCCTCGAGCTGGTCCCAGAACCGCACACCATCGATCAGTCCGTTGTCGTAAGCCCGCTGGGGGCTGAAGATCCCACGGTCGATCCATCCGTTCACCGTCTCGGTGTCGGTCTGCCTTCTCTCGGCGACGGTCTCCACAAAACGGCTGAAGCGGTCCTCCAGGATCCATTCGGCCATTTCGCGGGATGCGGGACTACGTTTGGTCTCGGTCAGTGCCTCAGCAGCGGACTTGTATTCGCCTATCCGATGGATGTTCGGTTTTATACCGAGCTTATCGAATGTGCCTCGCATGAACATGGCGCTGCTCGCCGCACCGGGTATAACCAGATATCCGCTCGGCGGCATAAAGAGAGAATCAGCCGCCGTCGCCGCGATGTAGTGACTCCCGACAAGGATGGGCGAGAACGCTATGACCAGCTTTCCGCTCATCCTCAGGCGGAATATCGCCGATGACAGCTCCTCGCACTTGGCGGCGCCGGCTCCCGAGGGAAACAGCCTCAGAACAACGGTCTCGACACGGTCGTCCTTTTCGGCCTGCTCGAGACAGATGAGCAGATCGGTCATGTTCGGTTCTTTCTGGCCGAAGAAGATATCTGGAGAGAAGCCGGGCGGGTAATCTGGAAACTCGCCCTGAACACGGACGACGAGCGCCATCCGTTCGTCCCCGGCCGGCAGCTTGAACGAGAAAACGCCTATCAGGGCGATGGCTGGTACTACGATGAGAAAAAATAGCAGAAAGATGATCAGAAGAATGCGCGCGCGGGACCGTTCCATAGAAAGACCTCCGTGTATGATCGTCACATGAACGGGTAAAGACTACCAGAAAATGCGCTCAGGGAAAAGCCGGAATGGAATCAGCCCTCCGGCGAGAAATCGCCCTTTTTGATCGAGATGATACAGCCGAGCGAGATCGAGGCGAGCTTCGTCCTGGCCGAATCCCCCCTGGACCCGAGGATGATCGGTACGCCGGAGCCGACCACAACACCGGCCAGATAGGCGCCGGAAGAGACAGTAAGAGTCTTGTAGACGACGTTCCCCGATTCGATATCGGGCATGAGCAGGATGTCGGCGTTGCCCTTGATGCGGCCGGGGTACTTCTTCTCCCGCGCCGAGTGGGGATCCATCGCCACATCGAGCGAGAGCGGGCCCTCGACGATACAATCCTCACGCTCCCTGTACTCATCGGCCAGCTTCCCAGCCTCTATCGAGGATTCGACATGCGGATTGAGGGTCTCGACGGCCGATATGACGGCCACCTTCGGTTTTTCTAAGTTAAGATAACGGGCGACCCGAAGCGCGTTCTCGAGGATCTTCTTCTTCATCTCATGGCCGGGCTCCGGGTTGACCGCCGCGTCGGTCACCATGAGGAGCTTCGGGTAGGTCGGGATCTGAAAGACCCCGACGTGGCTGTATACGCTCCCCTTCTCGATACGGCCGGTGCTCTTGAGGTATTTGAACACCCCCCTCATGATCTTCTCGGTCTTCACGCCACCCTTCATCAGTATGTCCGCCTCGCCGGATACGAGCAGCTGGACCGCCCGTTCGACCGGATCGTCAGAGTCCACGATCGTGTAGTTGTCGCCGTCGATCGTGATATCGAATTCCCAGGCGATCTTGTTGATCTCGTAGTAATCCCCCACAAGCATGAACTTGGCGATCGGATACCGTCCCTCCTCGTTCGCCTGCTTCGCGGCAGCGACAGCATCCTCGTTCTCCGCTCCGACGATCGCGATACGAGGAGCTGCCCGCTTCGCCACCAGCGACCTGGATACGAAAACGACCTCGTCGAGGCTCGTTATGGGAGCATTCTCCTTCTTGCGAAGGTGCGGATGTGTAAACACCTCCGTCTCGATCAGCTCGCGCTCAAAATTCCTGCGCCGCTTAAGACTGTCGCGCTCTGTCACGTAATCCTTGAGCGCCCCTGTGTCGAACCGCGCCCGCATGTGTCCCGCGAGCAGCGCCTCGTGCTCGATCGAACCGGGTATCACGACAACTGGAAAGTAGGGATAGAGCTTCTGCCTGATTCGCGAGGTGAACTCATTGCTCCGGGAAAGGCCTCCGGTGAGGATGACAACGTCTATAGCGCCCTCGACCGCCGCGATCTGCATGACCGCGCCCGCGATGCTCTTGGCGAAGAAATCGATTACCAGAACTATCTTTTCCCGCTGTACGCCTACAGCCCCGGTATCCCGGAAATGGAGAAGCGCCTTGAAATCGTTCGTCCCGGTCAGATCGATCAGTCCGCCCTCCCGGTAGAGGTACCTTCCGAGCTCGGGCAGGCTGATCTCTCCCTCCTCAATAGCCATTAGGAAGCAGTCGAGCGGAATATTACCGCTCCTGTTCGCGCTCGGAACACCGCTGAAGGCGTTGATGAGATCGGTCACCTCTCCCCCGCTGTGGCGCATGATCGAGATCCCTCCGCCCAGGTGGGCGCCGATCGTGGTCAGTTCGGTTTCCGGTCGTCCGAGGATCGAGCTAACGAGAAGATGGACAGCTTCCTGGTTGAGATAGTGGGCGCCCGATCCGTCCCGGAGAATCTTCCTCATTCCAGTCATGCGCGCGACAGCACTCATCTCATCCGACGCTACCGGATCGGTCGTCGTGAGCAGAACCTCCCCGTCTCCGGCAAAACGCTGCCGGAGCTCGATACCTATCGGGATAGCCATATTGGAGGCATGTACGATTCGGGGCTCTTCGAGATCCTGAATCATCTCATCGCATACTTTGTATGTCCCTGTCGGTACCGGTTTCAAGAAACCTCCCCGGCAGGCGATGCCGGTGAGTCCACCCTTCGTAACCCCCTGCTTCATGACCCAGGAAATGATCGCCTCTACTCTATTCTCAACAGAGTCGGGATAATCGGGCGGCAGATGGACCTCTTCGGCCGCCGAGAGCTCGAGCCCGCGAAACAGGGCGACCTTGGTCGACGTCGACCCGGGATTGACGCAGAGAACGCACTCTTCGGCCGCTTCCGCAGAAAGATCGCCCCCGCCATAGAGGAGCCGAATGATCCTCGATTTCCCGCTACTGGATGAGAAAATGATCTGCACGAGATGACTGAAAAGATTCCCCCACGCTTCCTCCCAATCGGTCGAGAGGATCGTCGGCTTTGCATCCCTCACGATCCCTTCAAGGAGATCGATAAGCGCCTCTTCGCTTTCGAGCTCGCCCTGCCGGGAAGACTCGGCCGCGTCGAGAAGGCGTTCTTCGATATCGCGGAATCCGCCGAGAGACCGGACCGCGTCGAGAAGAGCGTTCAGGTGTGCTTCAGTGATGGATAAGTTATCGCTCAAGATGTTCTCAACTCCTTGTCATACGACAAGTTATAAGTCGGGTTTTGGCGCAACTCATAGTAAAATATATCAACTTCTCCCTACTTCCTAATCCTTTTCTCGAGAACCACATCGGGGCCCTTCCCGGGCGAGCAAGAGCCGTTGCCAGGGCTACGAGGAGAGCTTGGGCCTGATCGCTTCCCGGTAGTGCGCGATCAGCATCTCAGCCCCGTTCTCGAGCTTTTCTTTGACCGGTCCTGATGTATATGACCTCATATCCTTCAGGTCCGACCCCTGCAGCGACGCATCGCCGAGAAAGACGCCGCCGAGAGCGCCTCCGTATCCCTCCTCGAGGGTCTGCCCGCTAAGCTCGGCCCAGAGGAGCGTCCAGGCCCGCACGGCGTCGTTCATGTTGTAGCCGCCGCCGCCGAGCGCCACTATGCGCGGATGATGTTCATGCATCATCTTTACGGCCTCGATGTACCCGTTGTTTGTAAGCCTTAAATGTGTCAACGGATCCGTGCTCAGCATATCGGCACCGGCCAGGAGAACCACGACGTCGGGAGCAAAGAGAGCCAGCGCGTCGATCACGACCTTTCCGAAGATATGGAGAAAGATCTCGTCGTCCGTATCCGGCTCGAGCGGAAGGTTGATATTGAATCCCCCACCATCCCCCTTGCCCATCTCCCGTTCGAAACCGCTCCACGGAAAGAGGGTCTTCCCCGACTCGTGCATAGATATCGTCAACACCTCGTTCCCGGAGTAGTAGGTCTCCTGGACCGCGTCCCCGTGATGCGCGTCAATATCGATATAGGCCGTCCTGAGGCCGTTCGCGCGAAGCTCGTCTATCGCGATCACTACATCGTTGACATAGCAGAATCCGCTGGCCCTGTCCGGGTGGGCATGATGAAAGCCCCCGCAGGGATTGAATGCTGTGAGCGAGCCGGACGAGACACGGCGTGCCGCTGTAAGACTCGCCGCGGCGGAGAGCTCGCAAAAACGGTAAACTCCCTTGAAGATAGGATTCTCCGGAGAGCCGATGCCGTGGTGCAGCATATCCACATCGACATCCATTCCTGAGTCCGCGCGTCTCAAGGCGTCGATATATTCGGGCGTATGGAACCTCTCGAGGACCCCCGGCTCACCCTCCTCGACCTCCTCGATTGCGATATCCCGGCCCGAGAGCAGCCCCCGCTCGCTGCACATTTTTTTAACGAGCCCGATCCGCTCGGGTTTGAAGGGATGGTCCTCACTGAAACTGAAGCTTCCCAATGCATCGGACCCTACGAATACCGACCGCACCGCCTCATTTCCCATCACTTCTTTCCTTTCTCGGAGATATCTATCCTGATTGAATATATCCCCTCATCCAGCGTGCTCTGAACCTGGTAACCACATTTGTGGAATACATGGATCATCTTCTTGTTCTGGGCCAGAACATCGGCCTTGAAACCATCGACCCTTCTCTCCCGGGCGATCTGGAAGAGCTTTCTCATCAAGTGGGTGCCGATTCCCCTGCCCTGCCAGTAGTCCTGCACGACAAAGGCTATCTCGGCGAGATTATCGGATGGATCTATCTTGAATCTGCCGATCGCGACGATCTCCTCGTTCCCCGGCTCGCCGAACAGGCCCACGAGCGCCATCTCCTCACGATAGTCGATATTGACGAACGGCTGTATCTTCTCATGCGGCATCGCTTTGACAATATTGAAAAAACGGTAGTAGACCGTCTCGTCGCTAAGTGAGTAGAAGAAATCCCGCTCCATCGCCTCGTCCGTCGGCTTGATCGGCCTGAAATAGATCTCCACATCCCCGAATTCGACCGCGTGCTCGTACTGCTCCGGGTAGAAGCGTCCAGCGACGGAGAGCGGCATCTGATCCATGTGCACGAGGTTTCTCTTCTTGGCGTAGTCGAGGATCTCGTCCCTGAAATCGGGATGCGCGATACTTATGAGCGAGAGAGCCCGCTCGCGAAGGTTCTTTCCGTGGAGGTTCGCAATCCCATATTCGGTAACGATATAATGAACATCTCCTCGAGAGGTGACGACACCCGCTCCCTGGTCGAGGAATGGAACGATCCGCGAGACGGTTCCGTTCTTTGCCGTCGACGGCAGCACGATTATCGGTTTGCCCCCTTTCGACCTGGCAGCGCCGCGCACGAAATCGACCTGCCCGCCAATACCTGAATAGAAATACTCGCCGATCGAGTCGGCGCAGACCTGGCCGGTCAGATCGACCTGTATCGCCGCATTTATCGAAATCATCTTTTCGTTACGGGCTATGATGAAGGGATCGTTCGTGTAATCGCACGGATGGAACTCGATCAGCGGATTGTCGTCGACGAAATCGTAGAGCCTCTTCGTTCCCATGCAGAAAGTCGCGATGATCTTGCCGTTGTGTATCGTCTTCTTGCGGTTGCTCGCGACACCGCTCTCGACCAGATCGATAAGGCCGTCGCTGAACATCTCTGTATGGATACCAAGATCCTTCTTCTTGGTCAAAGCTTTCAGTATAGCGTTCGGGATCATCCCGATGCCGACCTGGATCGTACACCCGTCGTTGATCAGCTTCGCCACGTTGTGTCCGATCCTATTCGAGACCTCGTCTGGCTCAGGCGGCGACCAGGTGATCAGATCGAGGTCACTCTCGACAATGAAATCGATATCCTTCAGGTGTATGAAGCAATCGCCCAGCGTCCTCGGCATCCGCCTGTTGACCTCGGCGATGACCAGCTTGGCGTTCTCGGCCCCGGCCTTCACGACATCGACCGACACTCCGAACGAGCAAAATCCGTAGTTATCGGGAGGTGCGACCTGTATGAGAGCCACGTCGATCTTCATGCGGCCGGAACTGAGAAATCCGGGCAGCTCAGAGAGAAAGATCGGAGTATACTCCGCCCGGCCCTCGTTCACCGCATCCCTCACGTTCTGCCCGATGAAGAAGGCGTTCTGGCGGAACGGCTTGCTCAGTATGGATTCAGCGTAGGGTGTCGTTCCAAGTTCGATCAGGTTGATCGTCTCGTGGTCCTGGATATACTTTCCCTTCTCTATCAGGACCTCGATGAGCTTCTGCGGTTCCGCAGCTCCCGATCCGATGAAAATCCTGCTTCCCGGCTTGATCAACTTGATGAATTCGTCAACATCGCGCATCTTCTGCTTGTAGAGCTTTGAGATGCGTTCGTTCATCGGGAAACCTTCCCCTGCCATCTGCGTCCTCCCGTCTAGTTTTTATCGAATCACAATAATTATTCTTATGAAGATGATTGTACTCCTGCCACAGGTTATCATACATTATCAGAATGAATCGATTAATAATTCAGTTGGAGGAGTCGGCGTGAAGCATATATTCGGACCTGTACCATCGAGAAGGCTTGGGCGTTCACTCGGTATCGACGTCATACCGTACAAGACCTGCAGCTTCGACTGTGTCTACTGCGAGTGCGGCGCGACAACAACAAAGACCTGCGAACGCGAGGAGTTCTTTCCCCTTAGCGAACTGCTCGGCGAGCTGGACAAACGCCTCAGCGAGATCCCATCGAAACCGGATGTCGTCACGCTCTCCGGCGCGGGCGAACCGACTCTCTATTCGCGGATGGGCGAGCTGATCACAGAAGCCAGAAGGATCAGCGGCCTGCCGGTCGCCGTCATCACCAACAGCTCGCTGCTAGGACGACCCGAAGTCGAGGAGGAGCTGCTCGAGGCCGACATCATCCTTCCCTCGCTCGATACGGCTGACGGGGAGACCTTTCAACGCATCAACCGCCCTCACCCCATGTGCAGCCTCGATTCGATCATCGATGGGCTCGAGCGGTTCCTGAAGCGTTTTGAGGGAACAGTCCTGTTCGAGATACTCCTTCTCGATGGAATGAATACGGATGACGCCAACCTGGAAAAGCTCGAAAATGCGCTCTCGAGGTTCCGGACGGACAGAATACAGATAAACACAGCGGTCCGTCCGGGAACGGTGCCGGGTATAGCGCCCGTAACAATGGAGAAACTCACACGTATCGCGTCCCGCTTCGGGCCCGGGGCCGAGATAATCGCCGGAACGCGCGTGGAAGCTGCCGGGCGTGAGGACCGGGCGATCGAGGATAAGATCCTCTCTCTCCTCAAGCGCCGCCCCTGCACGGCCAATGACTTGAGCGATTCGCTCGGAATCCCCATGCCCGAGACGGCGAAGGTCATCGGCAGGCTCATCGAGAGCGGGCTCATCAGAGAGGACCTCCACGGCCAGGGCCGCTTCTACACATCGGTGGAGCGGGAGTAACACGCATCACCCCCTATAAAGCCGTCCCGCCCCATCTTATTCCAATAGCTTTTTCACGTTGTAAGAGGGCTCTGGTTTCTTTAGAATGCTCTAGCGCATTAACGGATCTATCATTTCCGTAAAGGAGAATCACATGTCAAAGGGTCTTATCCGGTTCATCATCCTATTTATCCTCGCAATCTTCGCGCTACAGGGCAGGCCGGCCGCCAACGAGTCAAGCCCCATCACATTCGACGACCTCATCTCGCTCGGCAGGATAGGTGATTTCGAGATCTCCCCCGACGGCCGATGGATAGCCTTCGATGTGACCTGGTACGACAAGAGCGAAAATTCCTCGAATACCGATATCTATCTCGTACCTGCAGGCGGAGGAGAGGTCTGGAGGTTCATCCGCAGCGACGGCGCCGATCATTCGCCCAGTTGGTCGCCAGACGGCAAACACCTCGCCTTCGTCTCCGACAGGGACGGCTCGGCCCAGATATGGATCATACCGTCGGACGGCGGCGAGGCGAGACGCATCACCAACGTTCCCACGGGCGTCTCCGGGCCCCTCTGGTCCCCAGACGGATCGCGGCTCGCCTTCACATCGAGGGTATATCCCGAATGCGGAGACATGGCGTGCAACGAGGAAAGATTGCGTGAGTTCAAAGAAGGCGACATCCGGGCGAGATTGATCGATCATCTCCTCTTCCGCCACTGGAACCACTGGCGCGAAGGGAGATGGAATCATCTCTTCCTCACCGATCTCGAGGGAAACGAACCGGTGGAGATCAACAAGGGCCGCACGGATGCGCCGCCGATCAGCCTAGGCGGCGAACGCGATTACACCTTCTCCCCCGACGGGGCCGAGCTCTGCTTTACGATGAATCCGGACACTATGGTGGCCATATCGACCAACAACGATCTCTACATCCTATCCGTGCCGGATGGAGTTCCCCGGCCGATCACATCGGCGAATCTCTCCAACGACAACAATCCCCGCTACTCGCCGGACGGGAAATTCATCCTCTACCGTGCGCAGATGACGCCGGGCTTCGAGGCGGACCGGTACCGCCTCATGCTCTATAATCGCCAATCGGGCGAGACGAAAAATCTTACCGAAGCCTTCGATTACAGCATCGGACGGTTCGCCTGGGCCCCCGACAGCAAGACGATCTACTTCTCCACGGAGGATATGGGCAGGCATTCGATCGGGAAAGCGACGATACGAGGGGGAGACGCAAAGCTGATGATCAGGGGCGGGTTCGATACGCGCCTCAGGGTCACGCCGGACGGCAAACATCTCGTATTTGCGCGCCAGAGCATCCGCCGCCCCATCGACCTCTTCAAGGCCTCGGTCAAGGGGAGCGGCATCGAACAACTCACCGATATCAATAACGAGATCCTGAGCGGACTCGAGATGAATCCGGTCGAGGAATTCTGGTTCGAGGGGGCCGAATCGACGAGGGTGCATGGAATGATCGTCAAACCTCCATTCTTCGACGAGAGCAAAAAGTATCCAATGATACTGCTGATCCATGGGGGGCCCCAGGGCGCTTTCGGCGATGATTTTCACTACAGATGGAACGCACAGATGTTCGCCTCCCCCGGTTATGTCGTCGCGATGATCAATCCGCGCGGCAGCACCGGCTACGGGCAGAGGTTCACCGACGAAATCAGCGGTGATTGGGGCGGAAAGGTCTATATCGATCTGATGAACGGTATCGGTTATCTCCAGGAGAACTATCCATTTATCGACAAAGACAGGCTCGCCGCGGCCGGCGCCTCGTACGGCGGATACATGGTCAACTGGATCGAGGGCCATTCCGACATATTCAGGTGCCTCGTCTCGCACGCCGGTGTATACAACCTGACGAGCATGTACGGCGTGACCGAAGAACTCTGGTTTCCCGAGTGGGATTTCGAGGGCATGCCCTGGACGAACAGGAAGGCGTACGATCGCTGGTCGCCTCATAACTATGCGGCCGATTTCAAAACGCCGTGCCTCGTCGTCCATGGGGAGAACGATTTCCGTGTACCTTACGGGGAGGGCCTGCAGTTGTTCACCGCTCTTCAGAGGCAGGGAGTGCCTTCAAAGCTTCTCTTCTTCCCCGACGAGGATCACTTCGTCCGCAAACCGCTCAATGCCGAGCTCTGGTGGAAAACCCTGCACGAATGGTTCGCTGAGTACCTTGAATAAGCTTTACTGCGTGACATGGGAGGGGTGCGAGGTCGTCGACTACGGAATCGGGTGGAATAAAAAACCGGAAAAGAGATCCGATTAAGGGGTCACGCGGGCCACCTTCTCCAGAACCTTCTCCGGTAAAAAACATTCTCTCTTATATGTACTGCCTCATCAAGATCGGAATCGACGGCGGAAACCATTATAACACAGCCGTGTAGAAATACAAAAATGTTTTTCATTACTAGATATAGATAGTTCCCTCTCCCACACCGACCACCCCTCCTGAAACATCGACTGCCTGGATCATGCCGCGGTCACATGCCACATTGACATTGATCGAGCTCGGTCTTCCAATTTCCGCCCCTTGCTGTAATTTGAGATTTAACTTTCTTGGAAATTTCAATATTCTCGCCAGATAGCCGCCGAGCGCGCCGGCGGCGGAGCCTGTCGCCGGATCCTCGATGACGCTCAGCGTCGGAGCAAAGAAGCGGGTGTGAATGCTCGTGCCTGTTTCGTTGAGGCGCGCGAAGAGAGAAAAACCGACCGTGTTGTGCCTGGTCACGATACGCACGAGCTCGTCGATATTCACTCTCGCCTGCTCGACCGCCTTGGATGAAACCGCTTCGACGACCAGAAAATCCATCCCGTTCGAGACGACGCCGCCTCCGAGAATATCGATCCCCCTGATGCCGAGGGCCCGAGCGGCCTGCCCCCTGTTCTGCAGCGCCGATCCGAACCGCGGTATGGGTTGATGCATGGTAATCATCTTGATCTTTTTACCCGCATACTGGATATCGACGCCTATCGCACCCACCCCCAACTCCAGCACGAGATTCGACGGCTTCTTTTTCTTGAACTTGGCTTGATTGGCGATGACAAATGCAGTCCCGAGCGTGGGGTGTCCCGCGAAGGGTATCTCCTCGGCAGGTGTAAAGATACGGACAGCCGCAACTGCCTCCTTGCTCTTGGAGGGAAAAATAAAGGTCGTTTCGGAGTAATTCATCTCGCAGGCGATGCTCTGCATCTGCTTTTTCGTGAGCTTGCCGGGTGAAGGGAAGACTGCGAGCTGATTGCCCCGGAACGGCTTGTTCGTAAATACATCGACGATCTCAAACGCTAGCTTACGACTCATCGTTTCTTCCCCTGAAAAGGAATGACCTGCCCAACTGTTCCTATACCTGTATCGTATCAGAGACTCCTGCATGTGGAAAAGCAAAAATTCGTTCGGACGTCATCGGGACCTTCCCCACATTTGATTGTAATAAACTATATTTCAACACGTTGCGATGATTCTCGTCCTTTTTTGCTTTATAGAAGCTATGAAAATCAGTATATTACCATCTATATCATTTGATACAGGGTGTAACATAGTCCATAACAGGAGGTGAACGCAGCATGAAGTTCAGTAAACGCCTATTTATAATAATGTTATCACTATCCTTCATGGTCGGCACGGCGACCGCCGAGGAAAAGGCAGGCAACCCCATGGTCAAGGTCAAAACGAACCTGGGCAGCTTCACGCTCGAGCTCTATCCAGACAAGGCCCCCATAACTGTCGAGAATTTCTTGAATTACGTGGATAAGAAATTCTACGACGGAACGATCTTTCACCGGGTCATCCCGACCTTTATGATCCAGGGTGGAGGATTCACCGCCGATATGATGAAGAAGGCGACCGGAGCCCCGATCAAGAACGAGGCGGACAACGGCCTGACCAATACCAAGGGGACAATCGTGATGGCGCGCACCGGCGAGATCCACAGCGCCACTTGCCAGTTCTTCATCAATGTTAAGGACAACAAGGCTCTCGATCACAAGGACACGTCCGCGAAGGGTTTCGGCTATGCCGTATTCGGAAAGGTCATAGAGGGCATTGAAACCGTCGATAAGATTAAGGACGTCAAGACTACAACGAAGGGACAGTACGGCGACGTTCCGGTCAAACCGGTGATTATCAAATCGATCAGAAGGGCGGAGAAAGAGGAATAACTTCGCCCCAATAGATTCGCCTATAGAGGCGGCCCTTCCCGGAGGGCCGCCTTTTTTATGTATTCATGGGAAGCCAGATAGAAAAGACTGAGCCCTCGCCCTTCGAGCTCCGGCAATAGAGCTTGCCGCCGTGCCCGGCCACGATCTTCTGCGCCACGGAGAGACCTATCCCGAGCCCATTGACGTTCTTAAGAGTAGAATTGGTCGCCCGCTTGAAGGGTTCAGCTAGCGACTTGATCTCTTCGGCGGGGATGCCGATCCCGTCATCAGAGATCCTTATGACAAAGTGACTCGTGCCGAGGCACATTTCGAAGGGAGGTTCACCCTCCGAGGCATCTATTCCCGGCGCCTCCTCGAAGAGACCATCGAACAGATCACCGTCGAAACGCTGATCGAGTCCCAGATACCAGTCCCCTATCTCGATCCCCTCGTCCGTCCCGGGCTTCGAGTCTGATATAAATGTCTCTATATCTATCTTGCCGCCATGCTCGACGAAATCGAGCGCGTTGTCGAGAAGGCTCCTCAGTACAACCTTTATCTTCGAAGGATCTATCAGAACCTGTTTGAATCGCGCACCGTCATTTACCTGTACTGTTATGGCTTTTTCTTCCAGCTCCGGCAGTTTCTCCCGCAGGCAGTCCTCGATTATGTTCGAGACATCGACGAGCCCCATCCGGAGATCGGTCTGCTTGAGCTCTATCTCGTTCAACGACAGGAGATATTCAACGACACTACTGAGAGACATCACCGCATTCTTTGCCATATCTACCATGACATTATCTTCGGTCTCCCCCGGTTCTATAGACCAGAGCGCGCTCTTGAGAACCGTCAGGGGAGTTCTGAGCTCGTGCGATGTGTGATTGATGAATTCCTTCTTTACTTCGGCGAACCTCTCCAGCTCGAGTTTCGAGAGCAGGGTCATCTGGTAGAGCCAAGCGTTCTTGATCGTGATTGTCGCGACTCCGGAAAGCATCTTGAGCAGTTCTGATTCGAATCCGGTGAAACCGGCGCCGGTCACCTTGGCGCTGAGGAAAACCGCTCCTAGCATGCCGTCCTGATCCTTCAGTGGATAGACATAGGAGAATCCCTCCTCGACGAGTGCCGCGATCTGTTCGATCTCCTGCTGATCCTCTCCAGAGTAGCTCGAGAAGAACCGGTCGATATGTTCAAGCTCCTCCAGCGTCCTGAGCCATTTGACAAAAGCCGACTTTACATCGAGCTTTGGCAGCGATCCGACGTTCGCCACGCCGAGAGCGTAGAATTGTTTCAGAACCCGCTTGCTCGGATGTACGAGATAGCAGCTGGCCCGCTTGAGACCGAGTTGACCCATGATCGTCATCAGGAATAACTGGACTATCTTCTTCACATCCTGAGTAGTTCCGAGTCTGTCGAGAAGGCCGAAGATCGCATCAAAAGCGATATTCTGCCTTTCAAAACAGAGTTCTCTCTCATCGACGCCTGGAGTCTCCACCAGCTTTTTCTTATACGGAGCATTCTTGTCCAATACAACCCCTTGTTCCCGAGACGGATCGTCAGACGGTCAATTCAGCCAAATCGACCATCAGAAAATAGTCATCCAGATTTAGCAGGCCGAATACCGATTTTACCTTGGGGGAAAGATTGGTGAAGCAGACTTCTCCGCCCTTTTCCCTGAGTGTCGAGACCAGGCCGAGCAGGACTCCGACACCAGCGCTCGAAACGAACGGAACCTGTTCGAAGTCGAGCGCGATATTCAGCCAGTTCTCCTCGATCAGGTTGTTGATGAGATCCTCTATCACAAGGGCACCCTTGGTATCTAGGTCTCCCGTCAGCTGGAACAGGCGGGCTCCGTCCCTGATCACCCGGGGCTCGCTCACTTCGAACTGAGACATCTCAACCTCCTTTACTTCCTCCGACAGGGTCGGCATTGATTTCTCGAAAAAGATCTTGTTGTAGCCGGACTCGCGCCTGTAACGCATCTTTCCGGCTATCTTCCTCGCCATGATCAG
>DAOUUU010000176.1 GCA_030667985.1 Candidatus Krumholzibacteriota bacterium
CTTCCCGCCGCTATCGAAAACGTAAACTCTATAGTAATACGTATGAGTCGTATTGTCAATACCTGTGTCGTCAAAATAGGTTATTTCGCTCTCTGTTATTGTCCCTATGAGCACGGAGGGTGGATCGAGCGTGACACCAGGAATGTCCTCTGTACGGTATAAGCGGTAAGAATCAAAATCTGTATTGTTGTTCCTGCTCCAAGTAAGGGTCAACCTATCGTCGCCTATTGCCGAGAGCGAATCGAGGACAACCGGATCTGGAAATGCATCGAAAGTATTTGCCATGATCTCGTTGCTGCCACTCGTCTCGTCGAGATCGTTGACTACATAGATCTTGTAGAAGTAGGCCTTACCTTCTATAAGGCCGTTATCCGTGTAACTCGTCTGGCTCTCGTAGGATAGCGTTGTTACGAGCCTGGACGTACTGTCGACTCCAGTCAATGAATCACGGTAGAGCCTGTAGCTCTGAAAGTGATCTCCCGTATAGGTCTCCCAGAGAAGCGTGATGCTGCTGACGGTCGAGTCGGTCGCTCCGATCAGGGTTACAGGAGGCGGAGGATCGGTAAAGGAGAGAGTCTCATCCATCTCGAATTCAACGGCAATGTTTCCCGCCTGATCCTTGAAATAGCCCGTTACGGTCATATCAATGCCCCGAGTCGATATCGGAAATGTGTAGTAGGTTTCGTATTTGCCTTCGCCTTTGTCCTCCAGGATTATCTGCAGCGGGTAGCCCTCGATCATTACTGCTGCCTCTCCCCCGATTTCATCACCGACCCCAGAAAGTATCTGCATCGTGAATAGAGCGCCTCCGCCTGGTGTCAGCGGGTTGTCGTCGGCTACCATCACCAATGATTCTATTTCCGCATATGTGTCGAGGATTATGCTCGCGCTCACGATGGGCGATATCGCGCCGCTTTCATCCTGAAATCTTGCGTATACATACTTCTCCCCGTCACCCACGGTTAGGGTCCAGTAACGTGTCGATGAAAATGTCTCCCAGGTTCCATCGGATAGATCGGATTCCCGCCCGATCAGCATGAGGGAAGTCGTGGGCGGCGCAGTCAGCGACAGCACGACATCTCTCGAGTTGGTAAACTCGAGCCCTTCATTGATTATGACCGTATGGATCGAAGGCACTGCTATTATCGCGTCCGATCTGCTCCCTTCGATATTATCAGCAGTCACGGTCGAAACGTAATAGTAGTAAGTGCGGCCGTTGACCAGATCTGTATCTGTGTGAGTGGTATCCGGAGTATCCGCGACACGTGTTGGATCTTCAGAGAAGATGATGGTGGTCCGGTAGACCCTGTACCGCGCCGCTATAGGTACTGATCTCCACTCTAGGTAGACTGTGCCGTCCGCCACACGAGCAAATAGACCCTCCGGAGCCGGTATCTCCAAGTCCGAATGATCGAGCGGCACCTCTTCTACATCGTTCAAGCATCCATTGATCGATCCGAATGCCAGCATAACCAAGACGATTGCCAGTCCTTTTTTCATCACGTTGTCCTCCATCATACTATCAGAATCTGATCACAAGCGCGCTCGATACCGGGCTCAGTTCGAGAGAATACAGCGAGTGGCTTTCCCTCTCGCCGCTCTCGAACAGTGTATCGAGGAGATTCCATCCCCAGATACCTGCGGTAATTATATATGCAGCGTTTCTATTCTTTTTGGCTTTCTCTACATCATCCCATTGCGCCGAGGCTTGCCGTGCAAGGCTGTTTCTCTCGTCGAGCGTTCCGGCTCGATCGTATCTATCGATTAGCAGTTCGTAACGGCTCTCCTCGACGTCGTAACGGTTGTGGTACTCCAGAGCGGTCAGTCCAGCTGCCGCAGTCAGGATGTTGAATAGAGCCCCTCGCCCCTTCTTGCCCTGATAGAACTGGCCGCGGCCCGGTCGAACCAGGGAAAGGATGAACGCTTTCGGTTTAGATATCCCCGGTGATTCCAGGTGTATCGTATTCTTTCCTTCCATACCCGTTCTCGGTGGACCACTCAGAATGAAAGGATCGAGTACCTGCCATCCATAAATATAAGCCGAGACCGCCGCAAGGCGTTTCCTGTGTTTATTCTGAATGTTCACATCGATGGCGGCTTCATGTGCGGCGATTTCGAGTATCTTCTTCGTCTCGAGATTCTCGGCCGAATTCAGATCATCCATATATATTGTGTAACGATTCTCGATGTGTTTGAATTCACTGTGCTCGAGGTACAGAAGGTAGAGTGACACCGCCAGAAAAGATTCGTCCGAGACCGCCGCTTCCCATACACCTGTATCGTAATACCCTAACCCGGGAAACATGGCGTTTCTTATCGATGTCCCCAGACGGATACCGGATACGCTGGGGGTTCCAGTGGGGCCGATCGTGAATGTTCCGAGACGCCGCTCCAGACCGGTCCCGTCGGCGGTCAGTCTATATTTCTCTCCCCGTATGAGCGTACAAAAGGTGACTGGCTCTAAACCTCTCAATGTGTGCCCGCACTTCAGGGCGATTTGAGTGTTTCCTATGAAATGATAACAGGCCGAGTCCTGAGGCGC
>DAOUUU010000118.1 GCA_030667985.1 Candidatus Krumholzibacteriota bacterium
CGGTTCACTCGTAAGCGACCTGACGGTCTTGATAGTACCCGCCGAACAGCCCTTCGCGAAGGTCCAGAGCCCGAAGAGCCAGGAGACGGTTCTGGGCCTCTTGAACGATCTGCCACATGGCGTCGAAGCTATGAGCAAGGATATAGAGGGCCTCGTTGAGACTTCGAACAATGTAGCCACGGTATCGACGGGCGGTGACGGATTCGTGATCGGCACTTCGACAAGAAGCTCGATAGCAGAGGATCTGCTGAAACTGCGTGATAAGATTCGGGCTATCTCTGAGGCCGCAGGTGCCAAGGTCGAGGAAGACACTCCCTATCCCGGATGGAAACCGGATCTCAACTCGAATCTGCTCTCCACCGTAAAACAGGTGCACGAGAGAGAGTTCGGAAAGGCGCCGGAGCTCAAGGCGATCCATGCAGGGCTCGAATGCGGTATCATTGGCGAGAAATTTCCGGGCATGGAGATGGTGTCGATCGGACCGTGGATTGAACACCCACATTCTCCGAGTGAACGGGTCAATTTCCCGTCGGTCGAGACCTTCTGGAAGCTGCTCACAGCAGTCCTGGCGGAACTCGCATAGGAGGCTTGACTTTCGCTATTGAACCGTTATCATTGCTGGTACGTTATGATTTTAGGGGTGTAGCTCAAGTGGTTAGAGCACCGGTCTCCAAAACCGGGGGCTGCGGGTTCGAGTCCTGCCACCCCTATTTTTATATTTGCTGACAAGAGCTTACCCGCAATATATAGATGGTATTGTTCAGGAAGGGATTGTCGATGAGCAAGGGAAGAGTAACGAGCGGAATGAGACCCACTGGCAGTCTGCACCTGGGCAACCTGCTCGGAGCTCTCGATAACTGGGTCCGCCTGCAAGATGAGTACGAGTGCTTCTATTTTATCGTTGATTGGCATGCACTGACGACCCCCGGCGGCGGTGACGCCGTCGGATTCGAAAACGTTGCTTTTCTCCGCACACGCGTCAAGGAAATGGCGATCGATTGGATCTCGGCCGGGCTCGATCCCGAAAAGAGCTCAATATTCGTTCAGTCTCATGTGCCGGAGGTTGCCGAGCTCCACCTGCTCTTTTCCATGATCACGCCACTAGGGTGGCTCGAGCGGAACCCGACATATCGGGAAATGGTGCAGGGCTACAAGATAGAATCGCCGAGTTACGGTTTGCTCGGCTACCCGACATTGCAAGCAGCCGATATTCTGATATACAAGGGTGATTTTGTTCCGGTGGGACGGGATCAGGAAGCTCATGTCAACATGACGAGGGATCTCGCGCAGAGATTCAACAGTCTATACGGAAAAGATGTTTTTCCCATCACCAAGGCTCTTCTAACCGAAGTGCCTAAAGTGCCCGGGCTCGACAATGTCGAGAAAAAGATGAGCAAGAGTACGGGCAGCTACATAGCGCTCTCGGACGATGCCGGGGCGACGACCGGGAAAATAAAGAGTATGTTCACGGATCCGCAGAAGATCCGAAAGGACGACAAGGGTCATCCGGACGGTTGTGTCGTCTTCGCCTTTCACGGAATCTATAACAAGGACGAGGTTCTTACTGTACGTTCGGAGTGCGAGAAGGGTGCGAGGGGATGCGTGGACTGCAAGATGCAGCTCGCCGAAAGAATGAACATGGCCCTGGGTCCGATACGGGATAAGCGGATGGAGCTCGAGAGCAAACCGAAAGTCATCAATGAGATTCTGCGCGCGGGCGCCGAGAAAGCGCAAGGGGTCGCACGGCAGACGCTTCAGGAAGTAGCAGAGGTCATGAACCTGCCGCCAAAGGAGATCTTCTAATGTCCGACGTGATGGATTTCTTTATAGAGAAGTTTCGCAAGAACCTCGAGTTGAAGCCGGAGCCTTCCAGGTACAGCAGTCCGAGACCGTACCGAAACGCAATGGTCAGTTTCAGGGGCTGTTCCATCTATGATCTCGAAGAACGGAAAGATATCCTTGTAAACGAAGCAGGACTCAATCCCTTTCTGTTCAGGGCGGACAAGATCCCAGGGTGCGATCTTCTCAGCGATTCCGGGACGACGACTATGACGACGGAACAGTGGGCGGCCATGCTGCTCGGTGACGAGGCGTACGGATCGAACGAAGGTTATTTCATGCTGAAGGAGCAGATAAAGGACACATTCGGCAATTCCTGGGGAAACGGTGGGGGTTCGGCTCCGGGCGTGAACGAGGATACATTCATCTTTCATCAGGGGCGAGCCGCCGAAAACGCGTTTTTCTCGATGCTCTCCCGCGAGCTTCGTAAAAAGGGAGCTGTCGAACACCGGCCGCTCTCGACCGAACTCATGCCGGAACTGAAGGAAAGGATCCAATCGCGAGCCGACTCGATCGCGGGAGAGGGCGATGCGCCCTATTATATCATACCCAGCAATTCGCATTTCGACACGACCGAGGGAAACGTCGAGGACAAGGGGATGGTCCCTCTCAACCTTCCGTGCAGGGAGCATCTCGAAAACAAAGAGGATTTCGATTTCAGGGGGAACATGGATCTCGAAGAGCTCGAGAGCCTGCTCGTGAACGAGGGGGGCAGGGTTCCGCTCGTATACCTGACGATCACGAACAACACCGGCGGAGGACAGCCAGTCTCGATGCGCAACATCAAGCTCGTCCGCGAGTTGACGGCGAAGCACGGTGTTCCATTTTTCTTCGATGCCTGCCGGTTCGCGGAGAACGCCTGGTTCATCAAGAACAAGGAAGAGGGATACAGTTCTGTTTCGATCCCCGACATCGTTCACGAGATGTTCGATAACGTGGACGGTTTTCATATCAGTTTCAAGAAGGACGGCCTCGTCAACATCGGCGGTGCCATTCTATTCCGCAGCGGCACTCCTTTCGATAAATTGTACCCGGATTTCCGCGAAGAGCTGACCGATTATCAGATCATGGTCGAGGGCCATCCCACATACGGAGGACTCGCGGGAAGAGATCTAAAGGGGATCGTCGTGGGGCTCAGGACCGTGACTCGAAGGGATTATCTCGATGCGCGTATCGGTCAGGTCAACCGGTTCGGAGCGAAGCTCGTAGAGAGCGGCATACCGATTGTAAGGCCTGTGGGCGGTCATGCGGTCTACATTGATGTGGACAAGTTCTTCGACGGAGCGAGCCATGATGTCGAATTCATGGGAATATCCCTGACCGCCTTGATGCTGATCGCCGGGCACAGGTTTTGCGAGCTCGGCACATACGCCTTCGGCAAGTTCGCCGGAGGACAGGAGATCCCTCCAGATCCGCGCGTCAACAACGTGCGCGCCGCGGTGCCCCGCCTCGCCTATGAAGACCAGGACCTCTTCTCGGCGGCCGAAGCGATGAAGATCCTCTATGATGACAGGGACAGGATACCCGGTGTCGATGTGAAGTACGGCAGGGAACTGAAGCTACGCCACTTCAAGAGCAGGTTCACTTTCAAATAGAACCGTTCGGTATGTATATCTTTCCCCATTCTTTTGATCTCTAATTATTTGATTTTATGCTGCCGCAGGGATTCTTCGCGCCTGCCAGTCTCTGCTCTCCCCCTGCAACGAACAATAGGGCCGCTCAATCTGGAATGTTTCCTGCTTTATATCATTTATCCGGATGCAGGCCAAAAAGCCCGCGTCTGTACAGCAGGTCGGGTCGATTCCGTCGGTCTCTATAACCTGTAGTATTGATATTGGTTAGGCTGATATTCCGTTTTGGGTCCTGGGAGCCTGGGGGCTATCCCTCCAGTCCGAGGGCGGGAAATTCGGAAGAGGTATGGATGAAATTGCGACAGGATCTGAAGCATAACATAAACGGTCCAGGCGGACAGTCCGAACCGGAAAAGCAGGATCACGACGAAAAGCGGCAACTCGCCGCTGTAATGGAGATAGCTCACGCGATCAATTCACAGCCGGATCTGGACCATATCCTGTCTATGATTACGAGGGAACTGTCCAAGGTCATCGACTACGATATCGGTTGTTTCGCCACTTACGAAAAGGATCAGAGTTGTCTATATATAAGGTATGTTACACGCAGGAACGGAGACAGCTCCGGAGAGAACACCTATGTACCACTGGATGAGTCGAATCTGATCGGATGGGTGGCGATCAACCGTGAACCGGTTTTTCGCGATAACATTCAGACCGATCCGAGATTCAGGGAGGTCATGAAGGAAGAGAACCTCAAGTCCGATATCGTTGTTCCCCTGGTCGCCAAAGATGATCTGATAGGCACGTTCAATATCGGGAGCTACGAGGCCGGCCACTTCACCGAATTCGATCTCGATATGGTGACAAGATTCGGGAAGCTCGTGTCGATCGCGGTCGATAATTCCCGGCTCCTCAAAAGACTTGCAAGTCTCGGAGAGAAGTACCGACTGCTGATGAGAAACGCGACGGATATTATCGTCCTGACCCGTTCGACGGGCGAGATCGTCGAGTGCAATACGATGACACTCAAGCTGTTCGGGTACTCGCAGGAGGAGGTGTTGGGCAAGGAGTTTTCTCTCTTTGTCCATCCTGATCGGTGCGATGGGGCGAAGAGATCTTTCTGCGAGATATTAAGGGGAGGAGACGGGACCCTTTTCGAGGTACCTTACAGGAAGAAGAGCGGAGAGATCATCTACCTGGATATCAGGGCGAATGTCATAACGATCAATAACAATCCGTATATTCTTGCGATTGGCCACGATGTGACCGACAGGAAAAAACTTGAGGAAAAAATTACTTTCCAGAACAAAGAACTCAAAGCGATCAACAAGCAGCTCACCGAGCTCGATCAGCTCAAGAGCGATTTTCTCGGGCGTATCAGTCACGAACTGAGAACGCCGCTTTCTGTGATCATGGCCTATGCTGGAACTCTGATGGAGGAGGAGAACTGCGAGCTCGACAACGAAACGAGAGATGAGTTCCTGCAGGTCATTCAGTCGCAATCCAACAAGCTCCTTTCCCTGATCAACGATCTGCTAGACCTGTCCAAGATCGAGATATACGAAACGATGCTCGATATGAACGAGGGGAGTGTCAACGAAATCGTGAAGATGGCGATCAAGGTCATCGATCCTGTCGCAGCCCGCAAGGCGATCGCGTTGAAGGTAAAGTTGGATGAATCCATCCCGATTATAACTTTCGACCATCAGCGTATCAGGCAGGTCTGTATTAATCTGCTGAACAACGCCCTGAAGTTCAGCGGCCGCGGCGGCAAGGTTGTCATCACGACGAAGAAAACCGGCTCCGAGATCACGGTGTCCGTGAGGGACAGCGGTCCCGGTGTCGACAAAGAGAATATTTCAACCATATTCGATCACTTTACACAGGTGGACGGCGGGGATACGAGGAGCAAAGAGGGGTTGGGTATCGGTCTGCGGCTCGTAAGGCACTACATAGAGCTTCATAAGGGAAGGGTATGGGTGGAGAGTGAAAAGGGAATGGGTTCGAATTTTTGTTTTTCTCTGCCATTTGTCGCCGACCGTGTCGATACTGGGGATTTGGACGGTCAGTAGATCTCAACTTCACCCGATTTGATTTCCAGTGTACGTGTTATCGATGTAACCGCGAGTCCGCCGATCTGTGCGACATCCAGATCTTGTTCCGATTCGTCGAGCTGCACGAGAATCTGAGCGAGTGAATTCTCCTCCCGGCCCTGTTCCATGAGCATTGTATGCGTAGCAACTGCTCCATGGCGCTTGAGGTAGAGCCCGAGTCCGGCCGCCGCCGTTCCGGTCGCTGCATCCTCCCACAGGCCCAGCTTAGGAGCAAAATGCCTTGAGTAGGCGGCCGCTTCGGAGTTGAATGTATCGAGGGTGAAGATGTGATTCGTATCGATCTCGAACTTCTTGTTGAGCAGGTTGAGTTTGATCATGTCCGGATGCATGCCTAGTATCGTTTCCTTGTTCTCAATAGGAACCATCAGCTGGTCGAGCCCGGTCGAGATTATCTCTACCGGCAGCCCGGTCGTCGTGATCTCGCCGGTTTGTATACCGAGAATCGCCGCTATATCCTCGATGGGGATTGTCGAGCGGCGATAGTCGTAAACTTTCTGGTTGATAACGATCTTCTCGAGTAATCCATTCTGGCCGCCGGGGAATTCGAGCGGCATGCCGCCGTTGATCGCCGCGTCGTGCGGCTGAGTCGATCCTTCAGCCCGGAAGTGGATATCGACAGGTAAGTTGCCGGCTCTCGTCTGGAAAATAACTTTCGTTATTCCGTCGTAGAGCTTGATCCGTTCATCCTCGATGAGCGCGTATGTTGCAGCGACCAGGACGTGTCCGCTCATGTCGACCTGGTCACTCGGTGTGAAAAATCGGATCCGGAATGTTGCCTCTCCGCTCGATGGGGCGGAGACGAAGGAGGTTTCCGACATGCTCATCTCTGCCGCTATCTTCTGCATCAGTTCCGGCGTCAGTCCGGAAGCGTCGGTGATGACCCCGGCCGGATTTCCGCTGAAGGGTTCGGTAGTGAACGCGTCAACCTGCTTGATTGTCAGTTGTTGCATATGGGGTATCCCTTGTCCGTCACGTTGCAAAAAGCAAGATTTCCCAGGGTGTTAGACTCCTGTTTTACGCCGGTTTCCGGACGATTTCCAATGCTGCCTTACGATTTCTTGCCCATTATAACCCTTTGCTAATATACAAGTTATAAATATCTTGCCGGCAGGCTTAAAAGACTGCCGGCTAGAAGAGGCTATTGCCCCTTTCTGGGTATAGCATTTGCAAAATCAATTCCCAACAAGGCCCCCTCATGTATTTAAGGGTCGGGGAGCCAGAAAATATTGATAAATATTTGCTGCCGGCAGGGGGGCGGCGCGGGTTCGTTTTTCGGCGCTGTCCTGTCCGGTTCGTGTATCGGAGGTCGGATGACCGCCACTCGGAACCTGGTGGAGATCGAAGAGCTGGTCTGGTTAGTTCAGTCCAAGTACG
>DAOUUU010000030.1 GCA_030667985.1 Candidatus Krumholzibacteriota bacterium
CCCGAATTGGGAGGCCCTCGTTGTATATGCTGAAAAGAAAGGTATTTTGAGCTTGTATTGAGGCCTTTCAATGGGTTATTATTGATTTAGTGATCGGCCCTAGCCCTTCTGTTCAGATTACGAAAACCCCTGGTTTAAATGATAACGCTCTGTATGACAAGGGCGAATAGCAACTGCTGGGAAACGGTCCGGATCCGGAATTTTGGGGGTATACTGTTGAATCGTCCGCAAAGAACCACAAAGATCCTGCTAATCTTCTTCTGTATCATCCTCGCGTGTTCGGTGGTAACGCGGGCGGCCGATCGTGACTTCCGCCTGGTCGCCGCTTCGGAACGTTCCATCAGCTTTGAGATCGAGGTACCCGGGGCGGAGATCGTCCCCGTCGGCGATGGCCTCGTTCGAGTTCTATTGGACGGTTACGGGAGCTTCTCGCCCCCCGGCGCGTCCGAGATTCCCGGCAGATCGTTCCGTGTAGCCCTGCCGTCCGAGGGGGGCTACCAGATCACCTCGTCGGTACTCGAATGGGAGAGCCTCGGTCCTATCCGGCTCGCCCGTGTATTCGGCGAAAGGCTCGTCAAGGGCAAGGACGGCATACCGATCACCGAGCGCTTCATGCCGGAGGATCCATGGCGGGATGGAGAAAGACCCGATATCGTCAATACGGGCACAGCCAGCTTCATGGGCCGCCAGCGTGTGCTGCCCGTTCGCGTGAATCCGCTCGTCATAGAGGGCGAAGGTGTGAACTTGGCCCGCCGGATACGGGTCACCGTCAGCTTTACCGGAGCCGCCGGCCTTCCGGACGGCGCCGGTGTCAAGCCGCCCGCGGCGGGCGCGTGGGACCGCCTCTACCGGGATCTGCTCGTCAATCCGGCCGATGTGGAGCGTTTCCGAAAGCCGCTCGACGAGGTCGCCGTTCAGCGAAGCACAATGCAGGTCGGCCGACGCCTCAAGCTTACCATCCCGGAAACGGGGATCTTCGCCGTCAGGGCCGATTCGCTGATCGATGCGGGTCTCTCCCCGGGGCTCTCGCCCGGTACGATTGCCCTGAAGAAGTACTACTACGACGAGAGCGAGCCCGGCCTCAGGCGTGAAGCCGACATTCCCCTGCTCGTCATCGAGGACGACGGCGGGGCCCCGGGTACCCTCGACGGGGCGGACCTGCTGGTATTCTACGCGTACGGCCTGAGGGACGATGTGGATGCAGGGGGCATACACGCCCTCTATACCGACGACAATGTGCTCTGGCTCGAAGAGGATGTCGCAGGCGCTGTGATGTCGACGGGAACTTCGTTCACGCAGGGGACGGGCGTCCCGCTTCCCTCGTACGGCGCGAAGCTGATCGAGCGTGAAGACACGATGTACTGGAAGAACGCCAAGCCGGGCAGCAGGGACTTCTACTTCGCTATCGCCGCCGCTCCGACGTTAGTCTCATATCCCATTACGGTACACGACCCGGCATCCGAAGGAAGCTTCGCACTGGTCATCGAAGTTCAGGGCAGGAACGCTTCGGTGACTGGCGACAACATCACTTTCGCCATAAGGAATTCAACGGACACACATGTGCTCGGGACGAGGACGATCAGATCGAAGGATCGGTTCACATACAACCTCGACGCAAATCCGATGGACTGGCTCGTCGATGGAGAGAACGAGCTGGTGATATACTGCGTACAGAATTATGTCTACTTGGTTGACGACTACCGTCTGGAATATGAAGCGGAGTATGCGGCCCGTGACGATTATTTAGAATTCGATGTCGATGCGGGGGCCGCAAACCGCACCGTCGAGATCACAGGCTTCACGGCGAACAGCGGGACACTGATCGAGATAACGGATCCATGGTCGCCGGTCCATTACGAGCTCACGCCGGCGAATTTCAAGGGCATGTCGCCTCCCTACACGCTCTCTCTCGAGATACCCGCCTCGGGGGAGCGACGCTTTGTCGCCCTTGCCGGCGACAGATGGGATTCTTTCCCGATATCGCGGGCGCGTCTCGATTCCGACAGTGATCTCAGAGCCCAGGCGGGTCCCTTCAACACGCTCGTCATCTCCCACGGGATCTTCATCCCGGGGCTCGGCGATTATGTCTCGTGGAGGAGCGGACAGGGATACAGGACGCTTCTCGCCGACGTCGAGGATGTCTACGACGAGTTCAACGGGGGGCTTCCATCATCCGATGCGATCAAGCGCTATATCAAATATGGACACGACCACTGGGGAGTCGAATTCGTGCTCCTGGTCGGAGACGGTCAGGAGGACCACAAGCAGCTATACTACGATCCGCTTCCCTACAGGGGTTCCCCTCCCGACTACGTTCCGCCGCGCAGTATCTGTATCGCGGTGCCGAGCGCCGATTACGACGACGAGGTCGTCGCGTCGGACAACTGGTACGCATTTCTGGATCCGGGCGAGGCCGCGGCGGTCCCTGCCGAAGGGGCCGCGGGAGCGTCCCTGCAGCTATTCGGTTATCCCGATGTCTTTGTTGGCAGGTTTCCCGTGGGAAACGATATCGAGCTGGTAGCCCTCCTCACCAAGATCATGCGTTTCGAGGATCCCGATATCGACGATACGTGGCGCAGGCATATCGTCATGCTTGCCGACGACGCCTGGTCGGGCGGCGGTGACGATTACAGGTACCGGTCCTACGAACTGGAGTTCGAGCTGAGCATGGGGCGCACCGCAGCCGAGATAGAGGAATCCCTGCCGAACGGATTCGATATCACAACCGTTAACCTCGCCCAATGGACCGACGACGCTCACGATATAAGTGAGACGGGGCCGACAGCCTATGACAAGGCTGAGAATTCGACGAGAGCGCACTGTACACCGTATCTTATGAGTCGTCTAAACGAAGGCTGCCTTCTCTTCAGCTTCCAGGGGCATGCAGCCAGGGCGAACCTTGCAAAGGAGGCGCCATTTGCCACACTGGGTCAGTACAGCGACCATGACAGCCTGAGAAGCCGGTTGCCCTTCGTATTCACAGGATTCGGATGCCATATCAGCGAGTTCGCCCGCCTATCCGAGTTGTCCAGGGGCGCCGAAGGTGAAAACGGCGATTGTCTCACCGAGCAGCTGCTCTTCAAACCCGGGTCGGGCGCCGTCGGCACATACGCGAGCAGCGCCTTCGAGTATCTCGACCAGAACGCCACATTCTGCGAGCGGCTCCACAGGGAGATATTCCAGAGCCCCCCCGCCGATTCCGTCCCGCCCGATAACGAATATACCGGAGCCCACTGGATCCTGGCGGAGGCCATTACAAAGGCGCTGATCGAGCACCTCGACGCGACATGGTACGGTTTCGATCAGGCGCTCAGGTACACGATCCTCGGCGATCCGATGCTCGATATCGATCCCGGGCCGCCGGTGATGGAGCTGGAGGCGGATTGGGGGGAGGGATGGAAGGAGATCCACCCCGACTCTATGCGCGCGCAGAACGGGACGAACGACTGTCTGCTGCGCTTCACGACGAGTGATGTCATAGCCCTCGGGGGAGTGAACCTCGAGGTCAACGGCGAGAACTGGACGGATTCACTTACGATCACGCCTCTATCCGACCAGGATCAAACCTATGCGAGGAGCTACTCCGCTGAAATGGACTATAGCCTGACTCTGGAGGAGGGATCGCTCCTCTACCGGGTCTTCACGCCGGAGGGCCGTGAGACGGGACTCTTCGAAGTGCCGATCCGAACCGGAATGCGCTTTTTCTACAACGAGTACATCGAGATAATGCCCGGTGTACAGTCGCCCCCTACGGGCGATTTCAAGCTGATCGTCAGCTTCCCCGCCTTTATCTCGGAGGAACCTGTTCTATTGATCGACGGGATAGAGCAGAATGAGATACATTTCACCGTTCCGGACCAGCAGGATTCGCTTGTCTGGCAGGCCGATTTCCAGAGGACCTTCAACGCCGGAAGCCACTTTCTCACCGTTCGCGTCGGGGAGTTCATGAAGGATTTCGCCTTCGAGGTGACTGGAGGGGAACTATTGATGGAGACCTTCAATTTCCCGAATCCCTTCATGGACGGCACCAACATCGTCTATACACTGAATCTGCCGGTGGACTTGGGATCGATCGAGATCTACAACGTGAGCGGCGTTCTGATACGCACCCTGGATATCCCCCGCCTCAAGCTCGACGCCGCCACCTACGCGAATCCTCACTCGATCTATTGGGACGGCCGTGACGTAACGGGAGATCTCGTCGCTAACGGCACCTATATCTATGTGGTGCGTGTTGAGCGGGCCGGAGCGGCATTTGATATCTCAGGAAAGAGCGTACGTCTCCGCTAGATCCAAAAATTCCTTTACGTTCCCATCTCATCTTCATTAAGATGGACGCAGCTGTTCGAAGGCCTGGCGGGATCCGCTCGATTCCCCGCTCGAACAATAATCCTGAAGACGGGAGGCCTCTCTTGAAGACACGCTTGAAAAGCGTCAACGAGAAGGAAAGCAGGACGGTTATCGGGATCGAGACAGGTAGCAGCCCAGGCAGGCTCGGAGCCGCGGTGGTCGAGGTGGGTGGTATGGGGGACGATACCGAGCTGTACCTCAAGGGGTTCATCGACTATGAGCTTCCTTCCGAGCTCGTTGCGACACTCGTCAACCTCTCAGGAGGGGGAGACTTCGATTCCGAGGAGACCGCCGGCATCAATTTTCTCGTGCTCCACCATATCTCGAATCTCTTTCAGGATCTGCTCGACGATGCCAAGATGTCGATCGAGGAGATAGATCTGATCGGGCTCAAGTGTCTCGAAGCCGGCAGGGAGATATTTCCCGCCGACCCGGCGGTTCTGAGCGAGATGACCGGGTTGATCGTAGCGAGCAGGTTCTCGATCGGTGCAGAAGGGAAAGGCGGCGAACCGCTTCCTCTGAAGGAATTTCTGCTCCAGGGCATGGTCGGCGACATGGTCGAAAAATACGGCCTGGAGAGTGATGTTCGCGAGGCCGTCGCCGTGGCGCTTATGGCAAATGAATCGTTGTTCCACGAGCACTGTGAGACATGCGAAACGGACGGGAAACGGCCGACCGTCAAATCGGCTCAGAGCAAGAGTGGCATCGAGGAAGCCTGCCTCTGTGCGGAATTTTTCTTCCCCGGTTGATTCGGGCCGATGCCTTGACTCCCGCCGCAAAGCCTGTGATTCGAGAGGGGGATCTCGAGTGAATCGTTCTTCTATTCGCTGCCTGCTGGCCTGTTGCGCGTGTTTTTCCCTTCTATTCCTCTCGTGCGGCGGCCCACGTCCGATCGTAAAGGAGCCCGCGCCGGCTATCGAGAAGCCGGTCGAGCCGATTGTATTCAGGCCGGATGATCGCGCGCCGGTTGTAAGGGTCCTGGTGACCAAGCCCGCTTCGAGCATACGCGTCAGGATCTCTTCCGCATTCTTCGTAGGTGAGGATCCCGCCGAGCCTCCCGTTAGAAGATTCGATTCAGGGGGGGACCTCACAGTCCGTTCCGCCGGAAACAGGCTGATATTGAAGCGATCCGGCAAGGATCTTCACAAAGCCCCCGTCATTACCATCAGGAAGGTGGGCGAGGGAAATGTCTATATCAACGGCAAACCTTACCGTGGCGATTTCACCTTCAGGTCGACCCAGGGTGGCGTCATCGCGATAAACGATATTGAGATAGATGATTACCTGAAAGGTGTTCTCCCGGCCGAGATCGGGTATCTGCGCGAGGATCAATTCGAAGCCTACTTCGTCCAGGCGATCGCGTCGAGGTCCTACTCTCTGAGCAAGCTCGAGGAGAAGAGGCTGGAGATGTACGACATGAAGGCAACGATCATGGATCAGGTATACCGCGGTGTCCAGGGGGAACATCCGGAAGCATCGCGGGCGGTGGACGATACCAGAGGCACCGTAGCCCTCTTTGACGGAATCCCCGCCAGGATGTACTACTCCGCCTGCTGCGGCGGCCACACGGCCGATATACGGATCGGATGGCCGTGGAAGAGTGCCTATCCTTATCTCTACGGGAACCGCGATACGGGGGAGGTGGAGAATGGCAAGTCGTTCTGCTACAGATCTCCTCATTTCCGCTGGCGCGTCCACTGGAGCGGGAGAACGCTCGAGAACATACTGAAGAAAACGCTGCCTGAAGAGCTCGGCGTGAAGCCCTCAACGGTCGGCAGGCTCCAGGATATAGTGGCGCAGGGTGTCGGGCCGGACGGGAGGATCAAGGCGATAGAGATCGTGACCGACAGGGGAAGTCACGTCGTCACCGGTGACCGTATCAGATGGGTGTTTCTGCCGAAGCATGGTTCCAGAGCGATATTGAAAAGCACGATGTTCAAACTCGATGTAAAGAAGGCGGGTGGCAGGGTGTCCGCCGTTAACCTGGTCGGGGGTGGGAACGGTCATGGAATAGGTATGTGCCAGGCCGGGGCGATACGTATGGCGGAGAGGGGTTACGGGCACGACGAGATAATCTCCCACTACTATCCGGGCGTTTCGCTCGTCCGGTACTATCCGTAACGGGGATCGGATCACATGGGAAGGCGTTCGAATCGGCGCTGAACCTATCTCCATAGCAGGCCCGGGCCATCCCGTAGTTCCGTCACAATGAGGTGATCGATTGCCGAGTATTCTGAACCGTATAGCGCCCCACCTCGTAGTGGGGCTCTCTGGCACCGAGTTGACTCCGGACGAGGAGAGGTATCTCGGGGAAGAGCCGCCCGCCGGTATAATCCTGTTCTCGAGAAATGTCTCTACCTCCCTGCAGCTTGCGGCCCTTACAGGGCGGATTCGGGAGATCACTGCCGGCGCTGGCGGGCTGGATCCGCTCGTCATGGCAGATCACGAAGGGGGACGGATCGCAGTCCTATCGCGCGCAATCGGGACGCCTCCTTCTCAGGCCGCCGTGGCCCGGACCGGCAGCCTCAAGCTGTCCAGATTGCTCTACCGCGAGCTTGCGGCTGACCTGCGGGCTCTGGGCCTGAATGTGTTGCTGGGGCCGGTCGCCGACGTCAACACCGAGCCGCTCAACCCTGTGATCGGAACGAGGAGCTTTGGTGACGATCCGGCCCGTGTCGCCGTCCTCGTGCGCGAGTCGGTCATCGAGATCCAGCGTGAGAAGGTCGCCGCCTGTATCAAGCATTTCCCCGGTCATGGATCGACGAGTGATGATTCTCACGTTGCACTGCCTGTCATCAAGAGAACGCCGGCTCAGCTCAAGGACTTCGATCGCCCTCCGTTCGGAGCGGGCGTCTGGGCTGGTGCGAGTATGGTCATGATGGGGCACATCGTGCCGCCCGAGGGCACGGGACCCGCCACGTACGAATCGGGGATAATCGCCGGTACGCTTCGCGAGGAGCTCGGATTTGACGGCGTTGTCATCACCGATGCGCTCGAGATGACGGGGGCGAGGGTGAGGAACGGCGGTCCCTCCGGGGGGGCGTCTGAGGAGCGCCCGCTCGCCGAGATCGTGGAGCTCTCGCTCCAGGCAGGTAATGATCTGCTTCTATTCTCCAAACCGGCCGGAGAGATCTATCCCGAGCTCGAGAAGCTGGAGGGATCGCAGGAACTGTCGCGTAGTTTCTGGGATGAGAGATTTCCCAGGCTGTCGCCGGCCAGCGAGCGCCGCGTTCGGGCGCTGCGAGATAAGTGCGCTTTTCGCGGGGCTGGAGATCTGCGGGCGGATCGTGCGGGAAAGAACTTGAAGGCGGTGAGCGTTAAGATAGCAAGGAAAAGCGTCTTTGTGGCCCGGGATCCGCATTCGCTTCTGCCCGTCACATCGGCAGGAATCGGCTCGGTCGTCTTCGCCGGCGAGAGAATCGATTTTGAGAACGATACGGTGCGGCGCTTTATCGCCCGCGTAATGGCTCTCTGCCGGGCCGGCGCCTCCGATCTTCACGGTTTAGATGATTACGATGCGTTGCATGGCGGTTTCGATCACTCAACGGTGCAATCGGATGGTAAGGAGATGGATCTCTACCGGCAGGAGCTCAAAAAGGATACTTCGGGCCCGAATCTCCTGTTTCTCCTTAACAGGCGGTCCATCGGCGAGGCTCTCCTCTCCCTGATCTCGAAGGAGGCCGATATCGTCGTCGCAACCGATTGGCCCTACGTCATGGATCTTTTACACGAGGACAATGCGGTCATCATGACATACGGTACTTATGAAGCCGCCGCGGAGGTTGTATTCGAAGCTTCCCTTTCCAGTTCCTGATCCGATTAAAAAGCGTTTGACAGGCTACCTTGGAGTTTGCTATAAATAGCTTGATTTGGCAGGGTAAAACCGCCATTTTTTAGTTTATTAGGGGGTCGTAGTTCAGTTTGGTTAGAACGCCTGCCTGTCACGCAGGAGGTCGCGAGTTCGAGTCTCGTCGGCCCCGCCAGATTGATTCGTCCCGCGCTCAGAGGGTGCGGGACGTTTTATTTTTTCAGTGGAATGGACCACCCTGCGGTGATCGAGAGATCGGGGGCTGATTCTGTCAGGCCCATCGCGGCGCTCGCCGTCAGGCCGGAACCGGATCCGGTCAGGTAATTGAATCCGAGAGCCACCTGGATCGGGCCCGCGATGTCTTCGTATGTGTCGGTGTATCCGTAGACCGATGCCATCAGTCCCTTTCTGCCCCCCGAGAACGATTTGCCGATCGAGAAGCTGTAGGAGATGACATCGTTGAACTCCAGATCGGGCATATCACCGAACGTCCAGTAGCTCGCCTCTCCGGCCAGGAACAGGCCCTTGATGAGCGAGGAGATCGATAGTCCCGCACCGAAATCCCACTCGCCCGTGCCGAAACCCTTGTTTTCGTTCGCTAAGGGCACCTTGACAGAACCGGTCAGTTGCAGGTTCGGGCGCGTGCCGGTCATCTCGACCAGGTCCAGACCGCCCGTAACATACAGGTCGCCCAGCCCCAGATCCACGGTGCCTACAGAATCACGGGGTGGAAATCCTCCGCGCGAGTCGGCATAGGCGCTTGTCCCGCCGCCGCTAGGTACGAGTCCGGAACCGGTGAAGGTGATCCATGGGGAGTCCTGGATGATGATGGGGATATTAGCCGACAGGCTCAGGCGGCCGCTGTCGAGATCGAGCCCGTTGTAGAAGTAGAAGATATTCGCGCGCTCTTCAAAGAAGTATTCACCCGTATCGAACTGGACCGAGCCCATGTAGGAGAGCTCGGAAGCGTCTGATGGAGCGGTGGCCAGAATCCCAATCAGGATTCCGGCCACCGTCATCGTGAATAGTCTTCGGATATCCGAAGGAGTCATGCTATTCGCCGGAGTCTTTCTCTTCGAGCCGCTTGGTCATCCGTTCCATCGACATGACCGACTTCTCGAGATTCTTGCTCATCTCATCGATATTCTCTCTCAGGTGCAGCATCTCCTGCTCCATCTCGCGGTCCCTCAGCATCTCCTGATCCTGAAGCATGAGATTGAGCTGCTCCGACGATTTCTTCATCTGCTTGGTCATCTCGCCCATCTGCTCGCCCAGGTGCATCATCAAGCGGTGCTGCTCCCGCATCCTGGATTGCTTCTTATCCTGATTCTGGGCCATCTTCATGTTGAGCTTGTTCATCTTTTCCTGGATCTGCTCCATCCGTTTCAGCATCTCCTGCATCTGCTTCTGATGTTTTAGCATCTGCTGTTGCTGGTTCTGCATCTGGGGCTGTTTCTGCGTCTGCGGCTGCTTCATCTGGCCCTTTTTCTGGGCAGTGGCCATGGGAGCGGCGGCCGCTAGAAGGGATAGGCAGACGAAAATTGCGAGAATGATCTTCATCGTTTTCATCTCTTCACCTCCGGTTGCGGTTCGTGTAAAGGACCCGATCAGTTAACCCTAATATAACAAATATCGATACCGGTATGCAATAGTAAGGGGCGGAAAAACAAAGTCTGGCCGCCCCATCAATTCATTGAAATGTATCAAGTTACGCTGCGAGAACTACCGCCGGTCGAATCCCCGGTTGCCTTTGTCCTCTCTCGGTTTCGCTTCGCTGACCTTGAGATCTCGTCCATCAAAATCCTTGCCGTTCAGCTCGGCGATCGCCTTCAATGCCTCTTCATCGTTCGCCATCTCGACGAAACCGAATCCCCGTGAACGTGACGTGAACTTGTCCTTGATGACCCTCGCCGAGGTCACCTCGCCGTACGGCTTGAAGATCTCGCCGAGACCATCATCGTCCATATTGTACGGCAGGTTGCCAACATAGATATTCTTTGCCATTTTCTTCGGAACCTTTCGACCTAATAAAAAACGAGTGATAATGAAACAGTAACGAATGCTGTGTCCTGGTACATCACCTCGCTTTCATCTTCTATAGTTTTCCCTGAACACTACTTGCTGGCTTCCCGTACATTATACCGCAAAAACCGTTGATTTAACAACAGGAATTTTTCTGTAAGTTGTTTTTCGTCTTTCCGATTGCCCGTTTCAGGGCAACCTGCTATTCTTACGCGTTCCGAAATCAATCTTCCCCGGGTCCCGTGGAGGTCGACAATGCCGCGCGCTAAGATAACAGTTTGCATCAGTTTTATATTATTTGCGCTTTTTCTTTCAACCGCCGCTGAGGCATGCACTTCAATAACGCTGGGGAAAAAGGCGACAGTGGACGGATCGGTCATCACATCACACACGTGCGACAGCCGGGTGGACCGCACCTGGCTCACGATCGTGCCCTACATGAAACATGACAAGAAGGCGAAGTGTGCCGTTTACAACGGGATGAGGTTCGCGAGGCACGCGGACCTCGTGGACAAGGTCGAAGTGGCCGATTACATCCCGCAGGTGAGAGAAACATTCGGGTATATCAATACCGCCTATCCATGCATGAACGAACGCCAGCTCGCTATAGGCGAATCCACCTTCGGCGGCCGCAAAGAGCTCCGGAACAAGGAAGCGCTTATCAGCTGCGAAGAACTCTGCCGCCTCGCTCTCGAGCGATGCTCGACGGCCCGCGAGGCGATCCGGCTCATAGACGAACTGACGCGTGAGTACGGCTACAACGACGGGGGGGAATGCCTGACCATCGCGGACCGCGAAGAGGTGTGGCACCTCGAGATCGCAGGCTGCGGCGAGGGTGAGATCGGCGCTGTATGGGCCGCCCAGCGGGTTCCGGACGGTCACGTGGGAGTCAACGCGAACGCGAGCCGCATACGCTGGATCGATCTCGACGATCCGGATCACTTCATGGCTTCGGAGAATGTCCTTGATGTGGCCGTCGAGCGCGGCTGGTACGATCCGGACTCAGGCGCACTGTTCGAGTTCTGTTACGCTTACGATCCGAGTGGTAGGGCGAGCATGGCCGCGAGGCGACGCGAATGGCGCGTATTCGATCTCCTCGCCCCGTCGCTCGAGCTTGACCCGAACGCTGAGAACTATCCCTTTTCAGTCAAGCCCGACACTCTCGTTACCCTCGAAGAGATCATGGAGATATTCCGCGACACATACGAGGGAACCGAGTTTGATATGACCAAGTTCATGTATGTGGAAGAGGAGGAGGGCGAATTCACGAAGAGTCCCTACGCGAATCCATTTATGCACTACGACATGATGCCGCTGATGAAGGTGAACGGAGGCTGGGGCAAGATGGGCGAGCGGTGCATTGCCCGCTACTACTGTACATATGTGACGGTGACGCAGTCGAGGAACTGGCTGCCCGATCCGGTCGGCGGTGTCGTCTGGCTCGGTTGGGACAACCCGGCGATGACGACATACGTGCCTCTCTACTGTGGGATAACCGATGTCCCGGATTCCTGGAAGGTCTGCGGGCGCCCCAAGTATGATCGCGGTTGCGCCTGGTGGGCCTTCAACCGGGTAGCCGACCTGAGCGCGCAGAAGTGGGGGCACATGCGTGTCGATGTCGACTCGGCCAGGGTGGCCTTCGAGCTGGAGATCTTTGACGCCAGAGCCGATATCGAGGCGAAGGCCCTCGAGCTCCACGGAAAGAATCCGAAGAAGGCGCGGAAGTATCTGACACGGTATGTCATCGAGTACAGCGATCGAGTAACGAAGGGCTACTGGGACCTCGGCGATCATCTCTGGACCAAATATACGGGCATGTTTTGATGAATCAAGCACAAGGGAGGTAAATTGCGTATGAACGAGAATATCGCAGGCCTATTTCATCCATCAAAGAAGCCATTTCGATTCACAATCCTGATCTTCGTCAGCTTATTGACCTACGGCAGCTATTTCGCGTATGACGGGTTGTCCGCTATCGCTCCCATTCTGATTAAGTCCTTTGAAATATCCCGTGCCGCGTACGGCGCGACCAAGACGATATATTCTGTCGCCGCAATACTCTGCCTGCTCATAGGCGGGATTCTCATAGATAGGATCGGGACGAGAAAAGCAAGCCTCCTCTTCTCCTCCTTTATCGTTCTCGGTGCATTTATCATGGCGATCTCCAGAAATATCTGGATGCTCTATGTCGGAATGTTCTTCTTCGGTGCGGGGTCCGAAACACTCATCATCGCGCAGAGCTCGATCATATCGAGGTGGTTCAAGGGCAAGGAGCTCGCTTTCGCCTTCGGTATAGCGTTGACGGTGAGCAGGCTCGGTTCTCTCTTCAGCTACAACACCGAGGCCTTGATCGCCGATTATTTCGGCCATTACTCCTTCGCGTTGTGGGCCGGCCTGATCTTCTGTGTATTATCACTCTTGAGCAACATTGTGTACTGCCTCATGGATAGGCGGGGAGAGAAGATCCTGGGGCTCGAGGAGAAGGAGGTCGAAGAGAAAATAGTCTTCTCCGATCTCAAGAAGTTCAATGCTTCCTTCTGGTATGTGACGCTTCTCTGTTTTACCTTCTACGGGGCGATTTTTCCCTTTCAGCACCTCGCCGCCGATTTCTTCCACAGCAAGTGGGGAATACCTCTTGAGATAGGTGCGAGCGGAGGGTTTTTTCACCAGGTATTTTTGAATATCCTTCATATGTTTTCTACTGCACCGGGTATAGTCGGAATCATCGTCTTTGCGTCGATGGTATTCGCGCCGCTCGCGGGTTCCCTGGTGGATAAGATAGGCAAGCGGGCCACTCTGATGATATTCGGTTCTCTATTGATGATTCCGGCCCATCTCCTGATGGGCATTACATACATAAATCCGGTTGTTATGATGGTCGTTCTCGGCGCTGCATTCGTACTCGTGCCGGCGGCGATGTGGCCCTCCATACCGTTGATAATTCCGAAACAGAAGGTCGGGACTGCGTTCGGCCTCATGACGATGCTGCAGAATATCGGACTCGGATTCTTTCCATGGATCAACGGCAAGCTGAGGGATATCACAGGTGATTACACGGCGAGCCAGATAATGTTCGCCGGCCTTGGAGTGCTAGGATTGATCTTTGCGATCCTGCTGAAGCGCGCGGATGCCCGCAATGATAATATCCTGGAAAATCCTTGATATTTCTGCGGAGCGCCTTTCCGAATCCGGCTACTCTCCCTTCAGGATCTCGAGCAGGTCCTCCTCGACCGAACTGTCGGGAGTCTCGATTATGCGGCCGATCTCCTCGCCGTCGCGTAAGATGATGATCGTCGCGACCCGCTCTACTTCGTAGAAGCGCTTGATCCTGTTCGACCACCCGAGCAGTTCCGTCGAGATGCCCATCTCCAGCGTGAAGCGGGAGCTGCCGACTGCGAACATCTTGACATCGACTACAGGATAACCGGTATCCTCGAGGATCTTCCAGAGCCTCGGGATCTCGCGGCTCGAGTCGCTGCACCAGGTGCCGAGAACTACGGTGATCTCGACGTCGCGGATGTGATCCTGGAGTTCGCCGATGACGGCCGGATCGGGCGTGTACTCGAAGTACTCCCTGTCCCAGCCCGGCAGGTTGTCCAGTATCTCGTCCCTCGTCACTTCTCCCATCATCACCTTGCCGTAATCGCCCAGATCGAGTTTTCTCGCTTCGATAGAAGCCGGTTCGGGTTCCTCTATCGGAGGATACATGTCGTGCCACCACTCGGGTTCTTCCTTGAGCCAGCTGTCGAACCAGGCGAGGATCGCGTTCGACCAGGCGATGCGTTTCTTGAAGTCTAGGATGAAGTGATTTTGCCCTTCGTACTTGATGTACTCCACCTTTTTCCCCAGGAGCTTCAGCGCCGTGTACATCTGTTCGCTCTCTCCGGGCGGCACGTTGGTGTCGTTCGCTCCATGCAGCAGCAGAAGCGGTGTAGTGACCTTGTCAGCGGCGAAGAGGGGGCTCCGCTCTATGTAAATATCGGGTCTGTTCCATGGGAAGCTGTTGGCGGCGGCGACAGCGTTGTACATGGCGCCCCAGTAGCCCTCTCCCCAGTAGCTCGTGATGTCGCTGATCCCGGCATGAGAGACGGCCGCTGAAAAGATGTCGGTCTTTGTGACTAGCAGCTGTGTCATAAAGCCTCCAAAGGATGCGCCGATGCACCCGACCCTGGAGGGATCTACGAATGGATGGGCCTCGAGGAACCTGGTCACTCCTTCTATGATCTCGCCCGAGACGATTCCGCCCCAATCGTTCACGTGGAAAGCGCTGAAGGCCTGTCCGTAGCCGGTCGCTCCGCTCGGATTCAGTGTATATACGATGTAGCCGTTGGCTGCCCAGAGGTTCTTCGGGTACCTTCCGCCGAAGTAGCGGCCGATCGGAGAGGTGCCTCCGTAGTAATAGACTATACAGGGGTATTTCTTGTCCTTGTCGAAGCCGGGAGGATAGTAGACCAATCCTTCCAGTCTCCTGCCGGAAGAGCTCTCGAAGTCCCACTTCTCCAGGTTTCCGAGCTCTACATCGGTAAATTCCGCCGCCGCCGGATCGTACAGGGTCTTTGCTTTGCCCCTCTTCATGTCGGCCGAGTAGAGCCGCAGCGGCTCCTGCGCTCCCATCGCCCTGACCGCGGCCGAGAGGGCGTTCCGCGCGATATCGACGTCCCTGATATAGTCGAGGCCGAGATCGATCCATTTGAATGTCTTCTTATTCGGATCGAAGCGGAAAAGCCGTTTATAGGTCCCTTCCTCGGCGAGGAGGTAGATATTTTCGTCGGCCCGGGGCCACCAGGCCTCCGTGATCGCCGGATCGAACTCTCTGGTTATCGCCTCGACATCGCCCGTCGCCGGATCGAAGATGTAGGCTTGAGTATCGTAGTCGTTCGGGATCGTGCCCTCCGGCACCTTCTTGCCCCTGTCGCCGAAGGTCGACGGGCCGGCGAGGATGAGTATCCTCCCGCCGTCTGGGGACCACTCGGCGCTGCGGATCCAGGCTCCCCTGAACATCAGTTCGGTGGACTGATCGGCGAGATCCATGGTGATGAGTTCGGTGAAACCGTACGGCCTGGTCGAGAGATCCTCGTAGAACCGCGAGATGAGGAGTTTTTTGCCGTTCGGGTGTATCGCCTGGAGGTAGGAGCTGTATTTTCCCGCTGTCAGTCTTCTCGTAGCCCCGCCGGGGACCGAGGCCATGTATAGAAAGGATCTGTTTCTGCCGCTCTGTGTCCTGTCGTAGATTCCGAGCAGCCTTTTTACGCCCGCCTTGTCCTTCTCGGGCTTATCGCTCAGGGAGTAGATGATGTAGTCGCCGTGTGGCGACCAGGTGTAGCTTTCCAGGTCTTTCGCCCCCTCGATGATCTTCTCGGCCCCGCCCGTCTCGATATCGAGCAGGATCATGGCGCCCTCTCCGTCATTGTAGGAGAGCCGTTTGCCGGTGGGAGCCCACTGAATGTCACTGAAGCCCGAACCCTTCATCGTCCGCTCGAGGCCGCCATCGGTCGTCCTCTTGATCTCGACCCTTGCCTCGCGTTTCCATTCGGGGGCTTTGTGGTCTGTCACCTTGTAAGCTATGAGGCTGCCGTCGGGGGATATGACAGAATTCGAAACGACCGGGGTCTCCAGTATGAATTCGATGGAGATGGGCCGTTTTGGAGATGATGAGAGTATGGGAGTGCCGTGCTCGGGAGTGAGCCTGACATCTAGCCGCCATGCGGCGGCGGTATCGGCCGGAACATAGACCGTCTTGACGACGAGAAGATGTTTTCCCGCCTGGAGTTTTGATTTTCCATCCTTCTCTCCATGACGCTTAACGCACTTCAGTACGGATGCACCGTCTATGAAGAGCTCGTACGGGTGTGTCCCCTTCGCTTCGATCCCTATCTCATCCCAGCGGCCGATCTCGATATAGGCCGCGAGATAGGCTATGTAGGGGGAATCGAGATCTGCGGGAAGATCCGCTCCCGATGTGTCGGCTGCTATCTTCAGCCAAAGGATATCCGCTCCCCCTATGGGCACTTTCGAATCCTTCTCCGGCTCTAGCTCGGCGACCTGGAGAAAATCATATCCGAGAAAGAATTTATCCCCGTCGAAGGTCTCCTCCTCGTTGCTGAATGCCGGAGTCTGTGTCGGTATGGGGCCCAAAAGAAGCCAATTCTCGATCCGGATCTCCGCTTTTTCAGTTTTGCCCTCGCCGGTTCCGGCCTGTATGGAGGCGGCAAGGAACAGGCATATTACGAGGGCCTGAACGATGGTCGAGTGTAATCGCATAGGGTTCCTTTCTCTCTGGATTGAGTTTCTAAACTCGGCAGATTCGATTCTAGAAGCAAGGGCTCAAATATACATGGATAGGCCGGGATTTTCAAGGATTTGGAACTATCCGCCCTTGTGGAAAAACACCATCTCGTATATATTTGACCGACCGAGCGAATTTCATATCGACAACAGGGAGAATCGGATATGACAGTGAAAAACGTTGTGCTGATACTGATTGTGATTGCGGCCGTATTTTCCGGATGCGGGGCGAAGGATGCAAAGGAAACAGCGGAAAAGGCCGCCCTCGAGAACGAGTGGCTCTCGTTCGGCGAGGGGATCGAGCTCGCCGAAAAGGAAAAGAAGCCGATTGTGATAGATTTTTACACATCATGGTGCCGGTGGTGCAAGGTGATGGACGAGAAGACCTTCAGCGATTCGGAAGTGCAGTCCTATCTGGCGGAGCATTTCGTGTCGATAAGGATCAACGCGGAAAGCAGGTCGGATAAATTCAGCTTCAAGGGGAAGCAGTATTCGGCTGTCGAGCTGACCCGTTCCTTCGGCGTCAAGGGTTTTCCCTCTCTGGCCTATCTCGACAGGGAGGGAGGATTGATAACCATCGTTCCTGGTTTTGTGCCGAAGGAGACCTTCCTGCCGTTCCTGCACTATATTCAGAAGGAATGTTACAAACAGCAGATGACATTCGAGGAATTCCTCAAGAAGAAAGAGGAATGTGAAGAGTAACACCGGAGGCATCCGGGTTGAGTCCTCGGATTGCCGGTGACCATTTAATATCTAGCGGGGAGAGGATCTATGAGGATCGGAGTATTGACAGGCGGTGGTGACGCGCCGGGGTTGAATCCCGCGATCGCCGGAGTTGTAGAGCGTGCCGTCCTAGACGGTCACGAGATCATTGGTTTGAAGCGCGGCTGGGAAGCGCTGAGTGTACGGGAAAACGATAGGCATATTCTCCCGCTCGGCCCGGAGATCATACGCGAGTACAGCCGGCTCGGCGGTAGCAAGCTGCAGTGCAGCAGGACTAATCCCGTTTCCGAGGACAACGACAGGACCGATCTTGTAAAAGAGAATATGAAGAAGCTCAAGCTGGACGCGGTCATCGCCATCGGAGGGGAGGATACGCTCGGAGCGGCGGCGATCCTCGCCGAGCGGGGAGTGCGTGTCGTGGGTATCCCGAAAACGATCGATCGCGATCTGGTCGGGACGGAGTACACGCTCGGCTACGACACGGCCCTCAATGTCATATGCGACAGCGCCGAGAGGATAGCCCACACGGCGGAGTCCCACCAGACGATCTTCCTGCTCGAGGTGATGGGCAGGCATGCGGGCTGGCTCGCATTGAGGGGCGGGGAGGCGGCTTTCGCCGATGTTGTCCTCATTCCGGAACATTCCTTCTCGATCAAGCAACTCACCGCGGTGCTCCACGAGCGCATGGCGACGAGCATGAAGCAGGGCTTCGAACAGCTCTACAAGATGATCGTAGTATCGGAGGGTTCTCATATCGAGGGTGAGGACGCGGTCCGCAGGGACAGCCAGCTCGACGAGTTTGGCCATTACAGCCTCGGGGGCGTGGGCAATTACCTCAAAGGGTTGCTCGAGCACCAGTTCAAGCACACGCGCTACACAGCGCTCGCATATCTCCAACGGGGGGCTCCACCCTCGCAGAAGGACCGCCAGATGGGCCGGCGCTTCGGGCACAACGCCGTCGAGATGCTGAAGAACGAGGAGTTCGGCTTCATGGTCGCCCTCAAGAAATCCCGGCTCACAAAGACGGACTTGAAGGAAGTGAAGAAATCTCCCAGTCTCGTCGACGTCGACAGGTTCTATGACACCGAGAAGCTCAATGTGAAGATCGCATGGACCGATATATCCGAATGATCGTTATGCAAGGAGGCCACGGAATGAGGATTCTAGTAATCGTTCTGATTCTCGCGCTCTGCATTGCAGCCGCGGATCGTCCTGTACAGGCCGAGGATATCAAGACACTCGAAAAACAGTTGAAGAAGGACCCGGACAATCCCGAGCTGCTGATAGGCCTCAGCAAGCTGCTTCTCGACGGTGGCGATTACATGGAGGCGCGTGCGCACCTCTCCAGGGCAGCCGGTATCGATTCGATGAACGCAAAGGTCTTCCATCTTCTCACCGAGACCTATATATCCGAAGCGATGAAGGGTTACAGCGAAAAGATACACGAGGACACCAACTACCAGACGCAGCTCATCATCAACATATTCAACAACATGAACAGGGCGATCGAGCTCGCCCCCGAGGACCCCGAGCTCAGGTTCCTTCGAGGGGCCTACATAGTCAATATGCCAGTCTTCGCGTCATTCCTGGACCGGCTCGGCTGGACGAGGGACATGGCGAAAGGGATCACCGATCTGATGGTCGAGGATAATTACACCGGTATGATCGGCCAGGCTCTGGAGGATCTCAAATTCGTCGCCCGGAGTGAGGCACCAGAGGAGATGAAGGCGGAGGCCTACTACTATCTCGGGATGGCTCACCGTATGCTGGGGCTCCAGTACTGGCAGACCCTGACGAAGGATTTCCGGGACTCGGGACCGGCGAAACAGACATGGGCGCTGATGAAGCCCGAAGGAGAATGGACCGATCCGGAAACGATCACAGGGGAGCGGGTGCTCGTACGTTTCCATATAGCGTTCGAGTCGGATATACCTCCCCAGACAGCGGTCTGGGTGGAGGATAAGGAGGGTGTTTTCGTCAAGACCCTCTACGTCTCCGGTTTCTCGGGGTATGTCAAGCAGCGTCAAGTCGTTCTGCCCGCCTGGGGTTCGATATCGGAATTCGAGACCAATAATACGACGGGCGCCTCGATCTCGAAGGGGAGGCACCTCTTCGCGTGGGACTGCACGGACGGCAGCGGCAAGAGGGTAAAGGACGGTTCCTACACGATCTGGACGGAGGTGCATCACTGGCCATCCATGCACTACCAGTCGGTGAGCGCCGCAGTCTCGGTCGGTGGTAATGCCGAGACGAAGGTCGTCGCAGAGGGAGATCTCGTCCCCTTCTTCGAGGTGAGGTATCTGACCCGGTAGCGCCGAAACCGCCGTCAGTGCCTTTTAAAGAGCGAGACCATCTCGACATGGTATGTGCCCGGAAAGAGATCGATCAGGTCGATTTGTGAGAGAATATAGCCCGCCTCGATCAGCAACCGGGCGTCCCGGGCGAATGTCGGCGGTTCGCAGGAGACAAGGATCAGTTCGTCGGGCCGGATCTTTATTATGCGGCGGAGCGCCCGCTCCGGTATGCCGGAACGGGGCGGGTCGGCGATGATCAGGTCGAAATCCCCCAATCTCTGGATCAGCTGTTCAGCCCTTCCCCTTCGGTATTTGACGTTAACGACCTTGTTGAGCCTCAGCGCCGCTAGCGCGCTCCTGATCGTCTCCTGATCGCTTTCTACGCCGATCGCCGCCTTGACCATCCTGGACAGCGGCAGTGTGAAGAATCCGACTCCGCAGTAGAGATCGAGCAGTTTTCTCCGTGTCTTCGATGGCATGGAGATGATGAGTTCGATCAGCGAATCGTTGAGCAGCGAGTTCACCTGAAAGAAGGAGGCGGGTTTGACTGGAAATGTGAATCCGCCGGCGTCTATGAGCAGGTCGGGCGGCCCAACACGGTCTTTGAGTCCCCAGAAGTGAACCGCGCCGTCCCTGTCCTCGCGGACCCTGACCTCGCCGCCCGCAGGGAGGGAGTCCGGGGGCAGCCCGGCGATGGCGGTCCGTATGTTCTCCGAGAGGAGCCGGCACCCCTCGTCGGGGAAGGGAACGACCTCGTATGATTCCCTACGCAAGAAGCCTGGGCGCCCGTCGGCATCGATCCTGAACTGGGAGTGATTCCGGTAGCCGAACCGCTCCGGTGAAGGGATGTACTGGGTTATTTCGGTCTCTATACGGCCTGTCCGTTCGAGGTTTTCAAGGACGGTCTGTTTCTTGATATCGAGCTCGTCCTCGTACCGTGCGTGGAGCATATGGCAGCCGCCGCACAGGCCGAATACCGGGCAATCGGGCTCGATTCGCAGGGGAGAGGGCTCGATTATCCGTGTGGCGGTGCCGAAGAGGCATTTCTTCTTACGCTGGTCGATCGTAAACGCGACCCGATCGCCGGGCAGCGTATAGGGGATAAAGAACGCCTTCTCCTCGTGGTGAGCCAGTCCCAGGCCGCCGTACACGACTTTTTTAATTTCAACGGTATTTTCTGTCATTGCTTTGATCCTTTGCCCTTTGTGATCTTCGTGCCGAGATAGAGATTCGCCTGGGGAGTCACCGTCGAGGTGTGGAGCTTGACGAAGCCGGCCCGGCCGAGTGTTTTCTTGATCTCGGAAGGTGTGTAGCAGTTTCCGCCCTCGGTGCTGACGAGCATGTTGACCGCGAAGAGAGCCGATTCGATCGGGTTTGTGCGATTCTCGTCGAGGCGGAATTCCCTGACAGCTATTATCCCCCCCTCATCGAGCGCCCTGAAGACCTTCCGTGCCAGTATCAGGAACTCCTCGCCGGAGAGGCTGTGGATGATGTGTGAGAGGAGAGCGGCATCGAAACCGCTGCCGATATCGCCGGTGAGGTAATCGCCCGCCGCTGTTTTGATCCGGCCGTCGAGTCCCGCCTCACGGATCCGCTTCCGCGCGATAGAGACCGGTTCGGGCAGATCGAAGAGAACCGCTTCGAGCCGTTTGTGCTTTCTGCAGAGGGCGATCGTGTAGGTGCCCGGTCCGCCACCCAGGTCGATCAGGCGGTTTCGACCTTTCAGATCCATGGCCTCGAGAAACGGATCGAGCGATTCATTCGCGACATCCTCCATGCCGAGGATGAACTCGCGCCATTCCCGCTGCGAGCGCCGTGAGCGCATGAGCTTCGCCGGGCCGCCCCGTTTGACTACGCGCGGCAGATCCATCCAGCGCTCGAGAACGTTGAAGCGATGATCGAGGATATTGCCCTTGTAGCGCGCGCCGCCGGTCACCAGCAGTTCTTTCACCCGGGCCATGCACCTGTAATGGTTCTTTTGCTTGAGCAGCAGGCCCAGCGCCGTCAGGGCGTCCAGAACGATTACAAGAGCCCGACGGTCGAGCCCGAGCTCGGTCGCGAGGACCCGGGCTGTCATCGCCCGGCCGCCCAGAGCGTCGAAGAGCCGCAGCCTGTTCGCTGTGAGGATGAGCAGGGCGGGCCGGTAACCCGACGACAGCTCCCTTATCCGGGCGTCGATCGTGTCGCCTCCTCCGCCTTTATTCCGGGCTCCTTGCCCACTTGGTCTCGTCATTATTCATGCTCCCCGACATTTCTGTGCGCGAGCCGCGTCTCTTGTCTCGATATTGACTATAGTCGACCAGGCCGCTGTTTGAAAAGCCCTAAACATCCTGTGCGATTGAAAGTTAGACTTTACCATGCAGGTCAAGGCGTCTATACTCCGCTCGAACGGAGAAGCGCCTATGCGTATCGGAATGATATTGAAGCATAAGATCCCGCCTCCCGACATACGTGTCGAGAAGGAGGCAAAGACACTGACCGGTGAGGGCCACGAGGTGCACCTGCTTCTCGAGTCACGTCCCGGACAAGCGCGCGAGGAAGATTACAAGGGGATGCATCTGGTCCGCGGCGTGGGAATGGGCCGCGCGCGGGAGATATATCATCGGTATACCTTCAATTTCACCTTCCGGGATCCCAGGTGGAGCG
>DAOUUU010000113.1 GCA_030667985.1 Candidatus Krumholzibacteriota bacterium
AGCGCGCACGCCCTGTCCTCTACGCCATATCTATTTCCACGTTATCAGCTACGCCGCCCAGGAGGGTGTAGTCGGTGGGGACGGTCTGCAATATTGAGCCGGGCACGAAGCGATTGACCCGGCAGTGGGCGGCCAGGCGGGCGATAAAGCGCTCCCAGGCCATATCCGGCCCGCACACGCCATCGAGCCAGAAGCTGCGGTGCCTGGCACCGAGGATGTCAGCGGGAGCAATGGTCGCCGCCTTCGGTGGCACCCATGACCAGTCACCGCCGAATGAGTGCAGCGCGTTCTGCATGATCGTCATCGGCGTCAGCTCAACGATCTGGGCTTTGGCCTGCTTCCACTCGTCGAGCGAGTCGTAGTTGTGCCCCAGACTGCTCTCCCAGAAGGCAATGTGCCCGCACCAGCCGATGCCGCCGTAGCAGCAGTCGGCGCCGCCCGTCGCAGCGATCAGTACCTCTGCGCTCGCCGTTCCCTCGGGATAGGGCAGGGTATGATGCTCCTTGACGATCAGGAAATTTCTTAAGGGGATCATGAATAGAACGCCCAGTAGGCCGCCGCACATGGCGAGAAGTGTTATCTGTAAAAGCGGCGCATCATAATTCCAGAGATAGAGGGCCGGAATCGTGAAAATCAATCCCGAGGCCAGCGAAGAACTCGCCGAGCCGGTCGTCTGGGAGATGTTGCATTCCAGAATGGAGGGCTTACCGAATATAGGAGTCAGTATAGTGAGAATCGCCACCGAAACAACCGCCAGGGGGATGGCGGTACTGATGGTCAGCCCTACTCGCAATCCGAGATAGGCGTTCGCGCTGCCGAAGATCGCCCCCAGGATAACGCCGAGGATCACGGTTTTCGGATTGAAATCTTTCAATACGGTATCGGCGGGCACATACGGCATGTGTTCCTTCACTATTCCCGATCTCCTTTCATCGACATATTTCTCACATTCGTAGAGCTATCGTAACACCCCATAAAAAAAGGGATTCAGGATTGTCGATCACGGTAACACAGTTCATATATCATACGCTATAGTAAAGATTTTCAGTACGAATACTATTTCGTGTATACGCTTTCTTCTCTCTCTGTGCTTGATAATAAGTGAAGTAGTAGTATAATGAATCGATGCTTTTGAGTAATAGGAGATAGATCATGGGCCGGCTCGAAATGAAACGCGTCATTATATTTATCCTGGCTTTAACGGCTGTGCATATCTCATGCAGCGAGGACTCGATTATCGCTCCTCCGCAACCCCAGCCTCCCGTAGAATTCTACATGATGTTCGACACTCGGCTCGTATACCAGGTCGGCAGGGAACCATACTGCGTTTCGACCGGGGATTTCGATTGCGACGGCGCCATTGACCTGGTGACGGTGAACCAATATTCCGAGGATGCTTCGATACTTCTGAATGACGGTCGTGGCATATTCCGAGAAGCGGGGACGTACGGGACAGGTCAAGAGCCGTGTTTCGTCATCGCCTGCGACATCGACAGCGACGGCGTAGACGACCTGGTGATCGCGAACCGGTTTTCACGCACCATGTCTACATATTTCTGCAGGGGAAACGGAACATTCACGAGGAGACTCGACTATCCGATCGAATACAGGCCGTATTCGATCGCCATGTGTGATATCTACGGCAATGGTGATCTGGATGCTGCCGTCGCGGGTATGGGAAACTCTATTTCTGTGCTGAACAATCTCGGTAATGGCGTGTTCGATACGACATCCGTTCATCCCGTGGAGCTCGGTTGCGTGGATATCTGCGCCGGGGATTTCGATGGCAACGGGAGCAACGATCTGGCGGCGACCAGCATGATGGGGAGTGTTTTCGTTCTCCTCAACAGCGGGGACGGGACGTTGGCGGACTCCGTCCGATATGAAGTGGGCTCCTATCCCTTTATGGCTTCTTCGATTCCACGCGACATCGATGTCGACGGTGATGATGATCTGGTGATCGCCGATTACTATTCGTCGAAACTGTATGTTCTCGAAAACAACGGTCTCGGAATATTCGGGCCGCCGTCGTCTTACGGAACAGGCGATCAGCCGATCGACCTTCTTGCCGACGATCTCGACGGGGACGGTCTGGATGAGCTAGTCGTTCTCAATCAGCTCTCGTTCGACATGTGGCTATTCCGGATGGGTGATCTCGGCACTTCGTACGATGAGTACGAGACTGGCCTCTATCCTAGCTCGGGCTGCACGGCCGATTTCGATGGAGACGGCGCAACAGACATCGCAGTCGTCAACTTAGTGACCAATTCGCTGGTAATCTACAGCAATGACGGAAACGGCCGCTATCCCACTGACCTGCGCCAGTTCGACGCTGGGGATTCGCCGGAATCGATCGTAGCGACTGATCTGGATGGAGACGGGGACCTCGATCTCGTCTCCGCATCCCGCCTGGGAATTGTTGCTATATTCTGCAATAACGGTTCGGGAGTTTTTACATCGGGATCTGAATACACCATCGGCGGCGTGTTAAACTCGATTCTGTCCAGTGATCTGGATAACGACAATGATAATGACCTTGTTGTTACTTGCTCCAGCCCGAAGAACGCCGTCGCCGTCCTGCTGAACAACGGGAACGGAACATTTCAGGCGCCCGTGGAGTACAACGCCGGCGAAGGGCCCAAATCAGCGTTTTCGTGCGACCTCGACGGTGATGGTTACAACGACCTGGCCGTGGCAAATTATATGGCGACCTATATCTCGATCATGGTGAATGGGGGAAATGGGATCTTCGAGCCTCGGAACGAGTACAGTCTCGGTGACTGGCGCTACCCCTATTCGATCGCGGGCTATGATTTCGATGGAGATGGCGATAACGATCTGGCTGTGACCGATTCCAACCAGGGAGAGGTGTTCATACTGTCAAACAACGGGGACGCAACCTTTCAGACAACTTCCCTGCTCGATGTCAGCGGTAATACGATGAACCTTGTCGCGAACGATTTCAACGACGACGGATTCCTGGATCTCGCGGCGACTCATAATTACCCCGAGTGTATTCTGGTGTTCCTCGGCAACGGTGACGGTACGTTCGGTTCTCCAACTCAGTTCTTCACAAACGGCCGTCCGTATTACATCGTCTCGTGCGACCTCGATCTGGACGGCGACAGCGACCTTGCCGCCGTGACCGAAACGGAGTGCGTTTCGGTCATGCTGAATGACGGTGTGGGGAATTTCACAATGTTGGCCGGGTTCTGGGGTGGCACGGGCCCCAGCGGATTGGCCGCCGGGGATCTAGATGGGGACGGTGATTGCGACCTGGCTGTTACCAACCTGATGTTAAACAAAATCTCGGTCATGATAAATACGACTACGGATTGATCCGTCGAGTTGATCTCCTCTATTCCCGTGATGGTCCGGCTGATTCCATGTATCATCGATTGCATGATAAGATGACAAGGTGAAACGGACATGATAATCGTCGAGAACATATCGAAGAGCTACGGCAGCCAGGAGCTTTTCAGGAGCACCGGTTTCAGGCTGAACGCCAGGGAAAGGATGGGGCTGGTCGGCAGGAACGGTCACGGCAAGACCACGCTTCTGCATCTTATCACAGGTGATGAAGAGGCCGACTCGGGGAATATAATCGTACCTAAGGGGTACTCGATCGGCCACGTCAGTCAAGAACCGGATTTCACCTGCGCCACCGTTTTGGAGGAGGGGTGCAGCGGGTTGCCACCAGAAGATGGGGAGCAATCGTGGAAGGTGGAGAAAGTCCTGGCAGGGCTCGGTTTCAGGGCGCCGGATCTAGAGAAGGATCCCTACGAACTGTCCGGTGGGTTCCAGGTCAGGCTGAACCTTGCCAAGGTCCTCGTAAAAAACGTCGACCTGTTGCTACTCGACGAGCCTAGCAATTACCTTGATATAACCTCAATCAGATGGCTGACGAAGTATCTCAACGGCCGCCAGGGCGAGCTGATTCTGATAACCCACGACAGGGGCTTTATGGATAACGTGGTTACACACACGATGGGGATCTACAGGAAGGCGCTTCGCAAGATCAAGGGGGGTACCGGCAAGCTCTACTCCCAGTTCGCCATGGAGGAAGAGGTCTACGAGAAGACCAGGATCAACGACGAGAAGAAGAGAAAGAAATCCGAGGAGTTCATAAGACGTTTCAGGGCCAAGGCGAGGCTCGGGGGTCTCGTTCAGTCGAGGATCAAGACACTGGAGAAGCAGAAAAAGCTCGAAAAGCTCGAAAAGACGAAAGACCTCGATTTTTCCTTCAAGTCGAGCCCGTTCAACGGAAAGCCGGTCATGAACGTCAGGGAGCTCTCTTTCGAGTATGAGCCAGGCAGGCCGCTCTTTTCCGACCTTTCCTTTTCCATCGGGCCGTACGACAGAGTCTGTGTCGTCGGCGAGAACGGCAAAGGGAAGACGACGCTCCTTAAGACGATGGCCGGCAGGCTGGAACCTCGAACGGGCGAGGTGTCTTTAAATGCAACGGCCAGAAGTTCCTATTACGAGCAGGCAAATGTAAACAGCCTGGCGGACGACAGGACCGTTCTCGAAGAGATCGCAAACTCCGACCCCGACGTTGATAATCAGAGAGCGAGAAATATCTGCGGGATGATGATGTTCGAGGGGGACTCCGCCCTTAAGAGGATAAAGATCCTCTCAGGCGGGGAAAAGAACAGAGTCCTGCTCGGAAAGATCATCGCCAAGCCGGTGAGCTTTCTACTTCTCGACGAGCCGACCAACCATCTCGACATGGAATCGTGCGACGCCCTTCTCGAGGCAATAAACGAATTCGAGGGGGCTGTTCTCATGGTGACCCATAACGAGATGCTCCTTCACGGTTTGGCGGAGAGGCTCATCGTCTTTCAGGACGGGAGGGTTTTCGTCTTCGAGGGGGGATATCAGGAATTTCTCGAGAAGAGGGGTTGGGATAGCGAGAAGGAGGAGACAGCCGTGGAAGCGGACGGGAAGGCGGTGGAAAAGAAAACAGACAGGAAAGTGTACAAACGGCTTCGCTCCGAGCTCATCCGCGAAAGATCGAAGGCGCTCAGTCCCCTGGAAAGAAAGATCGAGGAGACGGAGACGGCGATTGTGAAAGCTGAGGCGGAGCTCGAAAAGCTTCACAGTGAGATAGAAGAGGCCTCGAGAAGCGGCGAGAGCGCGAAGATAGCGGATCTGTCAAAGAGGATCCATGTCTGCGAAAAGGACATCGAGGCCGGCTTCACGCAGCTCGAGACCGCATCGGCCGAATTCCACGAACAGAAAGAGGTGTTCGAGAAGCGGCTCGACGACCTCGACCGCGATGGCTATTGATCTCGATGCTGGCCAATTAAGGACAATCGGCAATTTTCCCAAGGATGTCTTCGACGGCAAGGACGATGCCGTTTGCCGCTGGATAGAAAGACTGATAGGGCTGAGCCGAATAGCTCAGCTTTGATAACTCCTCCACCGTTGCTTTATTCTGAATAGCAAAGGTAAGAAGATCTATCCTTCCCGTGACGGGCTCTCCGCTGACTATCTGGGCCCCGATAAGCCTGTGGGAATCAGATTCGACGATCAGCTTGGTCCGCAGCTTCTTCGCTTCCGGCATGATCGGGAATTGCGTGGTGACTTCGCTGTGCCCGGTAACAGTTTCTATGCCGGCTCTTCGGGCCGCGCTTTCAGAGTATCCAGTGCCGCCCGCAAAGTATTGTCCGACTTTGGTCGCGGCGCCGTTGAAGAAGCCAGGGTATGTTCTGTCCTGGCCGATCAGATTGAACCCCACGATCTTGGCCATCGGCACGGCGTTTGTGGCCAGTTTTCCAGAGACTATCTCCCCTGTGATTCCACTCTTGAACTGCGCGCAATCTCCAACGGCCAGGACATCCGGAATGTTCGTCTCCATCCTCTCGTTTACTATTATCCCATCTTTTCCGACGAGCATTTCACTATCCGTTACAAGAGAAACGGATGGGGTCATTCCCGTGGTGAAGACAACCAGGCCGTAAATAACATTTCCCCTTTCCTCCGTGCAGTTATCCGAGGAGTCAAAATGAATTACGTCGCCGTTATCCATCATGACCTGTTCAACTGATGTTTTGCCATGCAACTCTATTACTTTGGCTTCCAGGTGAATCTTGATGCCGGCCTTGATCAATTCCGCAAAGAGCGGTTCCGTCATTTCCCTATCGAGAAGATTGGGCAGAACCGCATCTCCCATCTCGACGAGTTCGACTTCGACTCCCCTGGCGTTGATGGCGAGTGCTAGCTCGATGCCAATGGCTCCCGCCCCGACTATTACCATCTTCCTCAAGCCGGAGTCGATAAGCGCGTTGATTCTTTTCAGGTCGTTTTCTGTCTTGAATCCCGTGACTCCCTTGAGTTCTCGGCCTTGGACAGGCGGGATGAAAGGCGTCGCACCGGTTGCGATAACCAGTTTTTCGTATGCGATCTGCGAAGAGTCCGAGAAGCAAACGACCTTGCTATTATAATCCACACTGGTAACGGTCTTTTTGATCAGCTCCGCCCCGGCATCCGTGACCAGGCTGTCTCTTTTCAGTGTTTTTTTCTCTTCGATCAATCCTTCTATCGCGTATGGCATGGCGCAATAGATCATGCTGTGTTCTTCAGGCCGGATAATCGCTGTTCTTTTACGGTTTCCCAGCATCTTTGCCAATGTGATTCCGGCGGGGCCGCCTCCGATGACCGCAACGTCGTATTTTTCCATCAATCACTCCATATTGTTGATTACTCTTATTATCGAGGCCGGTCCCCCTCGGGAGGCATCGATGGTTGAACGCGCAATTCATCAACCTTCTGATTATTTGTTCAATAATTCTTCCCTGATCATAGTCTTGCCGCATTTCGGGCATTTTATGGTCGTGCACTTCTCGCCTAGATGGTGGGGAACCTTCTCGCCGCATCCGGCGCATACACAGAACCCTCCCGGACCGAAGGCTCCGCCTCTGTTTCGACCGCCTCCGCCTCCAGAACCGCGTACATCGTTGCCGGCGCCGCGGCCGCTTCCGCTACGTCCCTGACCCTTGCCGTCGCGATTTCCCTGATTTCTGCCGCTGTTCATGTCATTTCCCACTTTCTTCTCTATCGGCGCAGCATCTGCCGTGACCGAAGCTACCAGCGAAATTCAACAATTCGGTGGAATCGCATTCGGGGCAGTTACTGAGCCTGGTTTCAATGCCTGTATTGAACATATGCCCACAATGTAAGCATCTGATCACATTGTCTCGAAAATGGATGTTACCGCCTGCTATCTGGATCTCCTTACCATCTACCAGAAACCTGGCCATCTTGTTCCGCGCCCTCTCGATCAGGCGAGAGAATGTAGACCTGGAGATCTCCATTTCGGAGGCGGCGTCCGCATGATTCAAACCT
>DAOUUU010000056.1 GCA_030667985.1 Candidatus Krumholzibacteriota bacterium
GGAGCCGTAACGAGCGTCATAACCTCTCCGAGCGTTATACGCAGATCCTGCGAGAGATCCTCACCTAGCACGATGCCCGGCAGGCCCTCCTCCCCGTAGAAACCGCTCGTCTCGAAGGTCTGTATTGGCGGGGTTATCGAATCGACGACAGTAGAAACGCCCCGCTCGCTCTCCAGCCCGATACCCTTGACTATAACCCCTTTCGTCTTGACCCTGACTCCCGGTATCACCTCGTAATGGATGAGCGCCTCGCCGCGCACGAAGGGCGCCACCGCGACCACATCGGGGAATTGCCCTATCCTGGCCGCGACCGAATCGATTCCGTTCCAGGAGGCCGGGGTCCTCGAAAAAACGAGTACGTGTGTGTTGAATCCGATGATCCTGCTTCTGAGCTCGCTCTCGAAACCGTTCATAAGGGAGAGTACGATGATAAGCGTCATGACGCCTACGAATGTACCCCCCACGGCAATCACGGTTACGCGGGAGACGAAGCCGCTCCTTCGTTTAGTCTTGAGGTAGCGCAGCGCTAGAGATATGGAATAGTGCATCCGGCTCAATCCTTTTCTCTTCCCCCCTCGGGACGCATCTGAGGAAATAGTATCACGTCCCGTATGGAATGAGAATCGGTCAGAAGCATAACGACGCGGTCGATTCCGACCCCGAGCCCGCCTGTCGGCGGCATGCCGTACTCGAGCGCCCTTACATAGTCTTCGTCTATTGGGTGGACCTCGTCCGCTCCCTCGGCGCGCATCCTCGACTGCTGTTCGAAACGCTCACGCTGGTCGATCGGGTCATTGAGCTCGCTGAATGCGTTCCCGATCTCGAATCCGCATATGTATGGCTCGAAACGCTCGACGAGGCTTGCATCACCCCTGTGGATCTTGGCGAGCGGACTCAGTTCAACGGGATAGTCGGTGATAAATGTCGGCTGGATCAGCCCCGGTTCGACGAGCTCGGAGAAGAGCAGATCGAGAAAACCTCCCCTTCCGGTGACTCCATCTACGTCTAGACCCCGTTTCTTTGCCAGCTCTTTCAAGGTTTCAGCGTCCATTTCCTTCAGATCCTCATCGGTCGCCTCCCCGAGAGCATCGAAGAAAGAGAGCCGCCGCCAGGGCGGCTTGAGATCGATCTCGTGCTCGCCGAACTTCAACTCAAATCCTCCGACGAATTCCTCGCAGAGCCTCGCGAAGAGCTGCTCGACGAATTCCATCATACGCGTGTAATCCCAGTACGCCGCGTAGCATTCGAGCATCGTGAATTCCGGATTGTGCGAACGGTCCATTCCCTCGTTCCTGAAATCCTTGCTGAACTCGAACACCCGTTCCATCCCGCCTACGATCAGCCGCTTCAGATAGAGCTCGTCGGCTATCCTGAGATAGAGGTCGATATCGAGAGTGTTGTGGTGCGTCACGAAGGGCCTTGCGAGCGCGCCTCCGTAGATAGGCTGCAATATCGGCGTCTCCACCTCGAGGAATCCGTGTTCCTGTAGAAATCGGCGGATCGTCTCAACTATCGCAGATCGTAATCGAAAGATCTTCATGACATCGTCGTTAACTATGAGATCTACATAGCGCTGGCGGTACCGTATCTCCTTGTCCTGCAAACCGTGCCATTTCTCGGGAAGAGGCAGTATGGCCTTGCTCAGGAGCTCGAGACGCGTGACCTTGACAGTCAATTCGTCCGTCTTCGTCCTGAAGAGGGTCCCGTAGATCCCCACTATATCACCGACATCGATCAGCTTGAACAGATCGAAGGATTCCTCGTCGACGCCGTCCTTTCTGACATAGAACTGCAGGGAAGCCGTCGAGTCCTTTATGTTGCCGAATGCGGTCTTCCCGTGCTTCCTGATCGACATGATCCTTCCCGCACAGACAACCTCGGCGCCTGATCCCGCGAGCTCTCCCCCGTTTTGGATCGCCTCGCCTAGCATGTGCGTGCGTTCGAAGCTGTACCGGAACGGATTGACGCCCATACCGCGCAGTTGCTCGAGCTTTTCTATACGCTGCTCCCGCTCCCTTCCCCCTTCGCTCTTTTGTATCTTTTCGCTCAACTTACCTCTTCCTTTCCTTCCATCTGAGAAATCCCTCTATGAATTCGTCGATATTGCCGTCCATGACCGCCTGTATATTCGATGTCTGGACGCTCGTCCGGTGATCCTTCACCATCGTATATGGGTGAAAAACGTAACTCCTTATCTGGTTGCCCCAGGATATGTCCTTTTTCTCTCCCGCGATCCTCTCCTTCTTCTGCTCATCCTCCTCGAGCAGCTTGGCATAGACCCTCGACCGGAGGACCTTCATCGCCATTTCGCGGTTTCGGTGCTGCGAGCGCTCGTTCTGGCACTGCACAACGATCCCGGTCGGAAAGTGGGTCATTCTGACCGCCGAGGATACCTTGTTGACGCTTTGACCACCCGCACCACTCGATCGGTATGTATCGATCCTTATATCGTTCGAATTGATCTCGACCTCGATCTTGTCATCGATTATCGGAGAGACGAAAACGGACGCGAACGAAGTATGCCGCCTCGAACTGGAATCGAAGGGAGAGATCCTGACTAGCCGGTGAATCCCGCTCTCCGATTTCAGCCTGCCGTAGGCGAATTCGCCCGAGATATCGAGCGTGGCGTTCTTGATGCCAGCCTCATCGCCCGGCTGCAGATCCAGTATACGGTAACTGAATCCGTTCTCGTCGAGATGCCTCTTATAGAGACGAAGAAGCATTTCCGCCCAGTCCTGCGACTCGGTGCCGCCAGCTCCCGGGTGGATCATAATAAGGGCATTACCCTTGTCGTGAGGTCCCGAGAGCAGGATCTTGAGCTCGAACTCATTCATCTTTTTTGAGATCTCACCGAGTTCGAGATCGATCTCCCCCGTGAGCGAACCGTCTCCACTCTCCACGTCGAGCCCGAGAAGCTCCCTCAGCTCGGAGATCTTATTCGACAGCTCCCCGAACGGCGTCAGGATCGATCGCAGATCCTTGAGCTTCATGACCGATTCATCGGCTTTCTCACGGTCGTCCCAGAAACCGGGAACCTCCATCCGCTTCTCTATCGCGGCGAGTTTCTTTCTCATTCCGGCTACGTCAAAGGTACTCCTGCAGCCCCGACAGCCGCTCCTCCACGCCGTTAATCTCCTCCAATAGGATCTTTGTTGTCCGTTTTTCCTCCATCATCTTTCCTTCCCGGAACCAAGGTAGGAATACAGGAACCGCTTGCGTATGCGATCCGCTTTCTCGATCACCCTTTCGACAGGCCCATCGGTCCGTATGGATATATCTGCCTTCCGCCATCCTGCAGCAAGGGACTCCTGCCGCGCGATGCGACCCTGGGCCTCTCCCCTCTCCAGCCCATCACGTTTGGCGAGGCGTTCGAGCCTCGTCTCTTTCGATGCGACTGTGCGCACGACGAGATCCACTTTGAACCTGAACTTATACTGAAAATAGAGCACCGCATCAAGGACAATGTACTCGGTACTCTTCCGGCGCCCGATCACCTCCGCGCTGATCATTCTTTTCAAGAACGGCCGGATAGTCCTGTTAAGAAGATCGAGCTCTGATTGATCGGCGAATACGATCCGCCCGAGCTTGATACGGGATATGCGGCCCGACGGCGTCAGAATACACTTGCCGAAAGCTGCGGTCACGGCCCTCGTGACCGCCTTCGTATCGAGAGCCTCGTGACCGATCCGGTCACAGTCTACAACAAAGCCCCCGTCCGCGGCGATCGCCCGGGAGACGGTCGTCTTGCCAGTAGCTATCCCGCCTGTCACCACTATGACCGGTTTTCTCATCAGTGCGCCTCCAGCCAGGTCTTGCCCGTTCCCATATCGACCCTTATGGGCACCTCGAGATCGACCGCCGATTCCATACTCTCACGCACGAGCTCCTGCATCGGCCCGAGCTCCCGCGGAACCACCTCGAATACGAGCTCGTCGTGTACCTGGAGTATCATACGGCTCTCGAGCTCCTCGGCCCTGATCCGGCGAAAGATCTTCACCATAGCGACCTTGATCATATCCGCTGCGGTTCCCTGTATCGGCATGTTTATCGCGATCCGTTCTGAAAAGCTCCGCATACGTCCATCCCCGCTCTCGATCTCCCGGAGCATGCGCCTGCGGCCGAACAGAGTCTCCGCGTACCCCTTTTCCCGCGCCAAGGCCTTCGAGTGTTCGATATATTCCTTCACACCTGGATAGGTCTCGAAGTATTCCTCGATGAAACGCTTCGCCCCATCGAGCTCTATCCCGAGCTGTCTCGATAACCCGCGAGCGCCCATCCCGTATATCACGCCGAAGTTGATCGTCTTCGCCAGCGCGCGCATCTCTGAATCCACCTCGCTCTCCTCCACACCGTAGATCCGCGCCGCCGTCCTCGAGTGTATGTCGGCACCCTCGAGAAATGCGCTGCTAAGCGCCTTGTCACTCGAGAGGTGAGCCATGATCCGGAGTTCGATCTGCGAATAATCGGCATCAAGCAGCAGCCACCCTTTCCTGGGGATGAATGCGCTGCGTACGCGTCTTCCCAGCTCGGTCCGTATCGGGATATTCTGGAGATTCGGATTGCTCGACGAGAGCCGGCCTGTTGCGGTCACGGTCTGGTTCAGCGAGGTGTGTATCCGCCCGGTACGCGGATTGACGAGCCTCGGAAGGGCGTCGAAATAGGTGCTCACAAGCTTTGCGAGCTGCCTGTATTTGAGAACAAGGTCCGCTATCTCATGTTCTGGGGCGAGCTCGGCAAGCACCTCCATGTCGGTCGAGAATCCTGTCTTGGTCTTACGTATAGGCTGCAGGCCGAGCTTGTCGAAAAGGATCCGCTGTAGCTGTTTTCCGGAATTTATGTTGAACTGCTCTTCGGCCAGACCATGGATCTCCGCAGTCAGCCTGCCCATCTCTCGTGTCGCCTCCTCCGACAACCTCCCGAGCTCGGCCGCATCTATCGAGATGCCTTCCCGCTCCATCACCTGCAACACACGACAGAGAGGCATCTCGATATCGTTGAAAAGCTTTTCAAGGCTATTCTCTACGAGCGCTTCTTGAAAGATCTCCTTTAGCCGCATTGTATAATCGGCGTCCTCGCACGAATAGTCGGCAAGCCTCTCCAGGGGAACCCTTCTGATGTCCCTTTCCCGGTCTCCTTTCACAAACAGATCCTTATACGGGATCATCCGATGCCTGCAGAACTCGAGCGAGAGATTGTCGAGAGAGTGGGATCGCCGCTCCGGATCGAGCAGATATGAGGCGATCATCGTGTCGAACATCGGGCCTGTGACCGGCAATCCGTGGGATTCGAGCACGAGGAGATCATATTTTATATTATGGCCTATCTTGACTATCTCTTCGTCCAGGAGAAGATCCCCGATAGTTTTCCTGACCGCATCGAGCTCTATCCCCTGATAGACCGGCCCGCCGTCCAGCTTCTCGAGGAATCCCCCGCCTCCTTCTCCCTGATCACAAGCGACGGGGAGATACCAGGCCCTTCCCTCTTCAGTGCTGAACGAGATACCGACGAGGGCGGCATCTATCGCGTCGAGCGATGTCGTCTCGGTGTCGATCGCGAACTCGTGCGACCTCGACAGATGACCCCTGAATTCCTCCAGAGAATCTTCTCCCACGATTGTATATGCAGTCTCGGCGCCCGGACCGCCGATATCGATCGACAGCTCTTTCAGGATCTCGTGGAACTCGAGTTCGATGAGCAGATCGGCAAGCTCCTCATCCCTCCTCTCGCCCGGTACTAGATCTTCGAGAGTGAGATCGAGCGGCACTTCGAGCAGTGTGACGAGCCCTTTCGAAAGGTTCGCGCTCTTTACTCCCCTCCTTATCTTTTCCCTGACGTGAGGCGGTTCGATCTCGTCCACGCGCTCCAGGACCTCGTCAAGCGTTCCAAACCGGTGAAGCAGTTTAAGCGCCGTCTTCTTCCCTATGCCCCTCACACCCGGTATATTATCGGAAGAATCTCCCATGAGAGCGAGTAGATCGACTATCTGCGAGGGAACGAGCCCGAACCGCTCCTCGAGATACTCGGGTCCGATCTCGTCCTCTAATGACGTCCCCTTTCCAGGGCGTATGATTCTGACCTGTTCGGAGAGGAGTTGAAAGAGGTCTTTGTCCGAGGTTATGATTCTGACATCATGCCCTTTGCCTTCGGCTTCTCTCGCAATTGTGGCAATGATGTCATCCGCTTCAAAACCCGGCTCCACGACGACCGATATCCCTAAAGACTCTATCATCTCGATGATCCAGGGAAACTGGCTTTCCATCTCGTCCGGCATCTCTTCCCGATTGGCCTTATAGTCAGAATATTCACGGTGCCGCTCGGTCTCCTCTTCACTGTCAAATACGACTGCGATATATTCAGGAGCGAATTTCTTCAATAGGAGTAGCAGAACACGGAGAAACCCAAAAACGGCGCTCGTATTCTCTCCCTTTGAATTGGTCAGGGGATTCCTGATAAAGGCGTAGTAGGAACGGTAGGCTAGGGCGTGCCCGTCGATCAAGAACAGGGTCATGACCGTCCCCCTCCTCAGGTGGCGCCTAGATAGAGTCCTTGCTCACGGATGAATCGCTCTACCGGTTCCGGCACCAGATATCTGATCGATCCGCCTTCTTTGACCATTCTGCGGATCTCGCTCGATGAGATCGAGTTGCTGCAGGACGAGAGCATTATTAGAGCCGAATTATCGGGGAGCCGGGGAGGTTCCGAAGCACCTTCCCGCTGCATTGCGACTATTGTCGCATTATCGACTATCCGCTGCGGGTCCCTCCACCCGTTCATCTCCTCGAGTGAATCGCTTCCGACGATCAGGTGGATCTGTTCCCTGGAAAATCCCTTCTCCCTGAAAGCCATGACGGTCTCGACCGTGTAAGCGGGCCGCTTGTCGCTCTCGATGAGCGATAGCTCGAACCGCGGATTGTCCTCGATCGCGAGCTCGACCATCTTTCTTCTGGACTCGAAATCGCTCACCACGGCGCCTGCCTTGTGAGGCGGCACTGCGGTAGGAGTGAAGTAGACGACCTCGAGGCCGGCGAAATCCAGAGTCGATTGTGCGAGAATCAGGTGGCCTAGATGAATCGGATCGAAGGAACCTCCGAAGATACCGATACGTTTAACGTTCTTCATCGCTTCCGCCCTCCCGAAGGGATCGCAGATCTTTCTCCGCATGAGACCTTTCGGGGAACCTGATCGAGGAGTGCAGTGCTGTCTCGATCTCACGGACCGCCCCTTCATGGTCTCCCGCCTCCTTCATGATCAATCCCTTGAAATAATGGCTTCTCACGGCCCAAACGGTGTCCGGGAAGGATGAAATGACCTTGTCGAAATAGATGATGGCCGCCTCTTCATGTCCCATTGAGAAGTATAGCTTGGCGTTGAGAAAATACTTCTTGCCGAGGCGATCGTGGATCTCCTGCTTTATCTGTCCGGCTTCCTCGATGCGCGGGCTGTCCGGGAAGATCTGCAGAAAGCGATCGATCCTGCTCAAAGCTTCGTATGTCTTTGTCTGATCACGTTCGGCTCTGTCCGCCTGGCGGAATGCGCAGACACCCTCGAGAAAGAATGCGTCATCGACATATTCGCTGTACCCGTAATCACTCACTAGTATCCTGTATTCGACGGCAGCGAGTGCATATTCCTCATCGTACCGATAGCTCTCGGCCAGCCTGAACTGGGCGTAATCGCTCCTCTCGTCACCTGCGAATGTAGCCTGGAAATCCTTATATTCGACGGCGGCCTTGACATATTTGCGCGAATCGAAGAACCTGTCGGCGAGGGCTATCTTTTCATCGGGCGACTGAATCCGCTTCGCGGAATAGGGACCTCCGCACGAGGCGAATATGAACAGTGCCAGGACAGCCGTCCCCATTCTGCTACTGCCGCTTCTTCGCAAATTCAAGCGCTTCGATCCTTTCTTTAGCCTTCTCGAGCAGTCTGCCGCTCGAGCCGAGGTTGAGGTTTACCACTTCCCGGTAATAGCGAAGTGCCGCCCTTGTATCCCCATTCTGCTCGGATACCTCTCCGAGAAGAAAATTCGCCCGTTCACGGACGAGCGGGGCGCTGGCCGACGAGGCTAGATCCGCGAGGAGATTTTCCGCTTCCTCCAGATTCCCGCCTTCGTAACTCTCCTCCGCCATCCGGTAAAGCAGATTCTCCAGTTTCCATATGACCGTCGTCTTGAGCCTGCTCTTGGGATAACGGTCATGCAAACGACGGTAGAGCTCTATCGCCTTCTCGATCTCACCCATCTCCTCGTAGGCATTTCCGAGACTCATCATCACATCCGCCGCCCCGGAAGTATCCGGGTAGGCATCGAGAAAGCTCTCGTAGAAACGCACGGCGCCCACATAATCCTTCTGCTCGGCCATGATATCACCCGCACGCGCGTTGTAGAATCCGAAATTCAAACTTAGTTCCCCATCATAGAGGATCGCTTGTCTCATGAAACGCTTGCCTTTTAGAGCCAGCCCCGATTCCATGCTCGTTTTCGCCTCTTCCTTGAAATAGTCGCTGATCGCATCGGCCTTGGTCGTATCCTTGCTGAAACATTCGGCGAAGGCGTCCTCGGCTTCCGCTTCGCTTCCCAGACGAAGATAGGCTTTGCCGGCGATAAAGAGCAGATCGGGGTGCCGTTCTCCCCCCCGGCGGAAATGGTGCCTGACGATAAATATCGTCTCTTTGTAGCGGCCCTCTTCGTATTCCTTTACGGCCTCTTCGAGAACACTCTTGCCGCCGCATGAATGACCCGCCGCCATTACGAGAAAAAGGAGTACAAACAGTACGCCTTGGAGCGGCGGCAGGACCGTTCGACGTGTATCTGCCGTTTGAGATTTATTCATTGCTCTGGTTGGAGAAGAAGAGAAATACGAGGCCGATCACCACACCTCCGACTACGAGCGGCTCGATCAGCTTGCTCAGGCGGAGCTCCTTCCGTTCCGGCGTCGCGAAGGCGTATTCCGGATCTTCGACTTTCTCGAGCATCGAATAGGAGATCTCATCCTCGTAACGCTTCTGCGTATCCCCTACCCAGATGATCTCTCCCGATCCGGTCTCGGCCAGTTGGGCGAATAGATCGACCTGTGCTTCCCTCTCGACTCTCTTCGATCCCAGCCAGTACCTTCGATATATCTTGGAGTAACCTAGAGACATCCTGATTATCTGGTAGGAGAGGCGGAACGAGTGGCGTCCTTCCTCCACTTCACTCCCCTCTGCCTCCAGCCGGGCAATCTTTACTCCCGCATCCTTGAATGCGACCAACATCACATTCTCGAGTATGAAATCTATTTCGCCGATCCCCTTCTTCTTCTCCAGGTATACAATGGATCCCTCGGGGAAGCGGGGCATATTCGAAATAAGCTCCAGCATAGCTTCGCCTGAGAGCTCTTCCAGGACTTCATAGTTGGGAAGCACCATTTCATCGGTCCCCAAGGGTGTTGATGAAGCGGGATGGACGAGTACGAAAAAGAAGAGGCAGAGAAAACCGGTCACTCTTCTGATCATCTTATGCGAACGTAGTATTTCCAACGTAACCTCCGTGATTCCTATCTATATATTATATATGCATCGGGTTCATCAAGGTTCCGTTTAGATATAACCTATGTAATGTTCAGTAATTACATATAAATGTCAACCCAAATCTCGTTCGGTGCGCGCAAAAAGGTCATAGGCTCCAGCCTCAACGATGCGGGCGTGCAAAAAATCCCCCGTATCGGCCTTATCACCGCTTAAGTAGGTCACACCGTCGATCTCGAATGCTTGCCCGTAATACCTTCCCACCCCCCATATCTCCTCCCCGGGAGATTCATCGGCGCCGATGAGACCGTCCACGAGAATCGACTCACATTTGTTTATCCTTTGCTCCAGCCTGCTCTGGGAGATGTCCATCTGAAGTTCGATAATCATGTCACGCCGCTCTATGGCCGTCTCCGGAGGAATCATCGGCTCCATGCGAGCCGCAGGGGTCCCCTCCTCCGGAGAGAATTCGAATACACCGACATGATCGAATCGGATCTCCTCGAGAAAATCGATCAGAATCTTTAGATCTTCCTCCGTTTCCCCGGGAAAGCCCGTCATGACGGTCGTCCTGAGAACGAGATCGGGATGAGCCCTCCGCAGAGAGGAAAATAGATCGAGAAGCCTTTTATGGCCGTACTTACGTCCCATACGCTCGAGCAAAAGATCAGATGCGTGTTGGATGGGAATGTCCAGATATGGAATGATCGAACCACTGCTCAGGAGCCTCACGGTCCTTTCGATATCGATATGTTTGGGATGCAGGTACATGAGCCTTACCCATATAGATTCGGAACGGCCGATCCTCTCCGCCACATCGTAGATGTCGTTCCCATCGGAATCGGCGGCTGGATCCCTCTCCATTCCCCACGCGGTAGTATCCTGAGCTATCAGGACAAGTTCCTTGACTCCCGCCCGGACGAACTTCTCCGCTTCGGCGACTATATCCCCCGCCCCCCTGCTTCTGAGCTCCCCCCTTATCGAGGGAATCGTGCAATAGCTGCACATGTTGGAACATCCATCGGCCACCTTGATATAGGCGATGTGAGACGGTGTAAAAAGTTTCCTCGTTTCCGTTTCTATACCGGTCCGGTCTCGATTCGTCCCGGGCCCTGCCCCGATCCTCTCCGGTAACTCTTCCATCTCGTTGACCGGCAGGAATAGATCCACCTCGGGGAGAAGCTGTTCGAGCTTATCACCTTCCCTGGTCACGAGACATCCGAGGACAGCTAGTTTCTGATATGGTTTCTTGATGGAGGCGGCTTGAAGAATGACATCGACAGATTCCTCCTCGGCAATCGAGATGAATGCGCATGTCGTCACTACGAGCAGCTCCGCGTCCCCAATGGTATCGGCCTCCCTCCACCCGGCCCGCTCGAGGCGCGTCGCTACCATTTCGGCATCGACGAGATTCTTGGGGCATCCTAGATGAAAGAAGTAGTAACGCCTGGACGGCCTTGATGCTTTATTGTCCCTCATAGTCTTCGCGTCTAACCAGCACACGCCTCGCCTTGCTTCCCTCGAAGGGCCCTACGACCCCGATCTGCTCAAGCATGTCAATCAGGCGTGCCGCCCTGGCATACCCTACACGCAGGCGTCTCTGGATCAGAGAGATGGATCCCTGCTGATGCATGATCACCAGCTCTTTGGCCTTGTTGAACAACTCGTCGTCGATGTCTCCGATCTCGTCCTTTTGCGCGGAGATCTGTTCTTCGAGATCTATGTCCTTGCTCTCAGATCCGAACGCGCGCCAGTACGAAGCTACCCGCTCCGCCTCAGCCTCACTTATGAATGCGCCCTGTACGCGTATTGGAGAGGGCAGGTTCTTGGGCAGATAAAGCATGTCACCGTTTCCGAGGAGCTTTTCCGCTCCGTTGATATCCAGGATCGTTCTCGAATCGGTCTTCGACGTCACCTGAAATGCAATCCTGCAGGGAAAATTGGCCTTGATGAGACCCGTCACGACATCGACCGATGGCCTCTGAGTCGCGAAGACGAGATGGATGCCGACGGCCCGCGCCATCTGCGATAACCTCGTGATCGGCGGATAGATCTCGTTTCCCATCATGACCATGATATCGGCCAGTTCATCTATGATCGTTATGTAGTAGGGAAGTATGTCGAGCTGTTCCCCGGTCTCCGGATGCATAACCTTTTCGCTCCCTATCCTCCTGTTAAAACTCTGGATGTTCTTCACCCCTAACGAAGCCAACAGCTTGTAGCGCCTGTCCATCTCCAGGGTCATCCATTGGAGCACTTTGAGCGCCTGTTTCGCTTCCGTGATGACCGGATGCAGAAGATGGGGAATCCCGTTGTATGTGATGAGCTCTAGACGTTTGGGGTCCACCATCACGAAACGGCAGGTCGCCGGTGTATGGTGGAATAAAAGCGAACAGATGATCGAGTTGATACAAACGCTCTTGCCGCTTCCGGTCGCTCCCGCTATCAATAAATGCGGCATATCGGCCAGATCGGCGTAGAAAGGTTCACCCGTCACGGTCTTGCCCAGCGACACCCAGATACCATCCTTCTCAACCGGATAGTGTTCGAGCATCTCGTGCAGATCGACGAGCTGCGGCTCGGGATTCGGCACCTCTATTCCGACTGCTCCCTTCCCCGGGATGGGTGCCTGTATCCTGATCGCGCGAGCGGCCAGCGCCAGGGATATATCGTCGGCGCGGCTCGCGATCTGGCTGACCTTGACGCCGGAGGCGGGAACATATTCGAAAGTCGTCACGACCGGCCCCGGCCTTACCTTATTGACCGTCCCGTCGAGTCCGTAATCCTGGAGTTTCCGCTTGATGATATCGCTCCTGGCGATAAGTTCGTCCTTGCTGTATGTGGTCTTGCGCTCCTTATACGCTTCGAGAAGGGAGAGTTCCGGGAGCGGAGCGTTCAGAGCGCTTGCGCTCGGATCCAAAGCTCTGGAAACCAATGAGGGTTTTGGCCTTGGTTTCGGCGCGGGCTTCGGCCTTTCCGGTTTCGCGATCGTGATCTTAACGGGTGCATCCTTCTCTTGTGCCTCTTCCACGACGGTCTTCTTCCGGGACTGCTTCTGCTTCCTCTTCTTCGTCTCGATCTTCGAATTCTCGGTCTGTCTCGCCTCGATCCATCCAAACAGCCGTCCCATCTCCAGGGAAGAGAGCCGCGTGAAAAATTGCTTCATAGAACCGAAGAAGAGGATTATCGAGGTCAGCAGCAGTATCGCTACAAGAATCAGCACCGATCCTATCCGGCCGGTGACGAGCTCGAGAAGATCCGTTGTCACACGCGTAAAATTTCCTCCCCATTCCCCACCCACAGCGGTCCGGATGATCGAGAAGAGGGCCCAGAGCATGATGAAGCAGCTCGCAACGCGAGTCCAGTTTTCCGTTACCGGCCGCCCGCGCACGACCAGGGACACCCAGTACAGAAGTAGAACGGGCCAGAACCATGAGAGGACGGGTCCAAAGAGGTAACGGAGAGATCCTGCAAAGGCGGCGCCGATCGGTCCGCAGAGATTGGCCACGCCCCAGAAGCGCCCCCAGTCCTCCTCCTCGAATGAATGGAGCGCAACCGCCGTAAAGAGAGCAAGGAGAGCGAGCATGACCCCGATCGATATGTTTTTCTTGGCGTTCTTCAAGTTCGGACGTACCTCCTCCCCTTACACACTATTCCGCACAGACGGACATGCGGGCGCCTCACACCTCTTGGATTCAGTCTGACCTTCTATCAATTATTTGTTTAAAGGTAAAGGAGTTTTTCCTGATATCACCCTGCAGGAGAGCCGAAACGAGCGCTATGCCGTCGGCTCCGGCATCGAGGACTGAATCGATGTTCTCCGGATCGATCCCTCCGATCGCCACGATGGGCAACCCCGCCACCTGTTCCCTGATCGAACTTATGAAACCGAGTCCGCAGACGGGGGCATCCTTTTTTGTCGGCGACTCGAAAACCGATCCGACGGCAATGTAGTCTACCGCCTCCAGTACGAGATCCTCGAATTCGCCTATCGAATGAACAGTAGCCCCGATGATCGCTTCCGGACCGAGCAGCGCCCTCGCAGTCTCTACAGATGGGTCATCCCGGCCGAGATGAACACCATGAGCCCCGGTCTCGAGCGCCATGGAGGGATCGTCGTTCACAATCACGGGCACACGGCGGGACCGGGCGGCATCTATCACCCGTTCGAGTTCCTCCCTTATGCGGTCCGGCCGGATCTCCTTAGCCCTGTACTGGATCATGCCGATGCCGCCGGCGAGCAGCGCCTCGAGGATCGCCTCCAACGATTCGGGGCCGGGGAAAGACCGATCGACGATCGCATAGAGAAAAGGAGCGGGAGGAATACGTATTAATTGTGGATCTTCCAGGCCGAAATCCTTCTGGACCGTATAGACCTCGAACCGTAGCGCCTTGAACCTCACCGAAATTCCCGGATCGATCAACTTGCCATACTCCTCCAGAACCCGGAGTGCCTCCTGTACGCGGGAGAAATTGGCATGGGCGACTCCATCGACAGAATCCCTGTAGCTCTCGTTCTGTGAAGTCACGGTTCGTCCGACGTCCCTTGCACTGTCGCGGTTCTCGAGAAGACCTGCCCCGAAACTCCGGACTGCCTCCCTCACTTCATGCCTTATCCGTTTCATGCTCCGCTGCAGCGTTTCGTCTTTCCGCTCGAACCTGGCCAGCTCCTCGATCACCCTGAGCCCTTCAGCGCACCGGTTTGCGTTCGCGTCGAGTATCCTCTCAACCGTTCCTCTTTCGCCATCATCCATATTCATCATTCATCCCTCGCAGATCCTCAGGCACTTAAACCAAGCCTTAGAGCGCCCCGCTTTAACTCCGGTACCGCAACACTCATATCCTTCTTCGAGCAATATATTATATCTTCCTCGTAACCGGCTATAACCAAGTCCTTTCCGCGTCTGGATAAACGCAGCAGTTTCTCGGTGTCACTCCCGGCATACCGGGCAAGCATAAGGGCCGATAATCCGGCATCTCCCAGGTCGTCATGGGCGATCCTACTCTTCAGCGCCTCTATCAGTAGGCCGCCGCAGTAGAGATCCTCTATGGCGATCTCTCCATCGGAACCGCTGCAGAGGATGGACACATTATCCAGATCCTCGATCTCCCGCGCTACAGCGGAGATATTGTTTATAGCGCAGATAAGCAGCCGGGATGCTCTGGAGGCCGCCACCACAGCCCTGGAACCATTCGATGTCGACATGATGATCGTTGCGCCGCCGACCCTCTCCGGCTCGAACTCGAGCGGGGAGTTGAAGAGGTCGAATCCCTCTATAGGCTCGCCCTTCTTCTCGCCGGCAAGAAGTTTTGCCCTGCGCGGCGCGGGACCGGCCAGCTTCGAGGCGGTCTCCACATCTTGTACCGGTATGATCTCCTTCGCGCCCGCCTCCAGCGCAGCTATAACGGTGCTGGTGAACCGCAGTACATCAATTACAACGACCACTCTACCCTGTAAAGAACCGCGGCCCAGGTCCCGGAGTGCCGGAAAAAGAGAAACCTTCATGTCAGTACCTGTCGAAAAAGTATTACTCGGCAGCTTCGAACTTCGTCAGGTAGGATGTATTGAAATCGCCATGGATGAATTCCTCATCTGTGACGATCTTGAGAAGGAAGGTAATCGTCGTCTCGACACCTTCGATCAAACACTCTTCGAGTGATCTCACCATCCTCGTACGAGCCTCTTCCCTCGACTCGCCCCATGTGATGATCTTGGCGAGAAGCGAATCATAGTATGAAGGTACCTCGTATCCGTGATAGAGATGCGAATCGACTCTCACGCCGGGTCCGCCCGGAGGGTGATAGAAGGTGATCGTGCCGGGCGACGGCTTGAAGTTCTTTGTCGGATCCTCCGCGTTGATCCTGCATTCGAGGGCATGACCCGTAAGGGTCAGTTCCCGTTCGAAGAGCGGGCTTGAACCGGAGGCGGAGAGCCTTATCTGCTCCTTGATCAGGTCGAGGCCGCTGACCATCTCGGTAACAGTGTGTTCCACCTGGACCCGCGTGTTCATCTCGAGGAAGTAGATCCAGCCTCCTTGATCAACGAGGAATTCCATGGTTCCGAGAGATCCATAATCTATATGCCTAGCCCCAATGACTGCGAGATTGGTTATCTTGTCGCGCACCTTCTCACCGATCCCGGGAGAGGGCGACTCCTCGATCAGCTTCTGATGCCTTCGCTGTATGCTGCATTCACGCTCTCCGAGATGGATGACCCGTCCCTTGCCGTCGCCAAATATCTGAACCTCGATATGTTTCGACGAATCCAGATATTTCTCGATATAGAGGCCCCCGCTCTCGAACGAGATCTCCGCCTCCTTGCCGGCCACATGGAATAATTCCCTCAGCTGCTCCTTGTCCTCCACGATCCTTATGCCCCTGCCTCCACCGCCGGCGGCCGCTTTGACCATCACGGGGAAACCTATCCGTCCAGCGATGGCGACCGCCTCATCCTCGGTCTCCACCTCACCATCACTGCCCGGTATGATGGGCAGTCCCGCCTTCGCCACCAACTCGCGAGCGAGAGCCTTGTTTCCCATCTTGGA
>DAOUUU010000122.1 GCA_030667985.1 Candidatus Krumholzibacteriota bacterium
ACGATCCTCGCCTCGCAGTGCCTGTACCCAAGCTCGAGTTCACTAATAATCGGAATCTGCGAGCTCTTCACCGACGTGATTATCGGATGGTTCATCGGTATCCCGGGGCTCAGGATCACCTCCCGGACGCCGGCAAGCAGGCCCTCGTCGAATTTTCCCAACCTGATTTCCACACCTTCCAGCCCGGCCGGGAGCTCGAGTTCCATCGATTCGTCCGCGCCCACGACCAGGATACCTCGACTGGCTAGAAGCCGCGCAGCCGCGAGGCCGCTTCTCGCCAGGCCGAGAACGAGGACCTTCGTCTCCTCACAGGTATCTTTCTTCTTCGGTCCGTTTTCCATCATCTCCCGTATCTTTCAACCATGTACCGCTCTTACTGGAGCTTCAGCGTACTGATACTGAACAGCACGAGAAGAACCGCGAGTATCCAGAACCTGACAACGACCTTCTCTTCCGGCCACCCCTTCAGTTCGAAGTGGTGATGCAGCGGCGCCATCCTGAAGACCCTCTTCCCCCTGTAACGGAAGAAGATCACCTGGATGATCACCGAAAGGGCCTCCGCCACAAATATCCCGCCTATTATGACGAGAAGGAATTCCCTCTTGAGCATCACCGCAACTGTGCCGAGAGCCCCGCCGAGAGCGAGGGAACCGGTATCGCCCATGAAGATCTCGGCAGGGTGGGCGTTGAACCAGAGAAATCCGAGAGCGGCGCCCACAACCGCCATGCAGTAGATAGCGATCTCACCGCTTCCCTCGAGATAGAGTATATTGAGATAACTGGCAAATTCCTTGTGACCCGACAGATAGGCGAGTGACGCAAACGCGAAGAAGCAAAATGCGCTGACCCCTGTGGCAAGGCCGTCGAGGCCGTCTGTCAGGTTGACAGCATTCGATGTTCCGGTCACGACGAGCATCACGAGAGGGATATACAAGATACCCCAGTCGATATAGAGATCCTTGAAGAAGGGGACCGCGGTTCTCGCCACCTCTCCGTTGAAGGCCGGATTGTAATAAAGTATCGCTCCGAGAACGGCGCCGAAGACAAGCTGGCCGAGCAGCTTGTACCTGCCTACCAGTCCCTTGTCGCGCTTCTTCACGACGAGCAAATAATCGTCCAGAAAGCCGATGAGACCCATGCCGACAGTCACAGCCAGGACAAGCTGTATATAGGGATTACCGAGATCGGCCCAAAAAACCGTCGGGATCACTATCGCGGCTATAATGAGAACACCCCCCATCGTCGGCGTCCCCTCCTTCCCTGCGTGCCCGGACGGACCGTCCTTTCGAACGCGCTGACCGATCTGCATATTCTTCGCCCACCTGATCATCTTGGGGCCGAAGATGAACGCGATCAATAGGGCCGTGACCGTCGCGTAAGCGGAACGAAAGGTTATATACCTGAATACGTTAAACGCAAAAAAGTATTCCTTGAGAGGGTAGAGCAGATGATAGAGCATTAATCGACCCTCCTTTTCTCGGCATTCCGGAGCCGTTCGATAACTTCGATGACACGTTCCATCCCCATCCCCCTGGAGCCCTTGACCAGCACTGCATCCCCCTCATCGAGATTCTCCCCGAGATGGACGGCCAGTGTCTCCATATCGATAAAATGACTGATCTTTCCCGGCGCTTTCCGCTGTTCGGCCGCCACACGGTTCAGCTCGACCGTGTACTCACCGATCGTGAGCAAACCGTCCACTCCCACCTTCCCGCACATTTTACCGGACTCCATGTGAAGTTCGGTGCTCTGCTCTCCGAGCTCGAGCATATCCCCGAGGACGAGCCAACGCTCACCCTCCACCTCTATTTCCATGAGCGCTTCCACCGCTGCCCGCAGGGATGCGGGATTCGAGTTATAGGAGTCGTCGACAAGGAGCACTCCGCCGATATCGTAGGCGACTCCCCTGCCAGCCGGGATCCTCGTTCCGGCGATTCCGTCGGAGATCTCATCGGGACTCGATCCCAAGACCGAGCAGGCGGCAGCGGCGGCTGTTGCGTTCAACACATGGTGCTTGCCGAATCTCTTGAGGACGATCTCGGCATCCTTCAAGGTAAACCTGTAGCTGCTGTTCTCGTATCTTGCCAGATTCTCTATCCTCCAGTCCGCTCCATCTCCAAAACCGAAAGAGACGACCGATGCTCCGGTCTTCTCGCGGAGAAAAGCGTAAAATTCATCATCCGATGGAAGAATCGCGGTTCCGTTGTCGGGCAGCGATTCGATCAGCTCGGCCTTGGCGGCCGCCACCCCTTCAAGAGATCCAAAGAACTCCAGGTGCCCGGGTCCGATATTGGTCACGACTCCTATATCCGGCCGCGCGATCTGCGACAGTCTCTCTATCTCTCCCTTATGATTGGCGCCCATCTCGGTCACGAGCACATCCTCCCCTCCATCCATCCCGAGGAGCGTCAATGGAAGACCGATGTGATTGTTGAGGTTTCCGGGCGTGGAATGTACATTGAACCGTTTCGACAGGATCGAAGCGATAAAATCCTTCGTACCGGTCTTGCCGGTGGAACCTGTAACCGCCACGACCTTGGGATCCACCTGTGCCCGATAGGAGGCCGCGAGGGCCTGAAGGGCGGTCAGTGTGTCTTCAGCCGTGAACAGGGCGTGCACCCTATCCATATCAATGGCTCTCTTCTCATAACGCTTCGAGACGAGCAGAGCTCTGGCGCCCCTCTCCACGGCCTCGTCGAGATAGGCGTGGCCGTCACGGTTCTCGCCATCGAGAGCCACGAAAAGTGAGTTCAGGCACTCCCCTCTCGTGTCGATCGAAACCATCTCGATCGACCCATCGAGATCTCCGGTCGCATCGCATCCGGCATTACCTAGCAGATCCGCTATTGTTCGCAGTTCAATCCTGATCTCCAACCTCCCGGGTCTTCAAAGCCGCCAAAGCCTCCTGCACATCATTGAATGGCAGCCGCTCGGTTCCGATGATCTGGCAGTTCTCGTGACCCTTTCCGGCGATGACCACGAGCTCCCCCTCATCCGCACCCATTATCGCCTTTCGAATCGCTGATCCGCGGTCCCGCTCTACCTGCGCGGGTCCCTCGATACCCGAAAGTATTTCCTCGATGATGCGGTCGGGGTCTTCCGTACGCGGGTTGTCATCGGTTACATACACATCGTCACTTATCTCAACGGCTATCCGCCCCATTATCGGCCGCTTGCCGCGGTCCCTGTCACCACCACACCCAAATACAGTCGTGATCCTGTCGGGACCGAGTTCCCTGCAAAAAGTGAGCAGCCGTTCAAGCGCATCGGGCGTATGAGCGTAGTCGACGACCACCTTCGGCCCCCTGTCGATCGAAAGCACCTGAAACCGCCCGGGTACCCGTTCCACCATCTCCAGTCCGCGTTTGATCGATTTGATGCCGATGCCGAGCGCGTGGGCGGCGGCGGCGGCGGCGAGCGCGTTGTAGGCGCTGAAGGCGGCAAGCAGTTTCAGATCGATCCGGGCGCGCTCATCCCGGCATACGAGATCGAAGCTCGTACCCTCAAGATCCGCAACGAGATTCTCGCCACGCACCACTGCGTCCTCGCCGAAACCGAAGGAGACTGCGCTGCCTGAGAAGCGGCTCTTGACCCCGAGTACCTGCGGGTCGTCGATATTGAATACAAGAGTCCCCGGTTCCTTGCTCCGTTCTGGATCGACAAGAGAAGTAACAAAGATCTCCTTGGCGGCCACATACTCCTCGATCGACCCATGGTAATCGAGATGATCGCGCGATATATTCGTAAAGACGCCGATATCGAACTCGAGACCGGCGATCCGGCCCTGAACCGCCGCATGGGAACTCACTTCCACCACGGCCGATGTGCAACCCTGTTCGAGGAATTCCGACATGATCCCGAAGAGATCCACAGACGAGGGAGTCGTATTGGTCGCTGCGGATAGATCACCGCCGGAACCGAATCCGACAGTGCCGATGAGGCCGGAAGGCCCTCTCGCCTCCGACATGATCGATCTGAGGAGAAATGAGGCTGATGTCTTTCCATTGGTCCCGGTGATACCGGCAAGAATGAGCTTCGAGGCCGGATCGCCGAAGAAGGTCCTGGCAAGCAGCGCCGCCGCAGAGGCCGTATCGTCGACGATGATCGTGGGCAGAGCACTCTCGTACGACCGGCCGAGTACAAGCGCAGCAGCGCCTCGTCCTATCGCCTGTTCGATGAAATCGTGCCCGTCCAGCTCATACCCCTTCACCGCCACGTAGAGTTCACCCTCCTCGACAAGGCGCGAGTCGATCGAGATGCCCGTGATCTCGAGATCGTTATAGTTCGACATCTCCTTTACATGGATACTCTCTATCATTTCGCTCAGCATCAACGCGCGGCTCCATTCGTCAACCGGACATTATTCGGATGATCAACACTCCATTTCAGATCGCATGTGATCCTGACGGTACTTTCAATCTCGACATGGGCACCAGCCTTTGGATTCTGCCGTTTTACGAGTCCGGTGCCCCGGATACTCGACCTCAGGCCCAGGCTGAGCAGCAGGCGCCTCGCCTCTCGGATGCTGAGACCGTGGAGATCCGGAACCCTCACCTTTTCCGTTCTATGGCCATTCCCAGCCCGGACGAGCACCTTCACTTGAGTACCGCGCTCGACGAGCGCTCCAGGATCGGGTATCTGAGCGTAAACGGCGCCATTCCCCAATGTTGGATATAGCGTCAGTCCTGATTCGGAAGCGATCTGCATCGCGCTGTCGTGGCTGAGCCGAAGGAGATTGGGGACTTTCACCCTACCCTTCATCTTGATTCCCGCGCCCACCATCTCGGTGGCCCCTCCGGCGAGCATATCGGTCGAGATATTGACCGCACTCACGATCCTGCTGAAAACGACCGCCGCTGACTTTCCGCCCCACCGGAATCTGTAGGCGGGCTCATCGAGCAATACGAAACAGACGATCTCCGGATCATCCATGGGAGCGAAACCGATGAAACTCGTCATGTGCTTGTCGTCATGGTACCGGCCGTCTATGAATTTCTCGGTAGTGCCTGTCTTGCCGGCGACCTCGAGATCGAGGACCGCGGCCTCTTGCCCGGTACCGGTCCTGACGACCTCGTTGCAGAAGTCCATCATTGTCCGCGCGGTCTCGCGCGAGAAGACGCGCCTGACCTTGAGCACGGGAAATTTCTTTTCGACCCTGCCCTTCTCGTCAACCGCTTTGAGGGCTATCCGCGGGGCGATCAGCTCTCCCCCATTCGCCAGTGCGCAGTATGCCATCGCCATCTGCAGCGGAGTCACTCCGATCTCGTATCCGATCGATATGCTGGGAAGCGATCGACCGGACCAGGCGACGGGCGCTCTCAAGGATCCGTCCGATTCAGCCGGGAGCGAGATCCCGGTCTTCGTGCCGAAACCGCACCGCAGAATATACTTGTAGAAATCGTTCACATTCGATCCGAGAGCCGCCTTGATCGTACAAATATTGCTCGATTTCACGAATGATTGCTTGAATGTGATCCATCCCTCTATCGGATGATCGTCATTTATAGTGCCGAAATCGAAATCCATACTGCCGTTCTCGGCGTAGTAGACATCGAGCGGCTCCACGGAACCGCGGTCGAGAAGGTAGGAATCGGTTACCAGTTTGAAGGTCGAGCCCGGCTCGTACATGCAGCTGACCGAGAACAGACTCATTTTCTCGGCCGCCTTGATACAATTCTCGGAATCGGGATTCACCCTCTCCGAGAGTGCCAGAATGTCTCCTGTGAATGGATCGAGCACTATCGCCACGCCTCGTATCGCACTGAACAAATCGATGGCCCGCTCGAGCTCGAAATCGACGATCTCCTGTATCCTCGAATCGATCGTGAGAAAGAGGTCGTACCCGTCAATCGGCTTTTGACCCGGAGCGTTCACGAATCTGAAGGTCTTGTCCCTGGCGGTCCGGTTGACGAGTATCTTGCCGTCCACACCCTCGAGTAGGTTATGGAAGGCAGCTTCGACTCCGCAGGTTGCCTTCCCTTCATCATTGACCGCTCCGATCAGCTGCAGCGGAAGGGATCCGAGCGGATGGATGCGGTCATGTACCTGATCGAGCGCTACACCGGGAAGAGAGGAAAGGCCCTTCAGGCTCTGTTCGTCCAGCTCGATACTGCTTGCAAGGGAGGCGTATTTACGATCGGAATCGGCAAGACACCGCTTCACCCTCCCCTGCGAAAGACCCAGGGTTTTCGAGAGATACTCGACCGCTTTCGGATCATCGGGGAAATCCTTCGGAGTCACGCCTATCGCGTACTTGTGCTGATTGGCTGCGAGAAGGGAACCGTTACGATCGAATATGTTTCCCCTGTTTGCGGGCCATTTAACGATCGACTCGCT
>DAOUUU010000140.1 GCA_030667985.1 Candidatus Krumholzibacteriota bacterium
ATGGTCATGCCGGGCGATGATGTCGAACTGGACATAGAGCTTATTACGTCGATAGCGATGGAGAAGGAACTTCGATTCGCGATCAGGGAGGGCGGCCGCACGGTCGCCTCGGGCGTCGTGATCGAGATCATTGAATAAAAAGAGGGATCGGGAGCAATGAGAGAGTTGGCAATTTTGGCCTGTACGGTCTGCAAGCACAGAAATTACACGACTACGAAGAACAAGCACAAGCATCCGGACAGGCTTGAATACAAGAAGTATTGCCGCTTCTGCTGCAAGAAAACCGTACACAAGGAAACCCGGTAACGTACTAGGTGAGTCTGCTCACCGCGAGATCTCGTTGTGGATCGAGCGGCGGTTGTACCACCGTCTTTGTTACGTTCTCGATCGGAGTGGAATATGTTGGAGAAAATCAAAGGCTTTTTAAGCGAGACCAAAGCCGAGATGCGAAAAGTGACCTGGCCGACGAGGGATGAGCTGATCGGATCGACGAAGATCGTCATAATAGCGACCTTTGTCGTTACGCTGTTCATAGGGATCGTCGATCAAATCTTGTCCCTTATCATAAGGCGTCTGCTCGGTTGGTGAACGGTTTGGCCCCGAAAGAGAGAGTCGGTAGAAAAGAGATGAACGAGGATATTTCAAAAAAGGAAAAAGAGCTCGAGGAGCCGGCGGTTGAGGAAGCGACTGACGAGGAACCAGAGGCCGAGGCAAAGGTAGCCGAAGAACTTGCCACCGAGGAAGAAGCTGCCATAGAGCCCGAAGCTGTGGAAGAAGTGGTCGAGGAATCGGACGCCACCGAGCCCGAGGCGGAAGAACCCGCATCGGTTGAAGAGACGCCTCCACCGGTTGAAGAGCCGGGAGTGGACGCCCAGCCGGATGAAACAGCTCAGGAGGAAACCCCCAAGGTCAAAGAGGTGGCACCCCCGACCGAGGAGGAAGAGAAAGCGAGCAGGATGCGCTGGTATGTCGTTCATACGTACTCGGGCAGGGAGAACAAGGTGCGCGAGACAATCGAGCGTATGATCAGGAATACAGGGATGGAGAATCTGTTCGGCAAGGTTCTCGTCGCGATCGAAGAGGTCGCCGAGATGAAAAAGGGCAAGAAAAGGGTTTCCCAGCGAAAGCTTTTCCCGAGCTATATCCTGATCGAGATGGAGATGACTGACGAGGGATGGGCGATGATAGAGAGCGTTCCCGGTGTGACCCATTTCGTCGGCGAGGGCACGAAGCCTTTTCCGATACCGAAGAAAGAGGTGGACCGCATCCTGGGGCGTATGACGAAGAAGGAAGGCGTAGTCCCCGAGGTTCCATTCACGATCGGCGAACATGTCAGTGTCATCGATGGGCCTTTCGCCGATTTCACCGGCATCGTCGACGAGATCAACCCCGAGCGGGGAAAGATGAAGGTCTTGGTAAGCATCTTCGGCAGGGAGACGCCTGTCGAGCTCGATTTTCTGCAGGTCAAGGGGTTGTAGAGATCCGCGTCCAAGAGACCCCGGCAAATTCAACATAAGGATGTAAGGAGCACAGGATCTTATGGCAAAGAAATCAAGAAAAAGGATCATGAAGATCGTCAAACTTCAGATCCCGGGCGGGCAGGCAACTCCGGCTCCGCCGGTCGGCCCCGCTCTCGGGCAGCTCCAGGTCAGTACGATGGATTTTTGCAAGCAGTTCAATTCGGCCACGCAGAAGGTGTCGGGAACGATCGTACCAGTAGTTATAACCGTCTATGCCGACAAGTCCTTCACCTTCGTGACGAAATCGACCCCCGCATCCGAGCTGCTGAGGAAGGCGGCCAAGATCGCCAAAGGGTCGGGCGAGCCGAACAAGGAAAAGGTCGGCAAGGTGACGATCGCTCAGATAAAGGAGATAGCAAAGGCGAAGATGGAAGATCTGAACGCCTTTAACCTCGATGCGGCTGTGAAGATGGTGGAAGGCACTGCTCGCAGCATGGGCATCATTGTCGAAGATTGACCAAGAAAGCAGAGGCTTTAGATGAAGCGCGGCAAGAGATACATTGACAGCGTCGCAAGAATCGACAGAACGAGGGAATATCCGCTCGAAGAGGCGGTAGAGGTCCTCAAGAACCTGCCCGTGGCCAAGTTCGTCGAGACCGTCGAATTCTCGGCGAATCTCGGCGTAAATCCAAAGCATGCCGACCAGCAGGTCAGGGGGACCGTGCTTCTCCCTCATGGAACCGGCAGGGATGTGCGGGTGCTTGTTCTCGCGAGGGGTGAGAAGGAGCAGGAGGCGAGCGAGGCCGGAGCCGATTTCGTGGGATCCAATGAATACATCGAAAAGATAAACGGGGGATGGTTCGAGTTCGATGTAGCGATCGCGACACCCGATATGATGGGCGATGTCGGCAAGCTGGGACGGATACTTGGTCCCAGGGGGCTTATGCCCAATCCTAAGCTCGGAACGGTGACCTTCGATGTGGCGAAGGCGGTCAAGGACGCGAAAGCGGGCAAGATCGAGTATCGCGTGGACAAGGGAGCCAATATACACGTTCCCGTCGGCAAGCTCACATTCGACCGAAACAAGCTCGTCGAAAACATCAAAGCGCTCATGCTGGAGCTCATGCGCGCCAAACCCGTCTCGACAAAGGGTAAATATGTCAAGAGCGCCCATATCTCCTCGACGATGGGCCCATCGATAGAACTAGATACAAGTTTACTGCTCGCGGAATTACGATAGACACGAGAAAGGTGATCACTCGATGGTTAAGCCGATAAAAACAAAGAGAGTAGAAGAGTTAAGAGATCTCCTTCGGGATGCTAAGAGCGTAATCTTGAACGATTTTACGGGTCTCAATGTCGAGGATATCTCCGAGCTCCGCCACATCTGCAGTGAGAGCGGCGTTGCCTATCTGGTGATCAAGAATACACTGGCGAAGAGAAGTTTCGAGGAACTTGGGCTGGACGAGATCGGTGTACTCCTGGAGGGCCCAACGGCGGTCGCGGTCAGCGACGACGACGAGGCCCTGCCCGCGCAGATCCTCAAGAGGTTTGCCGATGATTATCAACTTCCCCGATTCAAAGGGGGTTACGTGGCCGGCCGCCTCTTCGACGCTGAAGAGATCGAGCGGCTAGCATCGCTTCCTGGAAAGGAAGTACTACTTGGACAGGTCGTTGGAACATTCCAGGCGCCCATTAGAGGCCTCCTCCAGTGCCTCAGCGCTTCCATGAGGGATCTGGTCTGTGTTCTGAAGGCCGTCGAAGAGAAGAAGGGGGCCGCGTAGGCTCTCGCCCATAAAGTCGTATTTATACAGGGAGAAGGATTGCATTAGATAGGAAAGTGAGGTTTGAGAATGCCCGCGAAGAAAGAGAGCGCAAAGAAAAAGGATGAGGCAAAGGCCGAAGCCAAGGCTGAAGAGCCAAAGGCCAAGAAGGCCGAGCCGAAAGCGGAGAAGGCCGAGCCGAAGAAGAAGGCCAAGGCCGGCGGCACCGTGGACAAGATTATCGAGATGGTCGAAACAATGACCGTTCTCGATCTGAGCGATCTCGTCAAGGCTCTGGAAGACAAGTTCGACGTAACGGCTGCGGCCCCGATGGCTATGATGCCCGGTATGATGGCCGGAGGCGTTCCCGCTGCGGAAGTTGAAGAGCAGACCGAGTTCGACGTGTTGCTCAAGGATATCGGCAGCCAGAAGATCCAGGTAATCAAGGTCGTCCGCGCTATCACGGGTCTCGGCCTCATCGAGGCCAAGAATCTCGTCGATGGTGCCCCCCAGCCGATCAAGGAGGGAGTGGGCAAGGACGAGGCCGAAGAGATAAAGAAGAAAGTCGAAGAGGTCGGAGCGACAGTCGAGGTCAAGTAATCGTCGCACTACGATTTGAGGCCCAAACGCAAGGGAGGGATCACGGTCGATGATAACTACGCCTGAGCGAATCAACTACTCGAAGATTCCGCAGGTCATGGAGATCCCTCATCTCCTGGAGATACAGTTAGAATCTTACGAGAAGTTTCTGCAGCGGAATGTTCCTATCGACAAGCGCGATAATATCGGGCTCGAGGCAGTATTCAAGTCCGTTTTCCCGGTCGTTTCGTCGAGAGGAGAGTTTACGCTCGAGTACCTCGGCTACGCGGTAGGCGAACCGAAGTACACCATCGAGGAAAGCAAGGAGCGGGACCTTACCTTTGCGGCTCCCCTCAAGGCCGCACTGCGCCTCGTCGTTCGGGAGAGCGCCGAGGGCGAGAATGTGATCAAGGATATCATACAGAGCGAGGTTTATCTGGGCGAGATTCCCCTGATCACCGAGAAAGGTACCTTCATCATCAACGGTGCCGAGCGTGTTATTGTGAGCCAGCTTCACCGCTCGCCCGGCGTCATCTTCGACGACGATTACCATCCGAACGGGAAGAGATTGTTCAATGCGAGGATCATTCCCTATCGCGGTTCCTGGGTCGAGTTCGTCATAGATGTAAACGACATCATGTATGTTTATATAGACCGCAGGCGGAAGATCCCCGTGACGGTTCTTCTCAAGGCGATGGGATTCGAGCCGAATAGCGCGATCATCAAGCTGTTCCACAAGACCAAGGTGCATACCCTCTCGCAAAGGAAGAGCAAAAAGGACAACGCTCTGATCGACCGGTATGTCGCCGAGGACGTTGTTAACCGGAAGACGGGCGAGGTTCTCGTCGAGGCCGGGAAACAACTCGCCGAGACGACGATGGAGCTGATGAAATCCCAGAAGATTCTCAAAGTCGCAATGATTGAAAAGGCTGGCAGCCTCGAGGACGATGTCATCGTCAAGACCCTCGAGAAGGATCCCACATCGAACCGGGAAGAGGCGCTCAAACGCATCTACAACCTGATGCGGCCCGGTGATCCGCCCAATGCGGAGACGGCCAAGGCTATTCTCGACAGGCTTTTCTTCAATCCGAAGCGGTACAATCTCGCCGGCGTCGGTCGGTACAAGATAAACAGCCGCCTCGGTATCAAGGAGCCGCTCGACACGACAGTACTCACCGAGAAGGATTTCCTCGCGGTCGTAGCGAACCTGATCCATCTCAAAGAAACGGACGGCCAGGTCGACGATATCGATCACCTCGGCAACCGCCGCGTCCGCTCGGTCGGCGAGCTTCTGGCGAATCAGTTCTCCATCGGGCTCGCCCGTATGGCCAGGATAATACGTGAGCGTATGACTATCCAGGAAACGGACAACCCGACCCCCTACGATCTGGTGAATGCGAGAACGATTAGCGCCGTAGTCCAATCCTTCTTCGGCAGCAGCCAGCTGTCGCAGTTCATGGATCAGACGAATCCGCTGGCCGAACTCACGCACAAGCGCCGGCTATCGGCGTTGGGGCCGGGCGGCCTCACCAGAGAGAGGGCCGGTTTCGAGGTAAGGGATGTTCATTTCACCCACTATGGGCGGATGTGTCCGATCGAAACGCCGGAAGGCCCGAATATCGGGCTCATCACCTCGCTGGCGACCTACGCGAGGGTGAACGACTTCGGTTTTCTGGAGACCCCGTACCGAAAGGTTTCGAAGGGTGTGGTGA
>DAOUUU010000169.1 GCA_030667985.1 Candidatus Krumholzibacteriota bacterium
ACAAAGAAAACAAAGGGAGCAATCCACTCCGGAGGCGAACCGGTATACGAGAGCGGGTGCGTACAGTGTGGAAAATGTGTCGAAGGTTGCCCGACGAAGAATATCAGAATCGAAGCGGGACGCCCCCACTTCGACTGCACCTGGTGCTCCGGATGCAGCAACTGCGCGATTGTATGCCCGGAAGAGTGCATAATTCCAAGAACCGCCCTCTTCGACAATATGTTGGCCGAAGCGGCCGTCATCGCGCATGAACGTTTCAAGAAAGTATATGCCGTGAACGTCCTCGAAAATATTTCGAAGCTATGCGACTGCATTGCCTCGTCCGGACCGATAATCGTCCCGGACATCGGTTTTATTTGCGGCGACGACATGCTGAGTGTAGACGCCGCCTCGCTCGAGATAATCGAGAAGGTGAGCGGCAAGAATGATATCTTCGCCGAACACAATATCCGGTCGCCTTGGGGGCATATCCGAGCTGCGGCGAAATTCATGAACAGGGAGCCGAGTGTAACGTTGAGAGAGATCACCCGAGAGTAAAAATATGCACAGGTCCTTCAATCGATCGCACCGCCTGTTTTTCGCAGCTGCCGCCCTTATCGTGATTTCAGCTCTCTTCTCCTTTTCCGCGCAGGGAGCCGGAGGTTCGGGAGCCGCCCGTTCAGACTACGGCATCCTCTCCATCCTTCCGCCGCTCACCGCAATACTCTTTGCGCTGATATTCAGGCAGGTCATCCTCGCGCTTCTCGCCGGAGTATGGCTCGGCAGCTTTATTCTCAGCGGTTATCAGCCGATTCCCTCCATCTTAAGAATAGTCGACTATTACGTCCTGGAAACTCTCGCCGGCCCCGGCGAAGGAAGAGATCATATCTCGATCATACTCTTTACGCTCCTGCTCGGTGGCATGGTGGGAATCACCTCAAGGATGGGAGGCATGCAGGGGATCGTCGACAAACTCTCGAAACTGGCCACGACCCCGAAACGGGGACAATTCTCGGTTTGGCTGATGGGTGTCGTGATCTTCTTCGATGATTACACCAACACCCTCATAGTCGGCAACTCCACACGTCCGCTCACCGACAAACTCCGCATCTCGAGAGAGAAACTATCGTATATAGTCGACTCGACCGCAGCGCCCATCACGGCGCTAGCCGTCATAACCAGCTGGATCGGGTTCGAGCTCTCCCTGATAAGCCAGACTTTCGGCACGATGGGAGTAGAAAGAAATCCTTTCTCGACATTCGTCGCCTCACTTCCCTACAGCTTCTACCCGATCCTCTCCGTGCTCTTCGTGCTATTTATCGTGCTCTCTGGAAGGGACTACGGCGCTATGCTACGCGCCGAGCGCCGAGCGAGATCGACCGGCAGGGTCAGCAGCGACACAGCCGTTCCTATGTCAAACCTCGATTCCGAGAGTGTATCTCCCGCTCCCGGAGTGAAACCCCACTGGCTGCATGGAGTCATTCCCATCCTTGTCGTAATAATAGTCGTCTTCGCAGGGCTCTGGCGGACCGGATCCGACTCGCTTGCCGAAGCGGGCAGGACAGGAGAAGGCTTTCTGGATGCTCTCAAGGAGGCCGACTCCTTCAAGGCTCTTCTCTGGGGATCGTTTTCGGGATGTATAGTTGCTGCGATCATCGCCCTATCGAGACGGCTCCTCAATCTGACCGAAACCATGACCGCATTGGTCAACGGGATCCGCTCGATGCTCATGGCCTTCATCATCCTCGTCCTAGCCTGGTGCATCGGCAAGGTATGCGCCGACTTGCATACGGCCGATTACCTTCTCGACAGTCTCGCAGACACACTCGCCCCGCAGTACCTGCCGCTGATCGTCTTTCTCCTGGCGATGGGCATCTCCTTTTCGACAGGAACCTCCTGGGGCACGATGTCGATACTGGTCCCTATCGTCATTCCGCTAGTCTACGGAACCACTGAGAGCGCTGGAATGAGCGGTCAGGAGTTCGAACCGGTCCTTTTGGGATCGATTGCAGCAATCCTGTCGGGTGCAGTATTCGGAGATCACTGTTCGCCCATTTCCGACACGACCATCATGTCCTCGATGTCATCATCAGCCGATCATATCGACCATGTCAGAACACAACTCCCCTACGCCCTGACGGTCGGAGGCGTCTCGCTCGTTCTCGGATACCTCCTGTCGGCTTTCGGGGTACCTGTCATCGCCTCGCTCGCCCTTTCCATCGCCCTACTCCTTATTGCGGTCAGATTCATCGGCAAGCCCGTCGACACGGCAGATTGACCGATTGACAGACGGCTTTATGATTGCTAGTATTTTAGCAAGGAACATCCCGCTCGACTTGAAGGTCGGCCAATGTCACGAACGGCACGTTTGATCATAATCTCCCTGTTCATAGCCTCCCTCGCAACGGCACCCGTTTCCGTCCGTTCGGAGACGATCAAGGTCGAGGCGGAGGCCTATGTCGATTACTACGAGTCGGGCCTGTACAAACTGATCAGCAAGTACCTTTTGAGGCTCGAGGGGCTCGATTATCCGGGAGAGTGGACCGAGTACAACATAAACGTATCGGCCTACGGGACATATTCGTTTCTCATGCTCTGCTGGGGCGACTTCAACGTTCCCTACCATCTCAAACTCCACGTGACTCCCGCCCTCGTCGGCGTGACTCAGACGATTGATATCAATTTTCTGGGAAAGGGCTGCTACGGATGAGGTGTCGAGATCTACGCCGCAGGGAGCGGCCCCGTCCTGTTGACCGAGCCGGTCTACCGTGTGAGGCTCGAGTATGTGGACGGCGGTGATTTCATCGTGGATTGGTTCAGCTTCGAATCGATCGTAGCCGCGAATGAGAGCTCGTGGGGCGCGATCAAGAATATCTACCGGGACTGACCCTCTTCACATCCCGGCAGCCTTCCTTATAGCAAGAAGTCTCCCGGAATAGATCAGAACTCCGC